>JBBRPS010000167.1:0-14895 GCA_038227745.1 Gemmatales bacterium | reverse complement strand
TGCCAATGTGCCTCCTACGCGAGTACAATGTCACTGTGGCCAAGGAATGCCGAAACTCCTTGATAAACCAGCGTTTGCCATACATTTGCCACGCCACCGCAACGTGACCGAACGGCAGACGCGCCAGGTTCAGGACCTGGTTCCCTTAACGGGAGTGGAGGTTCGAGTCCTCTCTTCGGCACCTTTCCTTTCAAGGGCTTACGGCGAATAATGCCGTAGGCCCTTTTCGTTGGCGACGGCACTTTCCGCCATTTTTCCGCCAACAGGGCATCTACAGGGCGTTTCCGAAGGGGAGGCGCACATGGCTGGAGTACGAAAGAAAGGCGACGCCTACTACTGCACGTTCCGCTTCCGGGGACAGCGCTACTACTTCACCGTCGGCAGCGTCCCCGAAGCTCAGGCTCAGGCGAAGCGGGCCGAGGTGGACGAGACGCTCGCCCTCCTCGAACGCGGCCGGCTGACAATCCCAGAAGGGGTCACGCTCGAAGATTTCGTTGCCGCCGGCGGAAAAGCCCCGGTGGTTTCCGTCAGGCCCGAGACCACGACGGCACGGCAACTCATCGACCACTACCTGCAGACGCACGCGAACGGCACCGTCGAGGAGAACTCCCTTGGGACGTCGCGGACCCACCTCAACCAGTTCGCCGTGACGGTCGGCGAGCGTTTCCGTGTCCAGGGGCTCACCCTTCTCAACCTGCAGGAGCATGTGGAACGGCGGCGCAAGAAGGGCGTCGCGCCCGTGACGCTCAAGAAGGAGATCGCGACCGTCCGTGCGTGCTGGAACTGGGCCGTCCACGGCGGACTGCTCAAGGGCGCGTTCCCCGGCCGCGGCCTGCGCTTCCCCAAGGAGGAGGAGAAGGAACCGTTCCGCACGTTCGCCGAGATCGAGGCGATCATCGCCGCCGAGAAGCCCGACGATGACAAGAAGGCGGCGCCCTGGGAGGGGCTGTACCTGACCCGACCGGAGATCGAGGAGTTTCTGGAGCACGTCCGCCGGAACGCCACGCTGCCGTGGGTCTTCCCGATGGTCGCCTTCGCCGCCTACACCGGCGCCCGCCGCAGTGAGATTCTGCGGGCGCTCGTGACGGACGTGGACCTGACCGGCGGCGTCGTGACGGTGCGCGAGAAGAAGCGGCTGAAGGGGAAACGCTCCACCCGGACGGCCCCGATCACCCCGAAGCTGGCCGACACCCTCCGTGGTTGGCTCGCCGTCCGGCCTGAATGCCCTCCCCTGTCCTGCCAGGCGCAGCGCGTCACGCGCAGCAAGACGAAGCGCGACGGACCGACGGCGGTCACGAAGGACGAGGCGCACGACCACTTCAAGCGGACGGTGGCGGACTCGAAGTGGCAAGCGATGCGGGGCTACCACGTCCTGCGGCACTCCTTCATCTCGACGCTGGCGAGCGAGGGCGTGGACCAGCGGGTGATCGACGAGGTGGTCGGCCATCAGTCGGAGGAACAGCGCAAGCGATACCGCCACCTGTACCCCGGCGTCATGAAGGAGGCGATCACGCGGGTGTTCGGCTGAGGGATGACCGACGCCGACGAACCCTTGGGGAGAGGAAGGAGGTCCGGCAACGCGGCTCGCCCCGCCGTACGTGACCGTTGCCGGACACGCGGACCGTGGCCGTGAGAGTTACGGTCTTCCCCTGTGACGCACTTTTCTGGATGGAGGGCAAGGGTGTCCGCCGGGCGTCCACGCGCACGGCAGCCAACTCCGTGGACGCCCGGCGCCTCTTCACGAACGTCCGGTTCTCCAGGGCGGCGGCCGAGGCCCGCCACCGGCTCAGGTAGACGGCGACAGGCCTCGATCAGGCGCTGCAGGTTCGGGATGATGGCGCGCCCCGGCGGCACCTCCAGGGCCGCGCACGGGTCCAGGAAGCCGCGCTGCAGGTCGATCACCGGCAGAGCCGCCCGCCTCGGCTCCAGGCGGCGCAGCTCGTCAATCCGCTCCTGCCTCACGCGAAGCACTTCATCGACCGCTACCATTGTGTTCTCCCCTGTCTGCGTCTGGCTGCAGGACGCCCCGCGACTGACCCACCGCACGCCGGGTCAGCCGGCGCCTCCCTCTTCTTGTGGGCGCAGGGCCGCCAGGGCGTCCTCCAGCCGGTCCGCGATTGTCAGGAACGACGCGAACTGCTCGATCGTCGGGTGTTCCCGCATACAGGGCGGCAGTCCGCAGAGTGCCAGGCGGCTGTCCCGCTGCTGCAACTCACGATACAGCCAGACGAGTACCCCACGGAGGTTCGCGTCGAAGAACTCGACGTCGCGGAAGTCGATGACGACGTGCTGGCACGGCGGCAGGGCGAGGAGCCGGCGGAACTCCGCGCGGAGAACCACCACATCCTCGTCCCGGGGCGAACGGTCACGCAGCAGGGCGACCGCCACGTCGCCGACCCATTCCACCGCCATCCGGTGCAGGTCGGCCATCGCACTCCTCGTCTCTCAGCAGGGGAGGGGGTACAACTCGGCGCGGTTCGTGTCGAGGATGCCGCACTGCCCCTGGAAGACCGCCCCGACCACCACGAAGTACTGCCCCTCGCCCGCCAGGCTAAGCGGCGCTTCCCCACGCCAGTCAAGCGGCCCATCCGCCGTCGCGGCCAGCCAGCGGTGGTAGTGGCCGACGAAGACCAGCCGCTCGGTCACCGCCGCGAAGCTCTGCCGCGCCCGGCGGGCGAAGTCCAGCGGTTCCTCCTCGTCGAAGGACCAGAGCGCCTGCGCGTCGTGAGGGTCAACGGCCGGCTCGACATGGCTGAAGTGGCACTCTCCCAGGACGAGCCGGGGCTTCATCGTCGCCAGGTAGTCGAGGACTGCGGGGGAGTAGCGCCGGCGCGTGCGCTCGTCAACCGCGTGGCACAGCCCCATGTCGTGGTTGCCCCACACACCGACCGCCTGCGCCTGCCGGAGCAAATCGACGACCTCAGCGGCCCGGCTGTGCCGGGTGAAGGCGTCGCAGCTGTCCCCCAGTGTGACGACGAGATCGACGCCGCACCGGTGGAACAACTCCAGCGCGCGGGCGAGCGGCTCGATGTGATCATGAATGTCCGTCACCAGCCCAAGGCGCATGCTTTCCTCCTCACGCCTCCGCCTGGCGCTCCACCGCAACGACCTCACAGACGTAGCCGTCGGCGTCGCGGAAGAAGAAGCGGGCGAACGGCGTCGGGTGCTCCGGGTCGATCCGCACGGCGCCGTGCGCCAGCAGCCGGCGCTTCAGGCCGTCGAACTCCGCCAGCGGGATAGCGACGGCGATGTGTCGGCCGAACTTGCCCTTGCGGCCCAGACGATTGTCGCACCCCGGGTGCGGAACTGGCCACAAAGAGTATGCGGCGAATTGACAGAAACCGGCGTCACGGGTGGTTCTGGACGGTTTGGCCGGTTGTTGCGTGCTGCCCACCTCCAGAGCGACGCGTTCAGGAGCGCACGGTTCTGCCTTGACCGTTGCTTCTCGCGGCAACAGGACCATCCCCTGTCCCGGAACCGGCCAAACCGGCCAAGGCGTGGCTGCAGGCGGAGCATGACCGCGGCGAGGTAACGGAGGCGCGGGTGGGTGGCCAGGGCGGCAGCCCCCCGGTCCTCCAGCCCGCCCCGCCGGTTGGCGAGCAGTTCGAGGCGGTGCAGGCGGGCCGAGGCCGGCAGGGCGGCCAGTGCATCCGCCGAACGCGCCGTGAGGGAAACGGCGAGGGTCTGCACTGGGGCGGCGGCGAACAGGGCGGCGGCCTGCGCCTCGAGGGCCAGGCGCCGCGAGGGGCCGCGCAGGTCAGGCCGCAGGCGAGGAGCCATTTACTGGGGGAATATGTCACGCATGTCTCCTTCACTCAGGAACTTCCGGGGCCGGTACGGGAGGGCCGTGGCAGGATGAATTCATCGTAGCCAGGGGCGGCGCGGCATGGCAAGGAGATGCGGGGCGCCGTCGGGACGCGGATTCAGCCGCCAGGTGTGCGGGCAAGTCTGCGTGAGAGCCAGCACGGACCTCACAGAGTTGAGCATAAGCCCCAGCGCTCTACCCACGTCCTGGTGAAGGGCTCTCATGATCGCAGACAGCCCGGCGGGTGGCCGTCCATCTCCCATCCCTACCTGGTGGGCTACCCCCGGTTCGCTGCGACATCGGCCGCCGCACCTTACCGTAACCGGCCGCCGCAGTGGACGCAGTGCCGGCTGCCCAGCCGGTTCTGGCCGGCGCAGGCCCCGCACGGGATCGGGGACAGTTCCGTCAGCGGCTGACAGCAGGCCAGGCAGTACGGCGGCCGGACCGGGTTGACCTGACGGCATTGGCCGCACTCCACCTGCCGGGTGACCTGTCTTCGCTCCAGGTCCGCCTTCACCTCCCGGGCGGAGAAGTAGCGCTCGTGGACATCCTCCGCCAGGTTGATCGCCAGCAACTCGTACAACCAGCGGTGCTGTGCCGGCAGCGGAGAGTCGGGGGCGGCCAGCTGCTTCGCCAGCTCCCCCGCGGGGTGCATCCCCAGTTCCTCCGGGGCTTTGCCCGTGGCCAGCTCGTACAGCGTGCCGGCCAGGGCGTACAGGTCACTGCGGGGCTCGGGCTTGCCGATGATTTGCTCCGGCGGGGCGTTGCACATCCCGTAGACCCGTAGTCTGGACGCCGTCCAGCTCCGCGGGGCCAGGCCCAGGGGCCGCGCCAGGGTGAAGCCCACCACGCGGATGGAGCGGCCGTCTGCCAGGAGGAGGATGTTCCCCGGCTCCATGCCGGCGTACAGCAGTGGGGGGTCCTGCGCGTGCATGGCGGCTAGCAGGTCGCACAGGGCGACCCCCCACTCAACGACCCGGTCGAAGGGGAAGGGTTGATGACCGTTTGCCTCCAGGACGCCCCAGAGATCCCGACCGGGGATGTATTCGAGCACCAGCCGGGCTGTCTCCCCCTCCTCGATGAAGTCGTAGAGCCGGGGCGCGAGCGCCAGGCCCCCCAGGGACCGGAGCACTTCAGCCTGGCGGCGGAAGCAGTCCAGCCGCGCGGGCAGTTCCTCCGGGCGGACGTTGATCATCTCCTTGATCGCGACCAGGCGATTGCCCTCCGGGTGTCGATCGCCTTGTAGACGGTGCCGAAGCCGCCAGAGCCGACGACCCCCTCCAACCGGTAGCGGCCGTACAGGAGGGCGCCGGCGGCCTGGGGCAGCGGGGTGCCGCACCGCTGGCAGAGGCGCTCCCGGGGCGGGTTGGCGACCCCGCAGGCCGGGTTCCCGCACAGGCTGGGCGGGGCCTGGTCGTCGTCCGACGGCAAGACGCCGCAGTCCTTGCAGGCGACCGCCCCTTCCGGCAGAGAAGCGCCGCAGCAGGGGCAGTCCTTCGGGGCCGCCTGAGCAGACTCCGTCCCCGCGGAAGCGGCCGGGGCGAAAGGCGGGGGTCGCTCCCCGTCCCGAAGTACCGGGCGGGCGGCGCAGGAGCGGTGATGCCTCCGGGCACGCCGCACAGCCCCTGGCAGATGGGGCAACGGACGGTCCTGCCGGCCAGCCCGTCGGCGGCCTGCAGCGGCGAGGAGCAGTGGGGGCAGCGCAAGAGCAAGGGCATGCGGCGTGTCTCCGGGGCGCCTCGCGGGCGCATGGCTTCCTCGGTGGGACGTCGGGCGGCGTACCCCCCTGCGCACGGGCGCGGCCGGCCGGCGCTCTATCCTATCAGGGGGCGCGCCGGCGTGGGCGTGGGCGTGAGCCGGCCGGCAAGCACCGGCAATCCGACCCCCGACGGGCGGCCCGGCGTCTACAGCGTCGTCCACTTCCGCAACCGGGCCGTGGGCGTCGTCGCCCTGGACGGGGAAGGCCGCGTGCTGCTGGTCGGCCAGTACCGCTACACCCTGTCCGCCTACTCCTGGGAGATCCCCGAGGGCGAGGACGCCCTGGAGGCGGCCCGGCGCGAGCTGCGCGAGGAGACCGGCTACGCCGCGGGCCGCTGGGAGCCCCTGCTGCGGACCCACCTGTCCAACTCGGTGAGCGACGAGCAGGCGTTCGTCGGTAGTAGCGCCAGGCCCGGATCGAGGCGACCCATGGCGCTATAACTGCGCGTCTTCTCCGGGCTCTCGGACGGGCTCAGCGGCGGCAGGATCGTCGGCAGCCGCTTGGCCAGCATCGTCTTGCCGGTCCCCGGCCTGCCGATCATCAGGGTGTAGACGCCTCCTGCCGCCGGCAGCGCTGCTTCAACTCCCGTGTCGTTCGACGCACGGCGGCTTCGCTCGGTGTGTCGGACCGAAGCGCGCTAGATTGGGGCTTGTGGCGCTGCCAGGAACAGTTCCGGAGCAGAATCCATGGATGTGTTTACCGTGCTCCCGACTTTCACCGCGTTTGCTATCGAGTCGTGTTCCTCTTGAGGCGCAGAAGGCCCGACGTCGCTCGTTCAGGTGGACCTGCGGCGGCTGCCACGGGCTTGCGGCGGAAGGCCCGCAGACCGCAGACCTGATCCTGTCAGTTGACTTCGCCGGGCGGACGCTGTTCCAGGCGGTCAACGCGCTTCGAGTAGCGCACCAAATCTTGACCACTTTTCCGTTTACGCTCGCGCCGCCGCACCGTGCGTCGTGGCTCCTTGATGCCAGGACTCCCTAACAAGCTCGTGGAAGTCATTGGCTGCCAGGATAAAATCTTTTCCAGGGCTGTGAATGTTCGGCCTGCGTTCCCGTGTAAGGGAATATGGACTCCGCCATGAGCGCCGACACTCGAACCAACAACGAACTGCTCGCCGCCGCCCGCAACGGCGATGAGTGCGCCCTGGCTATCCTCGTCGAGCGCCACCGCGACCGGCTCGAGCGCATGGTCCGGCTGCGCATGGACCGACGGCTCCAGGGTCGCGTCGATCCCGCCGACGTTGTCCAGGATGCCTACCTGGCGGTGCGCGGCAAATTCGCCCAGTACAGCGCCGACTCGCAGTTGCCCTTCTTTCTGTGGCTGCGGCTGGAAGTCGGCCAGAAACTCGTGGACGTTCATCGCTTCCACCTGGGGACCAAGATGCGCGACGCCGGGCAGGAAGTCTCGCTGCACCGCGGGGCGCTGCCGCCAGTGACGTCGTTGTTGCTGGCCGAGCAGCTGCTGGGGAAGTTGACCACGGCCAGCCAGGCGGCGATGCGGGTGGAGCTGAAGCTCCGCGTTCAGGAAGCGCTCAACAGCATGGACGCGCAGGATCGCGAGGTGCTCATTCTCAGGCACTTCGAGGAACTGAGCAACGCCGAGGCGGCTCAGGTCCTGGGGATCAAACCGTCGGCAGCGATCAACCGCTATGTGCGGGCTCTCAGGCGGCTCAAAAACGTGTTCCAGGGAATGCCGGGCGGCATCGAGGGGATCTTGGGATGAGCGACGATAACCTTTCCGCGGCGGACCCGTTCGGACAGATTGCCGACGAGTTCGTGGAAGCGTTCCGGCAAGGGCACAACCCCTCGGTCGAGGAGTTCGCCCGGCGTTACCCCGAGCACGCCGACGAAATCCGCGAGATACTGCCCGCCCTGGTGCTGATGGAAAAAGCCAAGTCCGCGGACGACGCTCCCGAGCAACGGCGCCAGGTCAAAGCCGCCGCCGCCGCGCCGCCCTTGCAGCAACTGGGGGATTACCAGATCCTGCGCGAGATCGGCCGTGGCGGCATGGGCGTCGTCTACGAGGCGCAGCAGCTCTCCCTCGGCCGGCACGTGGCCATCAAGGTGCTGCCCACCCACGCCCTGCTCGACCCGCGGCAACTGGGCCGCTTCCAGCGTGAGGCGCGGTCGGCGGCGAAGCTGCACCACACCAACATCGTGCCGGTGTTCGGCGTCGGCGAGCAGGACGGCCTGCACTACTACGTCATGCAGTTCATCCAGGGTCTGGGGCTGGACGTGGTCCTGGACGAGCTGCGGCGCCTGCGGCAGCCGCGCGGCAAACAGGCGCCGACCCGGGACGAGGCGCCGGGACGCCCGACCAACGGCACCGCGGACGTCTCCGCGGTTGACGTGGCCCGCGGTCTGCTCACGGGGGAATACCGCCAGTCCGATCCGGGCAGCGCGCGCACGACCGCGCCCGGAGAGGCGAGCCCGGTCGCGTCAGCGCCGGGAGACCCCGGCGCGTCCTCATCGGCCCGCGCGGCAGACACGTCGGCGACCATCCACTTGCCCGGCCAGAGCGAGGGGTCCACGCTGAGCGAATCGGGCCGGCAATACTGGCAGAGCGTGGCCCGTGTCGGGATGCAGGTGGCCGACGCCCTCGCTCATGCCGCCAGCCAGGGCATCCTGCACCGCGACATCAAGCCGTCGAACCTGTTGCTGGATGACACGGGCAACGTCTGGGTGACCGACTTCGGCCTGGCCAAGGCAGCCAGCGACGGCGACGACCTGACGCACACCGGCGACATCGTTGGCACGCTGCGCTACATGGCCCCCGAGCGTTTCAACGGCCAGGGCGACCTCCGCAGCGATGTGTACAGCCTGGGCCTGACGCTGTATGAACTGCTGGCGCTGCGACCGGCGTTCGACGAATCCGACCGGAACAAGCTGGTCAAGCAGGTGATGCACGACGAGCCGGTGCGGCCGCGCAAGCTCAACCGGGGCGTGCCGCGCGACCTGGAGACGGTGGTGCTCAAGGCGATCGCGCGCGACCCGGCCCATCGCTACCAGACGCCCGCCGAGATGGCTGAGGATCTCAAGCGCTTTGTGGAGGATCGGCCCGTTCGCGCGCGGCGGGCCAGCGAGATGGAGAAGCTGTGGCGCTGGTGCCGCCGCAACCCGCTGCCGGCGAGTCTGCTGGCGGGGATCGTGCTGGTGTTCCTGGCGGGCTTCGTCGGGGTACTCTGGCAGTGGCGCGAGGCCGAGACGGCGCGCGCGGAGGAGAAGAACCAGCGCGGCCGCGCGGACGAGCTGCGGCAAGGCGCGGAAACGGCCCGCGACGAGGCGAAGAAGCGAGAAGGCGAGGCGGTCGAGGCGCACGACGAGGCGAAGAAAACTCGCAACGCCGCCGCCCGCCAGGCCGCCGGGCTGCTGCTCGACCGGGGCGTCGAGGACGCGCGCAGCGGGGAGCCGGCCCGGGCGCTGCACCTGTTCGTCCGGGCGCTTCAGACACTCCCGGCCGACGACCCGCAGTCGGCACCGCTCGAACGGGTGATTCGCGCGAACCTGACCGCCTGGGCCGAGACTGTGCCGGCCCTGGAGCGCATCTGGCCAGGCGTGCCCCGCTTCCAGGACGTCGCCTTTACTCCCGATGGGGAACGGCTCGCCATGGCCGTCGGGAAGGACGAGATCCAGTGCTTCCGGACCGACACCGGCCAACCGGTCGGGCCCCCCGTCAAGATACCCTTTGGACTCGGTGGAGCGATGGAATTCGCGCCCGACGCCCGGAGCCTCTGGGTCGCGTCGCCCGGGAGAGCGAAGGCTGACGAGCAATATGCCTTGCACCGGCTGGACATTGCGACGGGTCGCCCGATCCAGGCGCCGATCTCCACTGCCGGACCGGTGGACCGCCTCACCGTCACCCCGGATGGGCGCTACCTCGTCGGGGCGGTCTGGGGGTTGCACCCGGAGGACCGGGGTGGCGAGGCGGACGCGGACCGGACCCGCAAGTGGCGAACGGCGGCGATCGTGGTGTGGGAGACGGCCAGTGGCCGGGCACTCCGGAAGGTGGAGGTGAACGCCGACTCCCAGTACCTGACCGCCCAGCACTCGCCCGATACGTACCTGAGCCTGACGCCCGACGGGAAAGCGGTGACCGCCTGGGTTCAACGCGGTTTGAACCGGTACGAAGGGATGAGCTTCACCCTGGACGGCAACGAGCCTCCGATCCGTCAGAACCTGCCCGAGTTGGGGTCCAAGGCTCCCTGGATGCTCCACTTCCAGTACAGCATGCAAAGCGCGCTGGCGATCAAGGACGGCCAGCTTCACCGCTGGGTCGCCAGCAAACCCGGTGTGCTCGGTCCCGGTATCCCGACCCCCTTCCGCGCCATGCACGATGGGCCGTCGGCGGACGGCCGATCCGTGCTCTCCCCCAACGAGGGCCGGGTCTTCGACACCGGAGCCTGGCCGCCCCGGCCGTCCGGCGTGCGCTTCGCCCACCCGGGATGGCAGCGGTCCGTGGATGCCTGCATGGAACAGAGTCCAGACGGACGGTTCGCGGTGACCTGGGTCTGGCAAGAGGGGGGCGATGGCCGACTCTGGCGGTTCCCGCGTCCTCACAGCCGACCCCCGCTCCCCTCCGCCGAACTGGCGCGGCAACCGGAACGCAAGGACTATTTTCAATGTGCTCAATTCGACCTGCGCGGGACGGGTGCGGTCCTCTGGTCGCCTCTCTGGATCGATAAAACCCATTCCCCCCATGACACGCGGATTGTGGATACGGCGACCGGGGCGGTTCGGGGGACGACCATTCGCCATTCCGCACAGGTCCGGGAGGTCGTGTTCACTCCCGACGGTCGCCACTTCGCCACGGCCAGCTTCGATGGCACCGCCCGGGTCTGGGAGACGGCCACCGGCCGGCCGGCCAGCCCCCCGTTACGGCACCAGAACTACGTCGCGACCGTCGCGTTCCGTCCCGACGGGAAGACCCTCGCCGCCGGCGACTACGGGCCGGCCGGACTCATCAAACTCTGGGACTGGCGGACCGGGAAAGAGGCCCGCGCGCCGCTCCAGCATGACGACATCGTCCTGAACATCTCCTTCAGCCCGGACGGCAAGTATCTCGCCGCCCTCAAGTCGAATGACTGGTCCAGGAAGCCCGAGTTCCTGGTCTGGGAGGTCGCGTCAGGAAGGGCGGTCTTCAGGGTGCCCCATACCGGCCCGAGTTACATGCTCCGAGAAACACCCCGATTCCGGCCGGACAATCGGGCCGTCACGACCCGCGACGTGAACGGCGTCCTGCGCCTCTGGGAGGTTCCCTCCGGCAAGGTTCTCGGAGGGCGGCCGCTGGACGGGGACGGGATAACGCGGTTCTCGCCGGACGGCCGGGTGGTCGCGGCCTCGGCGAACCTCGGCGTCCGCCTGCTCGACGGCAACACCCTCGCCCCGCTTCCCGCCGGCTACCTTCCGCATCCGGAGTTGATCCGGGATCTGGCCTTCAGCCCGGACGGGGCGTTCCTGCTGACCGCTCACGAGAGCGGGGCCGCCCAGCTCTGGGACGTGACGACTCGCAAACCGGTTGGCCCCCCGGTCGTGCTGCTCGGCCCCATCCGCGCGGTCACCTTCACCCCCGACGGCAAGGCGTGCCTGTGCGTGGCTGCCGACGGGACCGTCCGCCGCTGGCCGGTGCCCGCCCCGTTCGCCGAGCCGGACCTCGCTCGCCTGACCGACCGCGTCGCCCTGATGACCGGCCAGCGGATGGACGACAACCAGGGGCTGGACTCCGTTCCGGCCGGCGAGTGGCGGACCCTGCGGGCGAAGCTGGTGGACGACGGCAGCACGGCCCTGGTTTCGCCGCAGCCCGCCGCTGACTGGCACGACGCGGTTGTCGCCGACGCCGAGCAGGACAGTGACGCCTTCGGGGCGGAGTGGCACCTCGACCGGCTGGCCACCCAGCGGCCGAAGGACTGGACCATCCCCGCCCGCCGGGGCCGCGTCCTGGCGCGAGCCGCCCGGCGCGACGAGGCCGCGACGGCCTACGCCATAGCTACCCGCCTGGCCCCGTCCGCTCAGGTGCTGTCCGACTGGCTGCGGGCCGCCGCCGCAGAGGACGAGGCGACCGGCCAGAAGGTGGCGGGGCTGTGGAACCTGGACCGAGCCGTCACGTTGACACCGGACGACTGGACCCTGTACGCGTTGCGAGCCAACCTCGGCGACCTGGCCCGGGCGATCGCCGACCTGGACGAGGCGATCCGCCGCGGAGCCGAGCCGAACCTCATCGCGCGGGCAGCCGATCAGGCAGCTCGTTCCAGCGACTGGAAGCGGGCTGCGGCCCTGTTCACCAGCCTGGCCCGCAACCCGGACGTCCCGACGCCACTCCGCTACCTCCAGGCCGTGGCGTGTCTGAAGGCCGGCGACTCCGCCGGCTACCGAGCGGCCTGCGCCGGGATCGCCAAGCGGCTCCCGCCGGTCGGCCCGAAACTGTCGCCGGGTGAGGCGAACAGTGCGGCGATGGCGTTCGCCCTCGGCCCGAAGGCCGCCGACGACTGGACCAAACCGCTGGCCTGGATCGACCACGCCCTGGCCCGACTGGACGCGGCGGAGAAGGCGAACCCCGCCAGGAAGGAGGAACTCTGCCAGGTGCGGCACGTGTTCCTGAACACCCGCGGGGCCGTGCTCTACCGGGCCGGGCGATTCGAAGAGTCGGCGAAGGTACTCCGGGAAGGGATGAGTTGCCACCCGCAAGGTGGGGAGTTCCACGACTGGGTGTTCCTCACCCTGGCCGAACACAGGCTCGGCCATGCGGACGCGGCGAAGGCGGCCGCAGTCAAGGCGCGGGCGGCGAAGGCGGGGGACAGGCCCGACACGGTCTGGGCCGGGGCCGAGGGCGAGTTGCTGGCCGCGGAGCTGGACGCCGCCCTGCCGCCGGGGGGCAAGTGATCACGGCCGCTGCCTCGCCGGCATTGCAAAGTACGTGGAGTACAGATGGCTGGACCCTGCGAAAGGGATGGCGGAGTACCGCGCCGGCCGGATCATCCCAGCGCGCGTCGGTCACATCGACCGATGCATCCAACGGCCTGCAGGAACACCAGCGCCCGCCGCCTCCTCGCGTCGATGGTCTCTCTCGGCTGGTCTCGCTTCACAGCTAGTCGTCAGTCTTTTGACGTGTGGTGTCCCGTGTGCTGCCAGGAGGGGGTGCTTGGGTGTGGGAGCTGCGGGGCTGGGAATGTGGCCTGCACCGTAGCAGAATCTGCATCACGGCTGGTTTTTCCTTTGGCGCGGCGTCCGCCACCTGCTACGCTCCCAGACGTCCACGGGCCGGCGTAACTCTCCCCGCCCCGAGACGCGTAGGGGCACCAACCGATTCATCTGCTGGGGGCGTCGTATGCAGCACTGCGCTCATTGCGGATCCGAGTTCGAGCAGCCCGCGGAGGGTTGCTGCCCTCAGTGCGGCCAGGCGTTGGCCGTGCCGGCCTCCGAGAAGAACCTCTGGTTCCCGTACCACCCGACAGAGCAGCTCTTCCAGCATGCCAGCGCCGTCCTGCTGGCGCCGCTACAGCTGGCGGTCACCCCCCGGAGGCCGCGGTGGGGATGGTTCCTGGTCAGCCTGGGCCTGTTCGCCCTGGCCGTGCTGGTCTCGAGCAGCGCGGCTATCATGGGGATCCTGGTCGCGGTCGTGCTGTTCCATGAGCTGGGCCACTACGCGGGGATGTGGCTCTGCGGATACCGCGACCTCAGCATCTTCTTCATCCCCTTCTTAGGGGGCGCTGCGGTAGGGGTCAAGGAAAGAGCACCCGTCTGGCAGCAGGTAATCGTGTTGCTGTTGGGGCCAGCCCCCGGCATTGTAGTCGGCTCTCTCCTGTGGATGGGGCTGGTGAAGGTCGAGCATCCGGCCCTGTGTCAACTTGTTGCCTTCCTGGTAGCGATCAACCTCGCCAACCTGGCCCCGCTCGATCCTCTGGACGGCGGGAGGCTGGTCAACCTGCTGCTGTTCTACCGGCACCCACGGGCAGAGGTAGCAGTCCTGCTCGGCTCGGCGGTGGGGCTGCTGCTCCTCGGGGCCTTCCTGTTCATGTCCTGGATTCTCATCGGCTTCGGCGTACTGGTCCTCTTCCAGGTGTCCCGGCGCTACGCGGTCGCCAAGGCGGCCCGGCGCCTGGCGGCTCAGTGGCCGGACCTGCCTCTGGACTTGGGGAAGCTGAGCCAGACCCAGCTGCGCGACACCTTCCGGCAGGTCCTGCGAGCCTTGCCGGACACCGAGCTGCCCGAGGTGGTGCGGGCCATGAGGGACGTCCACGAGCGCGCAGCCGTCCAGCCGCTTGGGATCCCGCTCAAGGCCCTGTTCCTGGCGGTCTACGCGGGGTTGATCGGACTGACCTTCGTCTCGGGGTCGGTCGATGCGCTGCCCCAGGTGGTGCTGCCGCACCCGTCTGCGGTTGGCGGTGGGACCGGTGCCGCAGGACAGGGGCCGGCAGTCCAGGGACGATGAGCGCCGGTGCATCGTCCCCCGCTCGCCGACGAGCGGTGAGTGATCGGGGTGAAGGTCAGTGGGGAAGGGAGGTGGTGGAGGTCGCCTGGCGGATTCGAGGTGCAACTCTACCGGCCTCGCTACTTCTACTGCGCGGGATGTTCGTTTTTCCAGGGATTCAGGGGGGCGACCGCCCGCGTGAGGCGTGAAAAACACTGGGGATTTCAGCATCTCCGGGCGGATCTCGCGCAGTAGAAGTAGCAACAAGAGTTCGTGCCTGGCCGAGGTGACCTGGGTGCTCGAGTTTCACTCGCTGGACTTCTGGGCGATGCAGCCCCAACACGCGGGCACAAGACGTTAGACGCCATCGTCGAGGTCTCCCAGGACGACCAGCGGAGGAACGGCGAACGGTGTCCGGAGCGTCCCGGCGAGTTCGTCCTGCTGATCTCGTTCTTCCAGCCGAGAAGCGGTACTCTAACCACTTCCCACTTTAGGCCGGGCGGGGTGCCCGCCCTAGCAGTACAGCGCTACGGAATTACGGAGGCGATGAGGAGATGATGGGTTTTCCCCATGTTTTCCTGGGGCGACGACCGACCGAGCTTTGATGTTTAAACGGATGTTCATTGTGAACAAACGCTCGCGAGCGGACCGGCGGCCTTCTGAACCCCCGGGATTTCCTGGGTGAACGCTTTATCACCCTCATAGCTCCACGAATCCGTAGCGCTGTACTGCTAGTGTCCCGCTGCGGAAGTTCTGCAAGGAATTAGGGAAGGCGATATCATGGTAGGAATCCTCGCCGAACAACGGAGGTTATCTCATGCGCGGCCGCAAACCTCGTCCCTTCTCGGTGCTGTGTGCCGATCTCCCTGCCTTACGCCAGTTCGCCCACAGCCGCACTCTTGCCTTCGCTACCGTCCAGCGCGCTCGT
>JBBRPS010000166.1:0-14920 GCA_038227745.1 Gemmatales bacterium | reverse complement strand
GGGGAACGGCACGGAGGGCAGGCAAGAGGGCCTAGCGAACTCTGCCGTAGCCCCCTCCTTTTCGGCGTAAGCTGCCTCGCCGTAACCCCTTAGCCTATAACCCCTGAAAGCTGGACGATCTCTTACGCCGGCCGTTCGCCGTCCCATGCTTGGTGGAGGACCAGCCGGCTTACGCCGGCCGTTCGCCCTTACCCCGCGGATTTCGCCCGCTCTTCCTGCCACTGGTTCAGCTTGTTGTAGAGCGTCTTCAGCACGATGCCGAGCTCCGCCGCGGCCGCGGGCTTGTTGCCGCCGTGCTTCTCCAGCACTTTCAAGATGTGTTCCATCTCGATTTCGCGCAGCGTCCGCGGCGGCGCGGGCGCGGGCGCCGAAGCCATCGGCCGCTTGAGCGGCAGCGTCGCCGGTGGGGAACTGCCTGCCGGGCGGATGTGGTGCGGCAGGTGCTCCGGCGTGATCCGCTGACCGCCGGCGATGATGTAGGCGTGCTCCATCACGTTCGCCAGCTCGCGCACGTTCCCCGGCCATTCGTGCTCCAGGAGGCAATCGACCGCCTCGGGCGTCAGCAGGTCGCAGACCTGATCCAGCGGCCGCTTGGCCGCCCGCGACAGCAGGTGTCGCGCCAGGTCGGGGATGTCCGAGCGCCGCTCGCGCAGCGACGGCAGCCGCAGCTCGAACGTGTTGATGCGAAAGTACAGGTCCTCGCGGAACTCGTCGTTCTGGATCATCTCGCGCAGGTCGCGGTTGGTAGCGCACAGCACGCGCACGTCCACGCGGAACGGCTCCGTCTCGCCCAGCCGGCGGATCTCGCCCGACTCCAGGAAGCGCAGCAGCTTGACCTGGATGTTCTTGTTCAGCTCGCCGACCTCGTCGAGGAACAGCGTGCCGCCGTTGGCCACCTCGAACAGGCCCTTGTGGTCGCGGTCGGCGCCGGTGAACGAGCCCTTCTTGTGGCCGAACAACTCGCTCTCGACCAGGTTCTCCGCAAGCGCGCCGCAGTTGACCGGCACGAACGGCATGTCCTTGCGCTTGCTCTGCTGGTAGAGGGTGCGGGCGGCCAGTTCCTTGCCGGTGCCCGTCTCGCCGAGGATCAGCACGGTCGAGTCGGTCGGCGCGATGGTGGCGATCATGCGGTGGACGGCGCTCATGGCCGTGGCCTTGCCGACCAGCATCGACGGCCCCTCGGCGGCCTGGACGCGCGTCTGCAGGGCGATGTTCTTGTGCTTGAGGTGGCGCCGCTCCAGCACCTTCTCCAGGATGCCCTCGATCTCGGTTAGCCGGCAGGGCTTGTAGATGTAGTCCATGGCGCCGAGGCGCAGGGCGGCGACCGCGGACTCGGCGCTGCCGTGGCCGGTCATCATCACCGCCTCGGTGTCCGGCGAGACCTGCTTGAGGTGGGTCAGCACCTCGATGCCGTCGAGGCCGGGCATCTTGAGGTCGAGAATCGCGAGATCGAAAGTGGTTTTCTCGAGGGCCTTGACGGCGGCCTTGCCGTCGGGGCAGACGGTGACCTCGTGCCCGAGGCGCGGCAACTCGGAGCGCATGACCTCTTGCAGGGACTTCTCGTCGTCGGCGAACAGGATCCGCAGACTATTATGCGCCGGCATGCCCAAGCGAGCCTCCTTTGACCAACCCTCGGGGTGTCGGAGCGGGGGCGCGGGGGGAAGAGTCACGCGGCGCGGCGCCGCTGACTGCCCCAGTCCTTTTCCACCGGCCCCGACTCGTGCTCTTTCTCTGTGCTTCCGATGTCGCGGGCCACGGCTTCGTCCGCGGGCTGCAGCGGCAGGCGAACCGTGAACGTGCTGCCCCGGTTCGGCCCCGGGCTGACCGCCTCGATCTCGCCGCGGTGCTGGTTGATGATGCGGTGGCTGATCGACAGCCCCAGGCCCGTGCCCTTGCCGGTGCGGCTGCGCGTGAAGAACGGCTCGAAGATGTTTTCCAGCACCTCCGCCGCCATGCCGCAGCCGGTATCCGCGAAGACGATCTCCGCCATGCCGTCGTGCTGCCGCAGTGCGATGTTCAGCGTGCCGCCCTCCTCCATGCTGTCCAGGGCGTTGACGACCAGGTTCAGCACGACCGACTTGATCTCCTGGGCGTTGACCCACGCCACCAGCCGCGGCGGCGCTATGAAGTTCAGCGTCTTGCCGGTGTGGTTCGGCAGGTGCTGCGCCACGTCGAGCACGCCCTGGATCAGCTCGCGCAGGTCGGTCGCCTCGCGCCGGTGTTCGCCGCCGCGGCTGAACTGAAGGAGGCGCTGCGTGATCTCCTTGCAGCGGAATGCCTCCTGCTGGATCATGCGCAGGTACTTGGCGACGACCTCCGCGTCCTCGCCGGCCGGGCCGAACTCCTTGCCGCGCTGCGCCAGCAGTGCGGTCAGGCGCCGCTCCAGGGCCTCGCTGCAAAACGCGATGCTGGCGAGGGGGTTGTTGATCTCGTGGGCGACGCCGGCGGCGAGGAAGCCGACACCCGCCAGGCGCTCGGAGCGGACGAGCTGCCGGCTGCGCTCGTTCACCTGTCGGGCGAGGTCGGTGTACATCTCGCGCAGCCGGCCCGTCATGTCGTTGAAGTGGGCGGCCAGCTCCTCGAACTCATCGCCGCTGTGGATCTCGATGGTGTGGTCGAAATCGCCGCTGGCGACCCGCGTCGTCCCCGCCTGCAGGTCGCGGACGGGGTAGAAGACCCAGCGGTAGAAGAAGCGCAGCAGGCCGGCCATCAGCAGCACGCCGATGGCGCTGGTGGCCAGGACGATGGTCAGGCTGAGCTTCTGGTCATCCTTGGCGATCTGGAAGCGGTCGTAGCAATCGCTGTACAGCTTGCTGACCAGATCGTTCGCGGTCTGGTTCAGATCCTTGACCTGAATTTTCACCTTGGCGTCTTCGAGCACCGGCCTGTTTTCAGCGATCGCCCTGTCGGTGGCCCGCTGGAGCCGGTCCAGGCGCTCGTGGAGGGCCTGGATGTCCGCGGTTTCCTTGTAGCTCTTGTCCGCGTCGGCGCCGTACCGGCCCAGTTCTTTCAGGTCCTCTTCGTAGCTCGTGAGCATCTTGCGGGTGGCCGTCACCTTGTTGATCAGCGTGATGGCCTCCGTACCGGGGGGGCCGCTCGCTTCGCCGAGGCCGCGGATCTGCATCTGCAGGGGAATCACGTGCTTGTTGAGGCTGACGATCCTGCGGTCGGTGGTCTTGATGGTCGTGCGGTACGACAGGAGGCCCTTGAGCGCGCCGCCGAGCAGCAGGGCGACGAGGGCCACAACGAGGCCGAGCCCGAGCATCAGCTTGTGGCGGATTCGCCATTGACAGGCCACGCCCGACCTCCTTGTCCGCGGCCCTGAGAAGGCGTACACGGTCCAGGGCCCCGGCCGCGCCCGTGGCGCGTTCCCCGGCAACTTCGCACGCCGCTTTCGAGTCCGCGGGACTCTACCAGAAGCGCCCGTCCGGAGGGAGAGCAACTTGGCACACTTTTTCGGCCGACGGCTCGAAGGGAGACAAGCCCACGGGTGGCCACCCGTGGGCTTTCCTGTTCCTCTCCTTGTTTCCTGGTCAGTTTCCGCACGCCCCCGTGGGGCAGCACTGCGGGCAGCCGCCCGCCGCGCACGGGCGGCAGTCGTAGGGCGCCAGCCGCGGCCCGAGCCACTCGATGATGCCCGGGATCAGTCGCTGGGCGGTCGCCGCGTTGTGGTGGCCGTGCGGGTCGTAGCCGACGCCCACGCAGATCCCCCGGCACTTCGCCAGGTACAGGAAACTCTCCACCTGCGCGTCGATGTTGAACTCGTCGTGGCCGCCGTAGGCCACGTACATTTCCAGCTCGCCGTTGCGCAGGCCGGAGCGGTCCATCATCTCGATCGGGTTCTCGCGCATGATCTCGACCAGCGCTTCCTCACTGCGGCCGAAGATCGGGTCGATCACCTGTCGCAGACTGAGCGTGATCAGGCCGCCGTAGAACCGGGCGACGATCTCATGGCTGTGGTCGAGGGTCGTCCGCCAACCCCAGTCGCACGGGTCGAAGTTGGCGCCGTAGTTGCCTTTCTTGTCCGTCCAGCGCAGGTTCAGCGGCGGGAAGATGCCGACGGCGACGCCGAAGGCGTCCTTGTGCTTGATGGCGTAGTTGTACGCCGCGAAGCCGCCCATCGACACGCCGGCCAGCACGTGGGCCCCGCGCTCCGAGCGGATGGGGTAGTTGTGGCAGACGAAGTCCCAGACGTCCTGCAGGACGAAGTCCTCGAAGTCGCCGGCCTTGCTGTTCAGGAAGAAGCTGCCGGGGCAGCAGCCGCACGGCTCGCCGGCCAGGCTGCCGTCGGGGGCGACGGCGATGAGCGGCGGCAGTTTCCCCGAGCAGATCGCCTCGTCGAGGATCGGAGCGACGTTGAGCAGAAAC
The DNA here is from genome assembly GCA_038227745.1 of Gemmatales bacterium. GTDB lineage: Bacteria > Planctomycetota > Planctomycetia > Gemmatales > Gemmataceae > DASPXY01. The sequence goes on along the minus strand of JBBRPS010000166.1, from coordinate 10,552 downwards.
GACTGCTCGTCCTCGGCGAAGCCGTGCAGCCAGATCATGAGCGGATAGCGCTGGTTGGGATCGAAGTGCGGCGGCAGGTAGACGTAGAGGTCGCGGCGCTGGTAGAGGGCGCGCGACCAGATGCGGTTGTCCACGCCGTGGTTGGCGGTGTGATCGACGACTTTGCCCTGCAGCCGCCGGTTGATGATGCCCAGGTCGTTGTTGTCCTTGCGCCACCCGGCCGCCCCGGCGTCGCCCACGGCGAGCCCGACGAGGAGTGCGGCGCCCAGCCATCGGATTGTTCTCACGGGTCTGCCCTTTCTCTCGGTTCCGTCTGTGCGGAGGAACGCGGTCGTGCCGCCCTCTCTTCTTCGGCAGAGCGGGGGCGCCCGGCTAAACGGCAGAACGCGCAGCCCCGTCACGGACAGCACATCCGTCACCCGACCTTGCGGGATTTGACGACTGCGCTGGCGAGCCGATAAGCTGAAGGGGGTGAGGCGTGCGGTTTTCTCCGATCCCGTGCGCCGGCGAAGGAGAGACGGGGAAGCGGGGAGGAGTGCGGAGGCGCTGGGATGGCGGAGTTGACGATCGTGGCTGCGCTCATCGGGGTGCTGCTGGTCCGCTGGCGGCGGTCGGGCCAGCCGTTTCTTCACTTTATCTGCCTGCCACTGAGCCGGGCGTACGCGCAGCTGTGGCACCGCTGGACGAGCAACGGCATGGCCCCGGTCCCGCGCCAGGGCCGGGCCATCCTGATCTCGAACCACACGTGCAGCGCCGACCCGATGTTCCTGCAGTCGGGGTTCAACCGCCTGCCGTGCTACCTGACGTCGCGCGAGCACTACAACGCTCACCGCGCGCTCCGCTGGGTGCTGGACTCGTTGTCGTGTGTGCCGGTGGTCCGCAACGGCCGCGACACGGGGGCGGCCCTGCGAGCGCTGCGGCGGCTGCAGGAGGGGCACCTGCTGTGCATCTTCCCGGAAGGGAACCTGAGCGGCGTTGCCAGGGGGCGGTTGCGGTCGGGCAAGCACGGCGCCGCACTCCTGGCGCTGCGGACGCGGGCGCCCGTCTACCCCGCCTACATTCACGGCGGCCCGCGGACGGAGAAGCTGCTGCTGTCGTGGGTGTGGCCGCCCCCCGGTCACGTGCGCGTGATCTACGGGCCGCCGATCGACCTGTCGGCCTACTACGACCGGCCGCGTACGCGGCTGGTGCTGGAAGAAGTGACCGCGCTCTTGATGGAGCGCGTCGAGGTTCTGCAACCGCGTTCTTCGAGGGCTTGACCATGAGCACTGCGACCGAGCTGACGCGCAAGCACTGCGCCCCCTGCGAGGGCGGCATCCCGCCGCTGCCGCCGGACCGCGTCCGCGACTACCTGAGCAGCCTGCCGGGCTGGCAGTTGACGGCGGACGGGCGCCGCATCCGCAAGGAGTGGCGCGTGAAGAACTTCGTGGCCGGCCTTGACTTCTTCAACCGCATCGGTCAGCTTGCGGAGGAGGAAGGGCACCATCCCGACCTGCACCTGACGGCGTACCGCGACGTCGCGGTCGAGCTGTGGACGCACGCGATCGGCGGCCTGAGCGAGAACGATTTCATCGTCGCGGCCAAGATCGAGCAGGTGCCGGTGGACGTGAAGAAGTGATGCGTTTGCTCCGAGGAGCGGCGAACGGCCGGCGTAAGCCGGCTGGTACGGCACCCCGCTTGCGGCAGGACCAGCCGGCTTACGCCGGCCGTTCGCCCGAAGGGAGGGAGACCATGGCAGCGGCGCATGAAGTGAGCATCGGCCCCGTGGTGTGCGGCCCCGGCCGGCCGCTAGTCTGGATCGCCGGGCCGTGCGTCATCGAATCGCACGACCTGACGCTCCAGATCGCCGACGAGCTGCGCGAGCTGGCCGAGCGCCTCGACCTGCCGCTCGTCTTCAAGGCCTCGTTCGACAAGGCCAACCGCACCTCCGGCAAGTCGTTCCGCGGCCCCGGCCTGGAGGAGGGGCTGCGCACCCTGGAGGCCGTCAAACGCCGCACCGGTCTGCCGGTCACCACCGACGTCCACGAGACGCACCAGGCCGCGCCCGTGAGCGAGGTGTGCGACCTGTTGCAGGTGCCCGCTTTCCTCGCCCGCCAGACCGACCTGATCCAGGCGGTGGGGCGCACCGGCAAGGCGGTCAACGTCAAGAAGGGCCAGTTCATGGCCCCCTGGGACATGCGCCACGTCGTCACGAAGATGGAGGAAGTCGGTAACCGTCGCCTGCTGCTGACCGAGCGCGGCAGCACGTTCGGCTACGGCCAGCTCGTCAACGACATGCGCGCCATCCCGTGGATGCAGGAACTGGGCTGTCCGGTGATCTTCGACGCGACTCACAGCGTACAGAAGCCAGCGGCCCTGGGCGACCGCACCGGCGGCGAGCGGCGCTTCGTGCCGTTGCTGGCGCGGGCGGCAGTCGCCTGCGGCTGTGACGGCATCTTCCTCGAGACGCACCCGCGGCCCGACGAGGCCCTCAGCGACGGCCCCAACATGGTCGCCCTGGAGGACCTGCCGGCGCTGGTCGAGTGCTGTCTGCGCCTCCGCCAGGCGCTGGCAGAGTCGCCCGGACGGAAGGAGCCCGCCCTGGCGGACTGAAGGCGGACCGCGGACAACCCTCGCAGCAAGAGTCATCGCATGAGCATACTGCAGCGGAGGCACACGAGGCTTCTTCTCTCGCTCCTCCTGGGCCTCGTCCTCCTGCCGGGGTGCCGCGGCGCAGTCCCCATGAAGCCGCCCGAGGACAAGAAGGCGCTGGAGCGTGAAGACCCGCTCGATCAGGCGCGCGACGCGGTGCGGCACGCGACCACCGCCGCCGACTACCGCAAGGCCCTCGACGTCCTCAACGGTCTCCTCGCCGAGCAGCCCGAGACGCTGGCGCGCTACCAGCCTTCCGCCGAGGACCGCCCCGCGCTCCAGCGCCTGCTGCGCGGCACGCCCGGCCTGGACGTGGACAAACGGGACGAGCGCGCGCTGCAGGAGATCCTGCTCACGCGACGGCTGGGCCTGGAGGACGACGAGGTGCGTGAGGTCCGCGCCGACCGATTCTCGCCGCTCGACGCGCACCACCTGGAATACGGTTTCCTCCTGCGCGACGCCGTCCGCTCGCTCAAGCTGGGCGAGCGCGACGCGCGTGCCGAGTCGGACAAGGGGGGCGGGCGGCTGGGGCAGGTGGAGCGCGGGTTCGACTGGGTGATGCGCCAGGTCGCGCTGCGCGAGAAGCCCGGCGAGCTGCAGCCCCCAGAGTTCGCGCTGCGCGCGGGCCGGGGCACGGGGCGCGAGCGGGTGCTGATCTTTCTCGCCCTGCTCCGGCAGATGGGCCTCGACGGGTGTACGATCGTCTGCCCCGGCGCGAAGGCGGGGGAGGAGCATTACTGGCTCGCGGGCGCACTGGTGCCGCACGCGGACCGTCAGGATATTTACCTGTTCGACCCGCGGCTGGGGGTGCCGCTGTCCGGCCCCGGTGGCAAGGGAATTGCGACCCTGACGCAGCTCCGCGGCGGCAGCGAGATCCTCGACGCGAAGGCCCGGTACGACGTCACTCCCGAGCAGGCCGTCAAGGCCGAGGTATCCCTCGTGTTGCCGCTGTCGTCCCTGTCGGCCCGGATGCGCTGGCTTGAGGAAGAGGTGTTCGCCGCCCACGACCGCGTCGCCCTGGCGCTGCGGCCGGCTGAGCTGCTGGAGCGCTTCGAGAAAGCCCAGGGCAAGCCGGTGAAAATCTGGAACCGGCGCGCCCGGCCCGGCGAGGCGTCGCCGCGCACCCCGACGCGGGTGCTGCGCCTGTCCCTGCCGCCGGAAGAAGGGGGGACCGATAAGGCCGGGCAGTACCGCCTCCATCGCGTCAGCCTTCTCCCCTGGCCGCCGGTGAACCAGGCCCTGCGCGAGATGAAGATCCCCGAGGACCTTCCCGGCGAGGCCGGCGAGAACCGGATCCGCCAGTGGGTGTTTCTCCTCTATGAAAAGTACGTCCTGGCCCCGCGCGAGCAGATCCTGCGCGGCCGCCTCGAAGAGGCCTCGAAGCAGCTCGTCCGCCTGCGGACCGCGCTCGACGCCTATGCCGCGGCCCAGCCCGACGAGGCGGACTTCGTGGCCCAGCTCGCCCGGTGGCGCGAGCGGGCGAAGCAGGCGTTCCTGAAGTTCCGGCAGGAGAAGGCGCAGAGGCCGCTCGACGAGCTGTGGAGCGAGGACACGTATATCCTCGGCGTGCTGACGCTGGGCGAGGAGGAGCGCGACCAGCAGAAACTGCGGCGCGGCCTGCCCGGCTTCGTGACGTTCCGCGCCGCGGGCGAGGCGCTGCGCAAGGAGGTCGTCTACCTGCAGGCGCTGCGCTGGCACGAGAAGGCGGAACTGCGGCAGGCGCAGCTGGGGCGGGCGGTTTCCGCGAAAGGGAAGCAGCGGCTGCACGCCGAGGCCGACGACGTCTGGAACAACGCTCAGGAGCGCTGGGGACAGTACCAGCATCAATCCGATAACCCGGCCACGCCGAACGCGGTGAAGGCGCGGTTGCTCGCCCTGGGGGGGGCCGGCGACGTCAACGCGGTGGGGGAACTGCTCGACTACTTCTTCGCGGACGTGCGCCGCGCGCTGCACGCGCGCCTCCTGCAGGCCGAAGCGTTTGCGAAGAACGGCAAGGCAAAGGCCGCCCGCACCGCGCTGGAGGGCGTGCTGCGGCAGCTCGACGCCCTCGACAATTCTCCCGACTTGAAGTTGCTGCGCACCAGGCTGCCGGGGCGGCTCCAGGTCGAGCATGCGGAGGCGCTGGTGGCGGCCCTGTTCGCCGACGTGGCCCCGGACGGGACCTTCGCCTGGATGCGCCGGCGGGCCGCGCTGGAGTTACACAGGCTGTCCGATAAGGGCGAATAAGCATCCCGGCCGCGGCGCGATACAAGCCCGACGCGCCAGCGAGGGGACCCCTCGCTGGCGCGTCGGGCTTGTATCGCCCATGTTGTCCGTGAAGTTCAGGCATCCCGGCCGCGTCGGGGGCTGCTGTCATGAAGGCATTCCTCGCCCGGCGCTGGTTCCTCCTGACGCTGGTCGGCGGCGGACTGCTGGCGGTGCGGCGGCCGGAGATGTTCGCCTGGGTCGGCACGCTCGACCCGCGGCTGGTGATCGCCGCCGCGCTGTTCCTGATGGCCTGGACCCTACCCGGCCGCAGCCTGGCGCGCGTGGCCGCCGCCCCCGGTCCGGTGCTGTGGGCCGTCGCCGTCAGCTACGCCTTCCTCCCCGCCCTCGGCTGGCTCGCCGGCGCGCTCCTTCCTGACCCTTTTCGTATCGGTCTCCTCCTCATGACGAGCGTGCCCTGCACGCTGGCCTCGTGCGTGCTCTGGACGCGGCGGGCCGGCGGCGACGAGGCGGCGGCGCTGCTCGTCATCCTCGCCACCACCGCGACGAGCTGGCTGGTCACGCCGACGTGGCTGCGCCTGGCCACGGACACCGCGGTGGCGGTGGACACCCCCGCCATGATGCTCGACCTGCTGCTGACGCTCGTCCTGCCGGTCGGACTGGGGCAGGCCTGCCGGGTCCCCGCGGCGCTGGCGCGGGCGGCGGCGCGGTGCAAGACCCCGGTCGGCGTCGTCGCGCAGCTCCTCGTCCTCATCATCCTGCTCAAGGCGGCGGCGAACGTCGGCGCGCGGCTGGAGGAGGGGCCGCTGGGCGTGTCCGGGCTGTCGGTGCTCCTGACGGCGGCCGCGTGTGTCGGCGTCCACCTGGCGGCGCTGGGGGGCGGGTTGTGGGGTAGTCGGCGGTTGGGGTTCGACCGCCCGAGCCAGATGGCGGTCGCTTTCGCGGGCAGTCAGAAGACACTGCCCGTGGCGCTGCTGCTCTTCGAGCGCTACTTCCAGGCGACGTATCCGCTGGCCGTCCTGCCGCTGGTGTTCTACCACTTCGGCCAACTCCTCGTGGACACGTTCATCGCCGACGCCCTGGCGCCGCGCCCCGCGACTGCCGAGCCACTCCCGGCAGAGGGCGCCTGAGCCATCGGCGGCGGGCCGATCCCGGAACGCTCTTCCACGCGGGTTCGCGCCAGGGGTATAATGCGAGCGTTCTCGACAACCAGGAGACCGACATGCCTTCACGTCGCAAAAAGAACGAACTGGACAAGTCCTCCCTTCCCCGCGCAGAACTCATCCGCATCCCGGATACGAAAGCGAGGAGACGGGCGGTCATGGCCCTCGGTGACGTGGGCGAAACCTACTGCGGTTTCCCCGATTATCAATTCCTTGTCACACGCGCGCACCTGGAAGCCCTGCTGAGAGAAGGGATCCCCTTTGAAGTCGTACCCGAGTGGTAACAGGTAATGGCGAAACGGAAGCGGCACAAACAGCGACCCTTCCGTCGTGGGACCCTCGATGCGCACGCCTCTGGCGTACTCAGGCCGCGCATGGGACCCGGGGAGGCCCTCTGGCGCTACACCATCACGGTCCCTCTCGAAGAGATCAGACCACGCAAACGTCAAAAGGCGACGGCGAGGGATCTGACCAACTTGCAGGAGCTATTTACCGAGCACTTCGGCGGGTTCACGCGGCGGCCTAATTCCGTTGGATACGGCCTCCGCGATCCCAGCGCGGCTAACCGGGGACCGGAGGTGAACTACAACGCTTATTTCGCGGTGCTCACCGCTCCCCTGCCGGAAGCCGACGCCTACTTCCGGGCGCTCCGGCAGGAACTCGAAACCGCACTCCAGGAGGGCGTCATCCTGGTCGAGCGCCAGGACATCTGGATTCCCTGAGCGTGAAAAACGCCCCATCCGGTTGACAGCGGCCGGCCCTTCGGCGAGAGTGGGAGTTGCGCCCGGGTTCACGTCATCGTCTCTCATTCAACACCCGGTATCCCCATGGTCTTCAGCCTGCTCAGGTGTGTCGGCCGTGCCCTCGTCAACCACGGCCTCAAGGCAATCGCCAACTGTCTCCCCCTCGGCGAGGTCCTCTGCGAAATGGCCGGCGACGCCCTCGAAGCGTGGCGGCGCGAGCGCCGCGACGACGAGCGCCGCGCCGAGGTCCAGGCCCTCGCCCAGGCGACCGCCGAGGAGGTCCGCGCCCAGGTGGCGCAGGTCGTCGCGGAAGTCGCCGCCGACCAGCCGCCCGAAGTCCGCGCCGCCCTCGACGCCTACCTCGTTCAGTTGCCGGCGACGGTGCGGCAGTCCCTGCGCCGCCCCGCCGACCCGTCCGGCACGGCGCTCCCGGCGGGCCTGGTGATCGACCGCCCCGAAGATCTGCTGGCCCTGCTGCCGGCGCGGCTGCCGCGCTTCCGCGCCGGCGACCGCCCGATCGCCGGCGTCCCCTGGGTGCTGCTGGAACTGCTCGGCGTCGGCGGCTTCGGCGAGGTGTGGAAGGCGCACAACCCGCGCTTCCCCGGCCTGATCGTCGCCCTCAAGTTCTGCCTCGACGCGGCCGCGCGCGACCGTCTCCTGGGGCACGAGGCCGCCGTCATCGAGCGCGTCCTGCGCCAGGGCAAGCACCCCGGCATCGTCGAGCTGCGGCAGGCCTATCTCGAAGTCGATCCGCCGTGTCTGGAATACGAGTACGTCGCCGGCGGCGACCTGGTCGGCCTGATGCAGGACTGGCGGCGCCAGGGCGGGCTGCCGGCCGCGGCGGTGCTGCAGGTCATGCAGCGGCTGGCCGAGGCGGTGGCGTTCGCGCACCGCTTCGACCCACCCATCGTCCACCGCGACCTCAAGCCGGCGAACATCCTCGTGCAGCGCGGCAACGGCGGCGTCCGCATGAAGGTCGCCGACTTCGGCATCGGCGGCCTCGCCACGGCGCACGCCCTGGCCGGCGCCGCGCGCGGCCCGACGGGGCGCAGCCCGTGGCTGACCAGCGTGGTCCGCGGTTCCTGCACGCCGCTGTACGCCTCACCGCAGCAGCTCCGCGGCGAGGCGGCCGACCCACGCGACGACGTTCACGCGCTCGGCGTCATCTGGTATCAGATCCTCACCGGCGAGCTGGGCAGCGGCGCCCCGAGCGGCCGGCTGTGGCTGCGGCGGCTGCGCGAGCGCGGCCTCGGCGAGGAGGCCGTCGATCTGCTCGCCGCGTGCGTCGAGCCGCGCGCCGAGGACCGGCTCGGCAACGCCGCCGAGCTGGCCGAGCTGTTGGCGGCCGTCGCCCTGCCGGTCACGGTGCCGGTGATGGTGCCGGCGCGCACTCTCTCCCGACCCGCGGAGGACGACCTGGCCGCCGCCGTGCAGCGCACGCTCCAGCACGTCGCCGAGGCACACGACCACGCCCGGCACCTGGCGGAGTCCGAGCACGACTACGCCGCGGCGGTGGGCCTGCTGGAAGGCGTCCCCGAGCACCTGCGCGACGGCCGACTGCATCAGCGGCTGTGCGAGCGCCGCGACCGCGCCGCCCGGCTCGAACGGGAAATCCGCGAGGCCGTCGCCGCCACGCGCTTCCAGCACCTCGCACCCGTGGTGAAGGCGTTACTGGAACTGCAGCCGAACCGCGACGACCTGCGCCGCCTGCTGGAGAAGCTGCCCGCGCCGCCCGAGGTGAAGCCCGAGATCACGAACAGCATCGGCATGCGCCTGCGCCTGGTCCCCGCGGGCAAGTTCGGCATGGGCTCGTTGCCTGCCGAGTCGGAGCGGCAGTTCAACGAGGGGCCGCAGCACGCGGTCGAAATCGCGCGGCCATTTTATGTCGGCGTCTACCCGGTGACGCAGCGCGAGTACGAGGCGGTGCTGGGCCGCAACCCGTCGCGCTTCCACGCCGGCAACGGCGGCTCGCCCGAGCACCCCGTCGAGCAGGTGTCGTGGGAGGACGCGGTCGAGTTCTGCCGCCGCCTCTCGGAAACGACGGAGGTGACGCGCTGGGGACACCGCTACCGCCTGCCGACCGAGGCAGAGTGGGAGTACGCCTGCCGGGCGTGTACGACGACGCCTTTTCACCTCGGCGACTCGCTGTCGTCGAAGCAGGCGAACTTCAACGGTTTCCACCCCTACGGCAGGGCGGTGTCGGGGCCTTACCTGGAGCGAACGAGCAAGGTCGGCTCCTACCCGGCGAATGCGTGGGGGCTGCACGATATGCACGGCAACGTGTTCGAGTGGTGCGCCGACTGGTTCGCCGACGACAGCTACCACCACAGCTCGGAGAAGGATCCGCAGGGGCCGCCGGCCGGGGAGAAGCGCGTGCTGCGCGGCGGGGCCTGGAACTATTACGGCTGGTTTTGCCGCGCCGCCTACCGCTACCGGCGCCGGCCCGACGAGCGCCTCGACTGCGCAGGCTTCCGCGTGGTGCTGGCGGTGCCCCCGGGACAGACGTGAGCATCTCCCGCCGCAAGCGTCGGGTTAGAAGCGCCAGCCAATCCTCGCGAGCCAGCCCTCGGCCTCGCCCTCGGCGCCGCCGACGGGCGCGGAAACCGGGCTTCCCGGGCCGTCGGCGGTGCGGTAGGGTGGGCAATAGATTCGCCCATCCCAGAGGGAAGGATGCCATATGAAATCACCGTTCCCGGGCATGGACCCGTACCTTGAGGCGAGCGGGCTATGGGAAGGCTTCCACAACCGGCTCGTTCACAAAATCGATGAGGCCCTCGCGCAGATCCTGCCTCGGGGCTACACCATCGATACCGCCGTGCGGAGCTACATTGTCCTCGTGGAGGAAGACGGCAAGAAGAAAAAGCTTGCCAAGCCCGACGTGACCATTACCGAACCGGCACCCGGAAAGAGGCCGCGAAAGAAGAAGGGCGGCGTGGCGGTGGCCGAGCCGTCCGAGACTGCCGAATCCGTGCCGATGGAGGCGTTCTTCGCCGAGAGGTTCGAGGAGGCGTTCGTCGAGATTTACGCGGAGCGCGAGGAACGCCTCCTGGTGACGTGCATCGAGCTCCTCTCGCCTTCCAACAAACGACAGGGCACCGAAGGCTGGCAGGAGTACGCGCGCAAGCGCCAGGCCATGCTGCTCGGCCGGGCCAACTTCATCGAGATCGACCTCCTCCGCGGCGGCCACAAGATGCCCATGCTCACCCCCTGGCCGGACAGCCCGTACACCCTCCTCGTCTGCCGGGCAGAGGACGCCCCGTCCTGTCGTGTCTGGCTGGCCCACTTTCAGCGCCGCTTGCCGGTCATCCCCGTGCCGCTGCTCGCCCCGGACCCCGACCTCCGCCTCGACCTGCAACCGCTCCTCGACGGCATCTATTCGCTCGGCCGCTACGACGAACGGATCGACTACGCTCGGCCGCTGACCCCGGCCTTGTTGGATGCCGAGGCCGTTTGGGTGCGCGATTTACTGAAAGACCGGCCGCCCCGGTCCTCCCGGAAGGGACGCAACCCGTAGAGATCCCCCGAACAGCCACCCGCTAGCCGGCAGAGAGTACCGTCTTCATGCGTATGCAATGTCCCCATTGTGGCAAATCTGTCCCGATCGACGACCGGGTTAGGCTCAGTTCGCCCACTGCCCCGACGGGTGGCCCGCGCTGCCGGTCGCACAGCCATTACTGGGTCCCGCATGGCTAAAGCGCGTTCGTTCAGCCCGCGTTGCATCTGGGGGGCGTGCTTTGGAGTGCGGCGCTCGGCGCCGCTTTCCCTCTTTCTTTCCCTGGCCCCCACGCGGGAGGCGCTAAAGAAAGAGGG
>JBBRPS010000165.1:0-14938 GCA_038227745.1 Gemmatales bacterium | reverse complement strand
CGTGCTGCGGCGCTGCTCGATCGACTCCATCAGCCACTGCGCCGCCTGGATCTTCCGCTTGAGGTACTCCTTGGCCTTGGGGTCGGCCCCCTTGTCCCGGTACAGCTCGATGTAGCGGCGGTTGATGCACACGGTCGGCGTCCAGTCGTCGAGCAGGCGCACGTCGTAGTCGCCGCTGTCGTTCCGCTCCACGACGATGTCCGGCACCACGTAGGGGATGTTGTCCGCCTGGAACTGGGCGCCCGGCCGTGGGTTGAGGTGCTTGAGCGCCTCGATCCCCTCCTGGACCGTCTCCAGGTCGTAGCCGGTCTTTTTCTGGATGACGGGCAGGCGGTTGTGCTGCAGGTCTTCCAGGTGGTTCTGGATCAGCACGCGGACCACGTCGCCGCAGGGTGTCTCGGGCGTCAGCTGCAGCAGCAGGCACTCGCGCAGGTCGCGGGCGCCGACGCCGGGCGGATCGAGCTTCTGCACCAGCCGCAGCGCCTCCTCCACGTCCTGGGCGGTGACCGGCCGGTCGTAGTTCTGCGCGACCTCGTCGAGCGGCACCTGGCAGGACTGGCCGCGCTCGTCGATGCGCCCCAGGTAGCCGTTCTCGGCGAGGTGCGCGATCACGTGCCGCATCAGCCGCGCCATCTCCGGCAAGGCGTCGAGGAAGCCGATCTGGTCGCCCAGGTAGTCGTGCAGCGACACGGGGCGCGACGGCATGTTCTGCTCGAAGTCGTGCTTCTTGTCGCCCTCTTCGTCCATGCGGTTGCTGGACGGCCGGTGCTCCTCGTTGAAGTGGTCGGCCCAGTCCTGGTTGATCTGCACCAGGCGGTCGAAGTCCTCCTCGTTGCCGCCTTTCTCGTCGATGACGAGTTCCTTGCGCGGGTCGGTGACGTCGGTGCGCTGGTCGGCGCCGGCGTTGAGCTCCCCCGCCTCCTCGTCGAAGACCGCCCGCTCCTCGGGCGTGGTCTCCTGCATTTCCAGGACGGGGTTCTCCTGCAGTTCCTGCTGGATCCGCTCCTGGAGGGCCATGATGGGGAGCTGGAGGATCTCCATCGACTGGATCATGCGCGGAGCGAGATACAGTTGCATCTTCTGCTCCGGACGCATCTGCATACCCATGCCCATGCCGGGTCCCATGGTCGAAGCACCTCCGCGTGGAAAAGCAAATTCTCGAAACCACTCCCGGCCGGCGGCGGCCGCCTTCTCCGGGAGTCGCAAACCTCTGCTGTTCTTAAAACACCCGCCGCCCCTTGAGGGCGTCGGCGAGCATCTGGTTATTGGCGAATTCCAGGACCGATCCAGAGGGCAAATCCCGTGCCAACCGTGTAATCCGTACGTTCGTCGGCGCCCAGAGTTTCCGTGGCCATGACGAACATTCCCGTTTAGCCGCGGTTCGCAGAACCGCGCTCGCCCAGCGCGGTTCTGCGAACCGCGGCTAAACGACCCTACCTCAGTCCCGGGAAGTTGAACCCCTCGGGCAGGCCCAACCCGGTCACCTTGCTCGTCTCCTCCGCGATCTGCATGCGGACCTTGTGCAAAGCCTGGTTCACCGCCGAGCGGATCAGGTCCTCCAGCAACTCCTTGTCGTTGCCGCGCAGCGCCTCATCGCCGATCGTGCAGGACAGCACTTCCATCTGGCCGTTGACCTTCGCCTTGACCATGCCGCCGCCGGCATCGCCCTCGGCGGTGATCTGGCCGAGCCGCTCCTGCAGTTTCTGCATCTCCTCCTTCATTTTCGGGAGGTTCCGCAGCATGCCGAACATCTGCGATAATTTGTCGAACATCGGTCACGCCTCCTCGGCTTCCGTCGGCTCCGGGCGCGCGGCGGACGGCGGGGGTACGACTCCGAAGCCGTCGTCCATCCGGACGACCTGGGCCCCCAGCAGATCCACGGCTCGTTTGAGGAGCGGCGCCGCCAGCGCCTCCTCCTGTTGACGTCGCAGGCGCGCCGGCGAGGTTTCCGTGTCCTCGCCGGCCGCTGAAGGAGTGGACGGGCCGCCGACACCGGATCCGGTCTCGAACCGGAGGTTCCACGGCTGCCCCGTGAGCTGCCGGAGCAACCCTTCCAGGAACTTCACCTGGGTCGGCTCCTGACACCGTTCACACGGACGATTATACCCAGGGGGGAACCGCATTACCAGACTGTTTGGCCCAGAAATTGCTAGAGAATCGGACTTTCCCAGATCGTTCGCGAGGAAAGGCCGGTCTATCTTCTCCAGAACCCGCTGCCACACTTCCGTTAACGTCTGCGGCGTCAGGGTGAGAAGGGCGGCGCCGTCAGTCCCGTTCAGTTCCTTTTTTTTTACGGCCTCCGGCGGTGGCGTGAGCCGCGGCAGCGGTCCGGCAGTCTGCGTGGGGCGCGGCGCGGCAGCGCGGGCCTCCTTGCCGTCAGGCCCCTGGGCCAGCCACTGCGCCAGCTGCGCCAGCGAAACGAGGTCGCCCAGGCGGCTCAGGCGCACCAGCGCCATCTCCAGCAGGACGCGGCCGTGGTTGCTGCCGCGCGCCCGCGCCTTGCTGCTCACCAGGACATCCAGGCCCGCGAGCAGCGCGTCCAGGCTCGCCGCTTGCGCCTGCCCCTTGACCGCGTCGCGGTGCTTGCTGCCGACGCTCAAGGTCTGCCCCTCGACGCCGGCGCTGTTGACCACCATCAGGTCGCGCCAGTAGTCGATCAGCTGGTCCAGGATCTCGCCCGGCTGAATGCCCTCGTCGATGGCCGCGCCGAGCATCTCCAGCGCGCGCTTCGCGTCGCGCGCCAGCACGGCGGCGGCCAGTTCGGCGACGCGGTCCTCGTTCGCCGTGCCGAGCAGGCGGTGAACGTGCTCGACGGTGAGCTTCGAGTCGCCGAAGGCCAGCAGCTGGTCGAGCAGCGACTGGGCATCGCGCATCGAGCCACCGGCACGGCGGGCGACCAGCTCCAGCGCCTCGTCGTCGGCCTGCATGCCCTCGCCGACGACGACCTGCTTCAGCCGCTCGACGATCCGACCGGTGGCGATGCCGGCGAAGTCGAAGCGCTGGCAGCGCGACAGGATCGTGATCGGGATCTTCTGCGCCTCGGTGGTGGCGAAGATGAACTTGACGTGCGGCGGCGGCTCCTCCAGCGTCTTGAGCAGAGCGTTGAACGCCGGCGCCGTCAGCATGTGGACTTCATCGATAATATATATCTTGTATTGCGAGCGTGTCGGCCGGAACTGGACGTTCTGGCGGATTTCGCGGACCTCGTCGATGCCGCGGTTGCTGGCGCCGTCGATCTCGAGCACGTCCACGTCCTCGCCGGCGGCGATGGCGCGGCAGCTGTCGCAGGTGCCGCAGGGCGTGGCGGTCGGCCCCCGTTCGCAGTTGAGGGCCTTGGCGAGGATGCGCGCGGTGCTGGTCTTGCCGACGCCGCGGGCGCCGGTGAAGAGGTAGGCGTGGGCGACGCGGTTGCTCTGCAGGGCGTTGGTCAGGGCCTGGGCGACGGGCTCCTGGCCGACGAGGTCGAGGAAAGACTGGGGCCGGTAGCGGCGCGCCAGGACGGTGTAGCCTTCGGGCGGTGCGGCGGCGGTGCCGGGCACGGCTTCGGAGGCGTCGGCGGGGGAGGGCTTCCTTTTTGCCATGATGGGTGTCCGTAAAGCACACCAGCCCGAAGCGCCGGCGCGAGTTCGCGCCGGCGCTTCGGGCTGGTCAGCAACGGCGCCGCGAGACGGGTCAAAAAAGACGCGCCCGCGCCGCGGTGACTGGGAGAGGCTGATCCACTGCACAAGGTACGACGTTTATGGCTGCACCTTCCGGCCTGACCAGGTTCACGCTTTCCCTTTGCGTGGGTCCCCTCCCAGTCCCGTGACGCGGGCGGCGTTGTTCCCGCTGTGGGTCAAGGTGCCAACTTGCCGAGCCGACCCGGCAAGTTGGCAACTTGCCCCACAATCCTGCCTACTTCGGCCGCGTTCCCGCTGTGGGGCAAGTTGGTAACTTGCCGCGGTCCGGCAAGTTACCAACTTGCCCCACAATCCTGCCTACTTCGGCTGCTCGGTCACTGTCACCTTCTCAATGACGACCTTCTCGACGGGCTTGTCGCCGCGGGTCGGCGCCTCGCCGATCTTCTTCATCGTGGCCAGCGACTCCGCGTCGGCAACGCGGCCGAAGGCGGTGTACTCGTGGTCCAGGTGCGTATGCCGGCCCAGGCAGAGAAAGAACTGCGAGCCGGCGGAGTTCGGGTCACTGATCCGCGCCATCGACAGCACGCCCAACTCGTGCGGCGTGTCGTTGAACTCGGCCGCGATCGTGTAGCCCGGCCCGCCCGTCCCGGTGCCATTCGGGCAGCCGCCCTGGATCATGAAGTTCTTGATGATCCGGTGGAACGTGACTCCATTATAGTAGCCGATGCGGGCCAGCGCGAGGAAATTTTTCACGTGGCCCGGCGCGACCTCCGGCAGGAAGGTCAGGCGGATCGGTCCCTTGTTCGTCTGCAATTCGGCCTGGTAGTTGTTCTTGTCCAGGTCGATGGCATTCTGCGCTTCTTGAACCTGCTGCTTCGGGTTGGTAGCCAGGATCCACTCCCCTTCCTGAAGTTTTGGGGGCCGCTGCCCCGGGGATTCGGGCCTGGCGCGTGAACCGGTGGGGCTTCACTCCTCGCGGGTCTCGATCGTGACGGAGCGGATCACCACCGGCTGAACCGGGCGGTATTCCTCGTCCTGGCGCACAGGCTTCATCAATATCGTACGCGCCACTTCAAGGCCCTGTGTGACCTTCCCGAAGACGGTGTAGTTCCCATCCATGAACGGGGCCTTGCTCAGGGTAATGTAGAACTTGCAGGCCGCCGTTTCCAGGGCTTCCTCGCCGGTGGCTTCTTCGTCGGCCACGACTTCCTCGTGCCAGGCGCCGACGGTGCCCTCCTCGTGGACGGCACTCTCGCTCAGTTCCGGCACGATCCAGTAACCGATGCTGCCATAGGCGGAGTCCCACGTGCCTTCGGGACAGCCGCCCTGCAGACACTCGAACAGGGTGCCCTTGGCGTCCGCGAAGTCCCTGCGGACGGTGCGGTCGAACCGCAGGCCGTCGTAATAGCCGGCCCGCGCCAGGGCGACGAAGTTACGCACCTGCGCCGGGGCGGCGTCGGGCAGCAGGTTGATCTTGATGACGCCCAGGTCGGTCGCGATGGTGGCGGTGCAGGCGAGCTTCTTGCCTGCGGGCGTGAGGAGGACGGCCTGGTCCCACAGGCCGCCGGGGGCGGAAATCTTCTCGTACAGGACGCCGATGCTCTTGCCGGCATTCGTCACGCCGGCTCCCAACAGTTTCTGGGTGTCCGTCGGCGGTTCGAGGAAGATCATGCCCGCGGCCACGGCGTCCTTGAAGGAAACGCGCCGGGGGTCGATGTCCCTCGGCGCCGCGGCCGTGGTCGGGGCCGCGGACTGCTGGGCCGCCGGCCCCGGCGGGGCAGGGGCTGCCGCGGGCGCCGCCGTGCTCTGCGGCGTGGTCTCCGGCGCCGGGGACTGTGCCCCGCAGCCGATCAGGAACGCGCCGAGCCACAGACCCACGAGCGCGGGTTGCGCCACGGCCCGGTTGCACCGCCTCGCGCGAACGGCCATCGCTTCCTCCTTGCGAACGGGACAGCCAGCTCCCCTCCTTGACGGGGGGCGTGACTGTAGTCAAGCACGTCCTCGGGGTCAACGTCCGTTTCCGTGGGTCAGGATTCCAATCCTGACAAGCCTTGTCAGGATTGGAATCCTGACCCACGGGGCCGTGGCGGTTGACCGCGCCCGGCGCGGGCCAGTAAAATACGGGTTCCGATACCGGCATGTGGCCGAACGCCGCCGGGACAGGTCCGCGTACCCCGCACTCCTTCGCGAGGGCTCCTCGTTGTTTCTTCTGCCCCTCCTCCTTCTCCTGTTCCCGATCGCTGCCTATTGTGTCGTCCTCGCCATCCTCAACCGCCGCCCCCAGCCCGCGCTGGTCGCCGGGTCGTGGGACTTCCTCGGCCTGCTGTTCGCCGCGTCCGGCCTGCTGCTGTACACCGGGCCGAAGCTGGTGAGCCGCTATTTCCAGCAGGAGGCCAACGGCCTGCCGTTTGAAGAAGGGGGGCCATCGCCCGACGCGGCCGGCGCCCTCGCCGCGTGGTGGTTGCTTGCCTGGGCCGCCTACTACGCGGTCGTGGTCGGCGGCGCCGCCTTCCTGGTGTGGTGGCGGCGCGACAAGACGGTCGTCTATAACATCGCCGCCGCCGACCTCGACCGGGCCCTGGCGCAGACGTTCGCCCGGCTCGGCGTGGACGGGACGCGCTCGGGCAACCGCTTCTACCTCGGTTTCGGCGGGGCGCTCGCCGCGCGGCCGGAGCCCGTCCCGGGACCGTTGGTGACCGCCGTCACCGCCGCACCCCTCCCCGACGGCGGGCTGGCGCCGCCCCTGGCGCCCGCGAAAGCGCCGGCCGGCGAGGCGGTGCTGGACGTCGAGCCGTTCGCCCCGCTGTGGAACGTGACGCTGCACTGGCGCAACCACAGCGGGCCGCTGCGGCGCGAGGTCGAGGCGGCCCTGGCGAACGAGCTGAAGGAAGTGCGGACCTACGACAATCCGGTCGGGGCCTGGTTCCTCGGCACCGCCGGCTTCCTGCTCGCCCTGACTTTCATGGTCGTGATGGTGCTGATCCTCAACGTCTTCGTGCCGCGCCGGTGATGGCGCCCCCAAGCCCACCCGTTGCAACGGGTGGGCTTGAACTTGCCCCCTGGAGATACACCCATGAACAGCTCCGCCGCCGGTTACCAGTCCTACCGGGGCCTGCCGACCCTCGCGGGCCTCGCCACCATCGCCGAGGCGTCGCGGCCCGGCCTGGGCATCGAGGCCTGCGTCGCCCGCCTCAAGCGCTACCACTACGCCTTCGTGCGCCTCCACGAGATCCTCACCGCCCGCATCACCGCCGAGCCGATCTACGAGCTCAAGACCGCCTTCTCCCTGCACTCCTATCTCTGCGCCGAGCACGTCGAGGCGCTGCGCAATCGCATCGGCGAGATGCGCGAGCCGCCGCTGGGCCTGGAGGCCGTGCCCGACCCGGCCCTGCAGGTATTCTTCGACGAGATCCTCGCCGCCCCGACCACCGCCGAGCTGCTGGTCGGCCTCTACGAGAAGGCCCTGCCCGCCCTCGACGCGGCGCTCGCCCGTCACCTGGCCGACACCAACCCGCTGGCCGACGCCCCTTCCGTGCGCGTCTGCCGTTTCGCCCGCCTGGAGGTCGGCGACATGCTCGACTTCGGCCGGCGCAGCATCGCCTGCCTCGTCGATGACGCCACGCGCGCCCCAGTGCAGCCGTGGCTCGAACTGCTCGACGAGTGCCTGGCCGCCGCGGGCGGGCTGGACGGCACCCTGACGCCATCGGGCAGGGCGGTCGCGCGGCGGCACTCGGCGACGCCGTACGCCTACGACCCGGTGCCGAAGCGCGACGAGCGCTTCCAGGACCTGTGGAACCAGGGCGTCAACCCGGAGGCGTTCGTCTACAGCGAGGCGTACCCGGCGCGGCCGAAGGCGCTGATGATGCTGTACAAGCGTCTGCGCGAAATCGACGTGCCGGAGATGATGGCGAGCATCATCCACCAGACCAAGGGCAAGCCGTGGGGCTACTACCGCGACATGTCGCGGCAGCTCTGGGACGAGGCGCGGCACGCGATGCTGGGCGAGGTCGGCTTCGTCGCGCTCGGCGTGGACTGGACGCGGGCGCGGGTGACGCACAACTGGTCGCTGCGCCTGAACACGGAATGCACGCCTTTGGAGAGGCACGCGGTCCTGTACTTCATCGAACAGGGGTTGATGACGCGGACGGGCAAGCGCTACGAGTGGGAGATGGGCGTCGAGTCGGGCGTGCCGCTGATGGCGACGATCCAGGATTACGACTGGGCCGACGAGGTGCTGCACGCCGCGCTGGGGCGCGCGTGGTACATCCCGCAGGTGGGGAGCTGGAAGGAAGCGCTGGAGTACGGCGACAAATGCTGGTCGCGCATCCTGAGCAACTGGCAGGCGGTGCGCGAGCAGGGGCTGACGGCGCACGAGAACTGGTGGCCGGCCCTGTACCGGCAGGCGTGTACGGCGTGGGGCGTCGAGCCGGACCCGCAGGTGCTGGGGTTCGCCGAGACCTACGAGGCGCAGCGCGCCGACCTCAAGACGGTGTCGGCGAGCGCGTAAGGCGGACAGAAAACCGCAGCGGTTGAGGGAGTGGGATGGACGAGGTCCCGGTTCTCGGCGGCGACGAGGAGCGCAAGCTGGTCAAGCAGATGCTGGCGTACGACGGCACCCCGGCGTACGCGCGGCGAGCGCAGGTCATGGAAGAGGCGTTCCGGCAGGTGGTCGAGCAGTGCCGCCGGCAGCGCGAGGAGATGGTGGCGATGGTGCGTCTGCGCCTGGGGACGCTGCGGGCGCTGGCGGGGGAGTGGGACAACCTTCGCCCCTTCCTGGCCGACGACGATCTCGAAGCGCTGAGACAGATGCACACCGAACTGGCGCCGCAGCTGCGGGTGGCGGTGACGGCCACGTCTTCAGCGCGAGCGTTGCGTCGGGCGCTGCGCGAGCTGAACGAGAGCCTGGAGAGCTTCAACCGCCGCTGGCGGGCTTACCTGGACAAACTCGACCTGGCGCACGTCAACGAGCTGCGCGACGGGTACAACCGCTATTACGTGCTGGAGAAGGAGTGCGCCCTGCGCTCGCCCTTCCTGGCGCGGCAGGGGTTCGTCCGGATGCCGCCGGCCACGGTGGCGGACATCGCCGCCCTGCTGCCGCCCCTGCCGATTCCCCGCCTCTCCGCGTGAAGCGGCCCCGCCGTCACCTCAAAAGTTTAGCCGCGGTTGAGCCAGATCCCGCTGCGCGGGGGCTGGCTCAACCGCGGCTAAACTTTGGGGTGTACCGGGCTGGAAAGATAGGCGATGAAGGTCTGTGACCAGCAAGCCGCCCTGGCGCGAGTCCGCGCTGGCGATGTCGAGGCCTGGGGCGAACTGCACACCGACATTATCTCCCCAAGCGCACGAGGGCGGCCTTCGCTTCCTGCCCCAGTTGACTCGCTGGTTCCTGCTGTGCCACCACCTGCAATAGCTGGCGTGCCTCTGGTGTGCCTATGTACTCCAGCACCTGCACCGCACGCAGTTGGCGGAGGTACCGCGCAGGCAGTTGCCCTGCGGGGGGCCGCAGATTCGCCAGCACTCTCTCCAATCGCCTGCGAACCTCCTCTGGGGGAGGGCATTCGAGTGCCCGCCGCAGGACAGGCTCAGCTCGCAGGCCAAACCCGTTCAGCTCGCGGGTCGCCCTCTCCCGGACCTCGAACCGCTTATCATCGAGGTTCGCGATCAATTGACGGATCAGCCGCTCTTCCGGAACTGGCAGGTGCAACGCTCTTTTCAAGAAGGGCACCGTCTGCGAGGGGTCCCCAACCAGCTTCCACAGCGCCGGATAGGCCACGGAAGGATCCGCGGCCTGGAGCTGGGTCCACAACTTCCCGAGGTCCCCCGCCGCGATGCGCACGCCTGGTCGGCCGCGTCCTCGCAGCAGGGGTGCCACATCAAAAAGGAGCGCGGTGGTATCCGAGCCCCCGGCGGCGAGGCTCTTGCCGTTCGGGGAGAACGCGAGCGACGTGACCCCGCCGCGATGCCCCTGGAGCACGGCCAGTTCGCCGCCGGAAGCGACATCCCAGAGCCGAATACTGCCTTCCCAGCTTCCTGAGGCCAGGACCCTCCCGTCCGGCGAAAACGCGAGCGCCCCGACCGGCCCCTGGTGTCCGCGGCAGCGTGCGATCACCCTGCCCGAGGCCCCCTCCCAGAGCGCCACCGTCCGGTGTTCGTTCGTGCGGCGCGGTGCCGGGTCGGGGTAGCCGGTGGCCGCGATCCGGTCGTCCGGCGAGTAGGCCAGCCCCATATCGCCGTAGCACACGTTGCGCAGGGCCTCGAAATCGCGCATCCGGGTTCCGCTGACGCGATCGACGTGTGGCTGCGAGGCGATCCGATCGGTCACCGCCTCGACGACGTCCGACGACACGACACCGAAGTGGACGCGGCCGGGCACATAGTGCCGCACCTCTCGGCCCGTGGCCACGTCCCAAAAGAAGATCGCCGGCATGCCATCCCCGAGCCTCGTGCGAAACGTTCTGCCGTCCGGGGAGAGGGTGACGAGGGGAAAGAGAATGTTCGACCAGTATGTCTCCAGCCGACCGAGCTCCTTCCCCCTGGCGATGTCCCAGAGGTGAGCGACCCGTTCGTTGAAGGTTCCCACGAGGAGCGTCTTGGCGGCCGGCGCCATGGCCGCCGTGGCGATCGGCTGCGGTAACCCTGAGATCCTGCGGAGCTCCTTGCCCGTCCTGGTATCCCAGTGACGCACGGTCGAGTCCGCCGCCGACGTTAGCTCACTGCCATCCGAGGAAAAGCCGACAAAGACAACCTTGGCCGTATGGCCCTGGAACGGGTGGAGATCTTTACCGCTTCGAGTCTCCAGGATGCGGATCGTGCTGCCATCCGCCGCGATCAGCACCCTCCCGTCGGCGGAGAGCCCGCCGGAGGTGAAGCAGAAGGGGAATGGGTAACGGCAGTATCCGATGAAGCCGCGGCACGGGAAGCGGCGCAGCTCCTTCCCCTCGGCCACATCCCAGAGTTGGATGTCGTTCTCCCTGCGGAGGGCAACCTTTCTGCCATCGGAAGAGGCGGCAACCCGAACGCCCCGCACCTGGCGGAAGGCCTTCCCCGTCGCGAGGTCCATCCAGCGAACGACGTTGTCGCTATCCCCCGAGACGATCGCCTTGCCGTCAGGGGTGAACTGCAGCCAGGAAACACCGGCGCGGAACTCGAACTCGATCGGGGGGAGGTCTCGTCCGGTCCGCGCGTCCCAGAAGTACACGTTCGCCCCGCTGAGGGCAGCCAGGGTCTTCCCATCGGGAGAAAAGGCCAGGCAGTGAGCGAGGGAGGACCCACGCAAGCGCCAGCGACGGCATTCCTCCCCCGTGGCCGGCTCCCAGAGGCGAACGAACCCGTCCTGGCCCGAGGAGGCGACCGTCCTGCCGTCCGGTGCGAAGGCGACAGCGAACCCTCCGTTTCCGAGACTGGGCAATGGTTGATGCCCCCGAAACACGCACAGCTGCTTGCCAGTCACCACGTCCCAGAGACGGACTGTCCCGTCCCGCATGAGGCCCTCGGCTCCTGCCACGGAGGCCAGACGTTTGCCGTCGGGGGAGAACGTGATGGCGCAAGGGAGTGCGGAATGCCCCAGCAGTTGCCGGACCTCTTTGCCGGTGGTCGCGTCCCATAGCCTGATGGGGTGGGGAGCGCCGTTCCAGCCGCCCCCGACCGAGGCGATCATTTTCCTGTCCGGGGTAACCGCGAGGGAGCGGATGAGGTCACGGTGTCGGAGGCGAACGGTCCCCAGCCGCAACAGGATCCCGGGCGGCAAGGCATCGCCGTACAAGTCCGTGCGTCGCTGCTCGCTACGAGCGGGCTTCGGCGGGGCAATGGCGCCGGCACCGGGGACCACTGGCCGTTGCAGCCTCGGCACGGGAGGTTCTCCGGGGAACCTCGCGTCCGTGAGCGGGCCGGTGCCGGTGATCGGCGCGCAGGCGAAGAGCATCAGGACACCGGCATGCCACCTGGGCGCGGTCATCGTCGTGCGCCTCCCTTCTGCGAATGCGCCTGCCGCTCCATCAATCAATCGCGTCTACCGGATCCCAGGCTCCCTTATCAGGGAGCCTGGGATCCTCTTCCTCCGGTCATGTCTGACATCGCCGTGGTGGACGTTAGGCTTCCCGCCCCTCTCACCAAAGGATGCCACGGGAACAAGAACCGGTCCGATTGATGATCAGGCTCGTCGGAGCCGATAGAGCCAATTCCCCGCCAGTTGGACGAGCTCCGCGTTGTAAGCCGGAGGGTTCGTCCCGCAAATGCTGTTGATTGAGCCCCCGATAGCCCGCATGACGTCATACATCGCCGGCGCTCCCCCAAGGCCCATGAACTCCACACTCACGATCGTGGTATCGAGGGCGATGCTGATGCCCCTGGCGCCAGTCACACTCAGCATCGTTCCCGCCTGAGCGACATTGTTGTAGTAGAAATGCATATTGCCGGCGGTGAAGAGCACGCTGCCGAAGACGTTGAAGTTCCCGGTGCCCGACGTGGGCCTTGATCACGGACCGGGCGCTGCGCGAGCTGAACGAGAGCCTGGAAAGCTTCAACCGCCGCTGGCGGGCGTTTCTGGAAGGCGTGAACCTGGCACACGTCAACGAACTGCGCGAGGGGTACAACCGCTATTACGTGCTGGAGAAGGAGTGTGCCCTGCGTTCGCCCTTCCTGGCGCGGCAGGGGTTCGTCCGGATGCCGCCGGCCACGGTGGCGGACATCGCCGCCCTGCTGCCGCCCCTGCCGATTCCCCGCCTCTCCGCGTGAAGCGGCCCCGCCGTCACCTCAAAGTTTATACTCGCCGCGGGTTGGTCCGATACAAGCCCGAAGCGCAAGCGAGGGACACCCCTCGCTTGCGCTTCGGGCTTGTATCAAGCCTTCCCGCGTCGGGTCTCGCCGCGAGCCCTTGGCGAGCGCGGACGTTATCCGCGCTCGCCGCCCCCGCACAGCGGGATCTGGCTCAACCGCGGCTAAACGAGGGTGTTCCGGGCAATCGTGACCGCGAACTTGCCAGCGCCACGTCCCATCCGTTATGCTCTTGACGGGCCGAACCCTGTAACATCTGCTCCCCGCACGGCACTGGAAAGATAGGCGATGAAGGTCTGTGACCAGCAAGCCGCCCTGACGCGAGCCCGCGCCGGCGACGTCGAGGCCTGGGGCGAACTGCTGGAGAGCTTCCGGCCTTACGTCCGCTTCATCACCCGGTCGCTCCTGGAGGATCGGCTCCGCGCCCGGCTCGACGGCTCCGATCTCGTCCAGGACGCGCTCCTGGAAGCGCACCGGAGCTTCGGCGACTTCCGCGGCGCCACCGTCGCCGAACTGGCGGCGTGGCTGCGGCGCATCGTCGCCCGCACCGCCGGGCACGCGCTCCGCAGTCACGCCGGCACCGGTAAGCGCGACGTCGCCCGGGAACAGTCGGCTGAAGCGCTGGACGCCGTGGCGGCCCCGGACAGCTCGCCCGCCGACCGCGCCGACCGCCATGAGCAGACGGCCCGACTGTCGGCGGCGCTGGCCCGCCTGCCGGAGGACGTGCAGCAAGTCCTCCTCGGCCGGCACTTGCACGGCCTGTCGTACGCGGCCCTCGCCGAACGGCTCGGCCGCAGCGAGGGCGCCCTGCGCGTCCTCTACGTGCGCGCGCTGGAACGCCTGCGCGCGCAGTTACAGGAGTAGCCCCGACTCCGACCCGGCGAGGCCCCCACTGATGAGCGATCTGGAAACCCGGTCCTGCACAGAGATGACGGAACTGTTGGAGGAGGCCCTGGCGGAGCTCCGCGCCGGCCGGACGGTGGACCTGAGCCGCTGGCAGGCCCGGTTCCCCGAGCACGCCGCCCGCCTCTTGCCCCTTCTGGAAACCGTCCAGGCCCTCGAAGGGGCGGTCGCGGATTGCCTGGCGCCCGCCGACCTCGGGGCGGTCACGCGCCTCGACCCCGGTCAGGAAAACCCGCTGCCGGTCCAGATCGGCCGTTACGTCATCCTGCAGCGCCTCGGCGCCGGCGGCATGGGCACCGTCTACAAGGCCCACGATCCCCGCCTCGACCGTCCCGTCGCGCTGAAAGTGCCGCACCGGCGACCGGATGAGCCCCCCAGCCGCCTCGCCGTCGAGCGCTTCCTGCGTGAGGGCCGCGCCGCCGCGCGCGTGCGCCACCCCCACGTCTGCCCGGTCTACGACGTCGGCGAGCACGAGGGACTCCCTTACGTCGTCATGGCCTACGTCGAGGGCGAGTCTCTGGATCACCTGCTGAAGTGGGGGCCGCTGGAGCCCCGCCGCGCCGTCCAGTTGCTCCTCAGCGTGGCGCTCGGCCTGGAGGCGGTCCACGCGGCGGGCATCATCCACCGCGACCTCAAGCCGAGCAACATCCTGCTCGACGCGCACGGCGAGCCGCTGCTGAGCGACTTCGGCCTGGCCCTCCCGGTCAGCGGCGGTGAGCGCATGACCCTCGACGGGATGATCGTCGGCACGCCAGCCTTCATGGCGCCGGAGCAGGCCGCCGGCGACACCGGGGCCGTCGGGCCCTGGACCGACATCTACGGCCTGGGAGTGGTCCTCTACGCGGCCCTTACCGGCCGCCGGCCTTTCGAGGGGGCCGGGATGAATGTCCTCGCCCAAATCCTGCACGGCTCCATTGCGCCGCCCTCGCGGCTCCGGGCTGGACTGGATTCGGCCCTGGACGCTCTCGTCCTGCGGGCACTGGCCCGGCGGCCGGAGGACCGATATCACAGCGCCCGGGAGTTCGCCGAGGCCCTGGAGGCCTGGCTCGCCTCCGCCCCTGCGGTCACCCGAACACTCATCACGGCGGCGAGCAAGCCGGAGCCCCTCGCGCCGGTGGCCGAGGCCGTTTCCCAACCGCCCCGGACAGTCACGGTCTCGGGCCTCCCGGGCGGGCAGTCCGTAACGGTGGCAGTGAACGCCGGGACGCCGGAGTCCGTGAAACTCAGTGTGGTCGAGGGCGGGCGTCGGCGGAAGTCGGGCAAGCGGCGCTGGCGGTTGACCGTGACGTTCACCCTGTCCCTGCTCATCGGACCCATCGCCGGGCTCGTTGCCTGGCTGGCCGTCGGCCGCCCGTGGCTCTGGCCCGGCCCAAACATGCAAGTCGCGGAACGCCCCGTACCTCTTGACATGGTCAAGAGGCCGATGGCGAAGGCGAAGGCCCCGGACGCCGGCAAGAAGGTGAAGAAGGAGGCCCCGCGGCACAAGCCCGGCCGCCCGCTTCGCGCGCTCCGCGTCTTCGCCGACCGGCACGAGGGCGCCGTCCTGGCGGTGTCGCTGTCGGCGGACGGCAAGCGGCTGGCCTCGGCGGGCGAGGACAAGACGCTCAAGGTCTGGGACGTGACGACGGGGAAACAGCTCCTCACCG
>JBBRPS010000164.1:0-14963 GCA_038227745.1 Gemmatales bacterium | reverse complement strand
TCGCCCGAGGCTCGCGGCTAAACGGGGTCAGGATTCCGCCTCGCCGACCATCGACTCCTCGGCGTCGATGCGCAGCCAGCACAGCGCGCCGATCACCAGCGTCGCCGCGTAGAGGTACAGCACCACGTCCCAGGCCCCCGCCCGCGCCGCCGGGTCGAAGTGGCCGGCGGCGTCGCGCGGCGACAGCCAGCGCAGCAGGTAGCCCGCCAGCACCGGCGACAGCGCCGCGCCCACCGCCGCCACCATGTTCATCAGGCCGAACACCGTCCCGACGAAGCGCCCCCCGGCGTCCGTGCAGACGGCCCAGTTCGCGGCCACCGACAGGTCGCACGCGAACGCCGACAGCGCGATCAGCGCCACCGCGAGGACCGGCTCGTCCACGCTCGCCCCCGCCAGGAGCAGCGCCGCACCGCTCCCCTTGCCCACCAGCCCCATCGTCCGCCGCGCCCAGCGCCTGCTGCCCGTCCAGCGCAGCAACAGGTCGGTCAGCCCACCGCCCAGCAAGCAGCCGGCCGCGCCGAACACCATCGGCAGGCCGGCCACCCAGCCCCAGGTCGCGCGGTCGAGGTGATGGCGGTCGCGCAGGTACTCGGGAAAGCGCGTGAAGTACAGGTAGACGGTGAAGGCGCTGCAGAACGCGGCCGCCGAGAACGCCCACAGGTTGCGACTGGTCAGCATGGTGCGCCACGGCGTGGCCAGCCCCGCGGGGCGCGGCCCGTGAGCCTCTGCAGCCCTGGCCGACCCGTCGCCCTGGATCAATGCCAGCTCCGCGGCGTTGACCGCGGGGTGTTCGGCGGGCGAGTTGCGGAACCAGCGCGCGAACAGCAGCACCCAGATCACGCCGAGCGAGCCGAATAGCCAGAACGTCACGCGCCAGCCCATGCCCGGCCACACGTGCTCGTTCACCAGGCCGGTGATGGCGATGGTGGCTGCCGACGCGACGCCGCCGCCCACGCGCCCCGCCGTCACGATGACGCCCTGCGCCAGGCCGCGCTCGCCCAGGGGAAACCAGCGTGCCGAGCACTTCGCCAGGTTGGGGTACGCCCCCGCCTCCGCCGCCCCGAAGAGGAAGCGGACCAGCAGCAGCAGCACGAAGCCGTCGAGCACCAGGACGCCGCCCGGCCCGGCGAGGGTGATGCCGACGACGCAGCCGGTCAGGGCGGTGAACAGCGACCAGCAGATCACGATGCGGCACAGCACGCGCTTGGGGCCGTAACGGTCGCCCCAGGCGCCGCTGGGCACCTCAAAGAGCATGTAGCCGAGGGTGAAGGCGGTGAACATCCAGCCGCGCTGCACGTCGCTCAGGCCGAGTTCCTCGCTGATGGCCCCGGCCGACTCCGCGATGCAGATGCGGTCGAGGTAGAGGATCAGCGACAGGCTGGCGGCGTAGAGCAGGAACACGCGCCGCGCCGCGGTCGGCCGCGGGTGTACTTCGTCAGGGCGGCCCATGGTGTGGCCCTCGAACGGGGGTTGTCTCCGGTGGCGCCACAGCGGAGAGGAGTCGGCTTGCCGTTTCGCGCTCGCGCCCTCCTCCCCGACGCCTCCGACCGGGGGCACTATGATGGTAAGATGAGGGCTGCCCGGGAGCGAACCTTTTCCACCGCCGACGAGGGACCGCACCATGATCGAGTGGCTGGAGAATCAGATCGAAGCGTTCAGGTTACTGTGGCCCGCGGGGTCGTTCCTGCATTACGACTTCAACGTCCGCGGCCTCATCGCGGTCATCCTGGTGAGTTTGATCTGTGGGGCGGTCGGCTCACTGGTGGTGGGTAACCGCATGGCGTTCTTCAGCGACGCCCTGGCGCACTGCGCCTTCGCCGGCGTCGCCCTCGGCCTGATGGTGGGGATCGTCACCGGCGCGGAGAGCGACATGGCGGTCCATCTGTGGATCGCGCTGGTGATGGTCGTGTTCGGCATCGCCATCGGCCTGGCAATCGCCTTCGTGCGCGAAACTTCCGGGCAGGCCAACGACACGGTGATCGGCGTCTTCTTCGCGGGGGCCATCGGCCTGGGGGCCGTGTTCCTCAAGGTCGGCGCCGGCCGCCGCTACCTGCCGCCCGAGGACTTTCTCTTCGGCAACCTCGTGACCGTGAACGAGCTGGACCTGATAATCCTCTTCTGCCTGGCCGTGTTCACCGCGGGCATGCTGGCCTGGGTGTACAACGACCTGGCCTTGTCCAGCTTCAACCGCAGTCTCGCCCTGTCGCGGCGCGTCCGGGTGCAGCTGTGCAATTACCTGTTCATCATCCTGCTGGGGATGATCGTCAACCTGTGCCTGAAGGTTGTCGGGGCGCTGCTGATCAACGCCCTGCTGATCGTGCCCGCGGCGACGGCGGCGCTGCTGTGCCGCAACATGAGGCAACTGTTCTGGACGTCCATCGGGCTCTGCCTTTGTGCGGGCGTCGTCGGCCACCTCCTGAGCTGGGAGCTGCGCATCCCGGTCCTCGGCACGCAGCAGTGGACGAACCCCGGCGAGAGCGGCACCATCGTCCTGCTGAGTGTCGCCCTGTTTTTCGTCGCGCTGGTGCTGTCGCCGCTGCTGGAGCGACGACGACGGCAGCGGCAAGCGCGCGTCGAGGCGGCCGTCCGGAAATAACCTCGGCACGGGAAATGGTACGTCCCTGGTCATACAACCCTTCGCCCCGCGGAGACGTGAATCATGGCGATCCTCCCCAGATGGGCCGTCCTCCTCCTCACCCTGACGGCCCTCGCGACCGGGCTCTGGGCAGGGGCGGCCCGAGCGAACCCGGGCCGCCGTCCCGTCAGGGAGGCGGACGAGAAGCTGGCCCGCGTGCAGCAGTTCCTTGAGAAAACCGAGATCGACAGCAAACCCTTCCAGAAGGAGATGCCCCTGGCGCGCTTCCTGCAAGCGCTGGAAAAGCAGCTGCCGAAGGGGGGTAAAATCGTCTTGCGCGTCCAGGAGGACGCATTGGGGAAACAGGCGGCGAAGGTGACCGGCGCGCCGGTGCGGTTGCCGGCGGCGTCCGGGCGGATGACGCTGATAAGCGCTCTCGACGCTGCCCTGCGGCAGGTGACGAAGGGCCTGGGCACTGAGCTGGCGGTCGGCGTTGGGCCGGACCGCGTGGTCGTCACCACCCCGGAGCGCGCCGCCTATCCCGCCGTGTACGAGGTCAGCGATCTGCTCCCGGACGTGGGCTGGATCTTGCCCACCCTGAAGGAAGCGCTCCCCGCCGCGGTGCTGGGGCGCCTGCCGGGCCGGGAGGCTTCCACGGAAGGTGGAGGGGCGGCGCTGCTCCGCCTGGTGTTTTCCGTCCTGCAGCCGCGCAGCGGGGAGGCGGTGCAGCTGCGGAACGACAGGGCACTCTTCGCCCGTGTGACTCCCGCGCGGCACGCGGAACTGGCCAACCTGCTGCTCACGCTGCGGCGCCAGGCCGACATCGCCGTGGTCATGGACGCCCGGGTTTACGAGGTGGACCGCGCGTTCTACGCGAAGCACTTCGCCCCCCTCCTCGCGGCCGGTAAGGGGGCACCGGAGCGGCCCCTGGTGTCCCTGTCGGGCGACGACGAAGTGCTCGAGAAACTGGAAAAGGAGAAGCCCCTGCTGCGCGGGCTGGAGATCAAGGTGCGGCAGGGGCAGCAGATCGCGTTCCTCGCGCTGCGGGAAGCGTTCCGCTATCGCGAGCGCCACCGCGCCCTTCCGGGGAAGATGGACGAGCAAGGGCCGGGCGGCCTGGGTGGAGGGTTCCGCGCCCTCTTGGAAAACTCCGACAGGCAACAACCCGGCGCCCCGCCGAAGTTCGGCACCGGCCTGGCCGGTGTCTCGCTTCTGGTCCGTGTCGAGGTGGCGCCCGATCGCCGCTTCGTCCGTCTGCAGATCACGCAGAAGATCGAGCAGCTCGTGGAGCTGCGCAAGATCAAGTACGGGGACGCGGAGCTCGGCTATGAGGAGATCGAGGAGCCCAGCATGACGAAAAGTTCCGTGACCACCTCCATCAAGCTGCCGGACGGGCAACCCTTCTTCATGCCGGTCGTTTACCGGCCGCTCGGCGCCCGCGGACAGGACCGGCCGCTGGTCCTCGTGGCGCGGCCGCGGATTTACATCGAAGCGGAAGAAGAACAGGTCCGCAACGCGCAGCCCTTGCCTGTTCCCGGGGCCGGGAAGAACAAATAGCTAGAGTGGTTTGCGGGCAGGTGTAGCGCCGTAGGGTGGGCACTGCCCACCGCTTCCGTGAGCTGGTGGGCAGTGCCCACCCTACCGCGCTGGCGGCGAACTTCTGAAACGGTCATCTAGGCTTGATGAGACGAGCCGGGGCGGCCGACCCGTGGCACCTCCCCGGCTCATTCTCTAGGCTGGAAGCAACGCGGACGGGACAATCGGCTCCCTCGCGCACGACCTTCACAAGGAGT
The DNA here is from genome assembly GCA_038227745.1 of Gemmatales bacterium. GTDB lineage: Bacteria > Planctomycetota > Planctomycetia > Gemmatales > Gemmataceae > DASPXY01. The sequence continues at coordinate 10,595 of JBBRPS010000164.1, read as the reverse complement.
CCTCCTCATGCTCGAGCGTCTCAGGTCGGGTTTCCGGACGGCTGTGGTTCCCCTGGTCCTCGCCCTGCTGGTCGTCGCCCAGACGCGCGCCGACGATGACAAGGGCGGCAAGAATGCCGGCCCCATTGACAAGGGGCAGCGCGTCTTCACCTGCGGCCACAGCTTCCACGTTTTCGTCCCCAACATCCTCGCCGACATGGCGAAGAAGGCCGGCATCAAGGGGCACGTCATCGCCGGCGTGTCGTCGATCGGCGGGTCGCGCGTCATCCAGCACTGGAGCAAGGCGGACAACGCGAACAAGGCCAAGGAAGCCTTGCGCGACGGCAAGGTGGACGTGCTCACCCTCTCGCCCATTCACCTCCCGGACGCCGGCATCGAAAGCTTCGTGAAGCTGGCCGTGGCGCATAACCCGAAGGTGCGCATCACCGTCCAGGAGTTCTGGCTGCCGTTCGACATCTACGACACGACCTTCTCGAAACGGCCCAAGGAGGTGGACCACAACGCCCCGACCGTCGCGGAACTCCGCGAGCTGCACGCGCCGTATTTCAAGAGCATGGACGAGCATGTCCGCGAGCTGAACAAGAAGGTCGGCAAGCAGGCGGTGTTCGTCGTGCCGGTCGGCCAGGCGGTCATCGCCCTGCGCGAGAAGATCTTGGCGGGGGAGGCGCCCGGGCTGAAGAAGCAGGCGGACCTGTTCACCGACTCCATCGGGCACGCCCGGGCGCCGCTGCAGGCCCTGGCGGCGTACTGCCAGTTCGCCGTGATCTACCGCCGCAGCCCAGTCGGCCTGCCGGCACCTGCGGTCCTGGGGAAGGCGAGCAACCCGGAGCTGAACCGCCTCTTGCAAGAGCTGGCGTGGGACGCCGTCACGCACCACCCGCTCAGTGGCGTACAGGCTGCGACGAAACCGTAGCCGCCTTCCATTCATGAGAGCGTCTGCCGGTTCGTGGGCGACTCGCTCTGCGAGTCGCGCCTGGGAGCGCGACTCGCGGAGCGAGTCGCCCACGAACCGGCACCGCCGTCACTTCATGGCCACCGTTCGCGGCGGTACATCAGCGGTAGCGCCGCGCAGGGGAGCAGGGAGACCAGGATGATCACCGCCAAGAACCAGGTCTGATTCGCCACGAACCACTCCATGCCCTGCTTGAGCGGGTGGTCCATGAGGACGGCCCTGGCCGCCTCGTCGTTGGCGTGCCAGGCACTGGCCTCCCCGCCGACCGCGTAGTCGTGTGCGACCGCCGCCCCACCGTAGGCCGCGTGCCACGCCACCGCCCCGCCGCCACAGGCCGTGTCCCAGGCCACGGCGCCGCCGCCACAGGCCTGCCAGCCGATGCCGCCACCGCCCAGCGCGAGGCCGCCGACTGCGAGGCCGCCGACCGCCAGCACGCCGAAGGCAAGCCCGCCCACGGCGACGAGGCCCACCGCCACCCCGCCGAGGCTGAACACGCCGACAGCGCGGCCGCCGATCGCCACGAACCCGCGTGCCTTCGAGCCGACGCCCAGGAGCACGCCGCGGGCATCGTCGCCGATCGCGATCCAGCCGCGGGCGACGCGCGGCCCGTCACCGCGCCCCGTCCCACCCGGCGGTACGGGGTCGCTGACGTTGACGTCGAGCAGCGGCAGGCCGAGGAGCGTCACCTGGCTGCGGAAGACCCGCCCCCTCCACCGGGCGGCCATGCGCCGCAGCGGCGTGTCATTCGGCTCGGCCGGCGCCGCCTCCGCGCGGAGGCGCTTGACGGCGCGGGCCGCACGGACCGACTCGAGGGTCACGTAGGCCCAGAAGGCCGCCATCCAGACCGCCAGAGAGATCAGGGAATACCCCAGGGGCATGCGCCTGGCGAACGCCAGCATCAGCCCGACCAGCACCGCCGTGAACAGGAGCGAGACGAGGAGCATCCGCCGCCCCGTCTGGCGGAGGTAATTCCGTTCGCGCCGGGTCGGGGCCGCCTCGGCAGAGACCCAGGTGCCGAACCAGCCGCCCAGCAGGCCCACCAGCGGCCCAAGGATCCCCCCGAGGATGCCACCCATGGCCGCCGACTGCAGCGTCGCCCCCGACGCCGCGACTCCCGTCCCGGCCAGGGCGGTCTTCGCGCCGGCCGACAGAGCCGTCAGGCCGGTCATGACGGCCACGGTGAACGCGCGGCCGGGCCGGCTGCGCCGCAGCGCCGCCGCGACCACGCCCGTCACCCGGTCGCGCAGCATCTCCCGCCCGCGCGACAGCCGCTGCTTGACCGCGTCCTCGCTCAGGCCCAGCGCTGCCGCGACCTCGGCCACCGAATGCTCCTCGCGGTAGAACAGGACCAGCGGCTCGCGGTACGACTCCGGTATCCGTTCGAGCGTCTCCCACACGAGGGTTTCTTCTTCGCGTGACACGGCCTCCTCCGCCGGACCGGGCGCCGCCGTGGACAGGTCCCCGGCCGCGTCGAGCGGTGCGGCGGGCGCCTCGGCCGGACGGGACGCGCGCCGGTGGGCGTTCTTCCCGAGGTTCCGCGCGATGCCGCACAGCCACGACCGCAAGCGGCCCGGTTCGGCGAGCGACGCCCGCCCGCGCCACGCCGCCCAGAAGGTTTCCTGGGCGACGTCCTCGCTGAGCGCCAGGTCGCCGCACGCGCTGTAGGCGATCGCACAGACCAGCGACTGGTGCCGGCGCACGAGGATCTCGAACGCCGACGCACTTCCCTCGTTCACCAGCCGCCACAGGTCGGTATCGGGCGCACGTTCGTTCAGATCGGAAGTCATCATGGTCTGGTCCCTCCGCGAACGGTTGGGCGGCCGACGCCGGCCGGCACATCCGTAGATAGGTGGCATCGACCGGGGTGGAGGTGACAGAAGCTGGGAAAATGATTACGGAGGCGGTTTCTCCGCGCGCCCGGACCTCGGCTCGTCCCCGGTCGCGCCCGGCGTCTGCAACGGCCGCGCGTACAGCCGCAGGAACACCAGGCCCGTGCCGAGCGCCGCCAGTCCGCCGAGGAGGTACGTCAGGTACGACGGCAGGCCGGCGTACTGCAAGCCCTGCACGGCGCCGACGAGCAGGAACACCGCCGCCAGGCAGAACAGCGTCGCCGCCAGAGCGTAATCGACGACACGACCGCCAGCCCGGCGGGCGTAGTTGGGCAGGTCCTCGCGCAACACGCGGGCGATCGGCTCGGTCACCGCGTCGCGCATCCGGGCGACCAGCAGGTCCGCGTACTCGCCCACGAAGTCCGTGCTGTCGCGCATCCCCCGCCGGGCCTGCTCGACCACCGGCTCCAGCTGCTGCCGCAGTACTCCGCCCACGCCCTCGCCCAGCGCGTCGCGCACGCCGGACAGGAGCGTCGCGCCGTACTTCTGCCCGACCTCGGCGCACACGGCGAGAACCGTGTGCTTGACGCGGTCCAGCAGCGGCTCCAGCTGCCGCTCCTGGAGTTCCGCGGCTGTCTCCAGCAGCATGCCTTTCAGCCGCCCCACGAGCAGGTCGGTCTGGCTGCGCAGCAGCTCCTCGGTGGTTTCAAGGACCGTGCGCCGCGTGTGCTCCAGCAGCGGCGCCACCTCGCGCTGGAGGGCGCCGCCGAGGCCCTCCGCAGCCAGGGGCTGCCCTTTGTCGTTTCCATCAGAGGTTTGCGGAGTGGTCATCGGCGCTGCCTGTGGGGTACGGGTGCGGTCGGCTCTCGCCAGGGACGCCAGGCGGATTGAAGGTACCGCGTGCGGCGGCCCACGTCCAGAGGGGGCCGAACCCGACGCCGCCGAGACCGGCCATCCCTACTTGGCGGCCTGGCCGCGCGCGGCGAGCAGCGCCTGCAGGGCCTCCGGATCGACCGGCTTGACCCAGTGCTGGTTGAACCCCGCCCGCGCCGAGCGGCTGCGATCCTCGTCTTGCCCGTAGCCGGTCAGCGCCACCAGCAGCATCTCCCCTTCACCGAACTCCTTGCGGAGCTCGGCCGCCACCTCGTAGCCGTCCAGGCCGGGCAGGCCGATGTCGAGCAGGACGATGTCGGGCCGGTAGCTGCGGGCCGCCTTCAGTGCGGACTGGCCGTCGTGCGAGGTCCGCACCTCGTGCCCCCAGACCCGCAGCAGCATTGCCAGGCTGTCCGCGGCGTCCTTGTTGTCGTCCACCACCAGCACGCGGCAGTGCCCCGGCCCGGCGGGCGCTGCCGCGGCGGGCTCTCGGCCCCTCGACCCCTCGCGACCGACGGCCCGCGCGGCGAGGGGCAGGCGCACGACGAACTCACTGCCCTTGCCGGCGCCCTCGCTGTGGGCCGCCACGCTGCCGCGGTGCATCTCGACGAGCCGCTTGACCAGCGTCAGGCCGATCCCCAGGCCGCCCTGCGCCCGGTCGAGCGTCCGGTCCGCCTGCGTGAACAGATCGAAGACGTGTGGCAGCACCTGCGGCGGGATGCCGAACCCGGTGTCCCGCACCCGCACCACGACCTCGCCGCCCTGCCGCTCCGCCTCCAGACGAATGGCGCCGCCGCGCTCGGTGTACTTCGCCGCGTTGTTCAGCAGGTTCGCGAACACCTGCTCCAGCCGCGTCGGGTCCGCGGTCAGGGGGAGCGGCTCGTCGGGGAGGGACACGGTGAGCGTGTGGCGGTTGGCGTCGATCAGGGGCCGCGCCGACTCCACGGCCCGGCCGACGACCACCGCCAGGTCCACCGGTTCGGCGCGGAGGCGGATCTTGCCGCGCGTGATGCGGCTCACGTCGAGGAGGTCGTCCACCAGCCGCACCATGTTCTGCACCTGGCGCTGCACCATCTCCCTGGCCTGCGCCGCGGCCGCGGCTTCCACGCCCGGCAGGCCGAGGATGTGCAGGGCGTTGCGGACCGGAGCGAGGGGGTTGCGCAGCTCGTGGGCCAGCATCGCCAGGAACTCGTCCTTGCGCCGGTCCGCCTCCGCCAGCCGCGCCGCCCTCTCCTGCAGCGCCTTCTCCAGGGACTTGCGCTCGGAAATGTCCATGAAGGCGGCCAGCGCGCCGCGGACCTGGCCGGCCTCGTCGAAGAGCGGCGTCGCGTAGCCGTAGATCGGCGTCGAGGTGCCGTCGGCGAACACGACGTCCAGGTCCACGTCGCGGACCTCGGCCGCGGTCCGCACCGCCCGTTGCAGGGGCAGCTCGTCGGGCGGCACCAGGGTGCCATTCCGGTACAGCTGGAACGGGGGGCGCTCCTCCGGCGGGGCGGTCTGGGAGATGTTGGAGTCGGGGGGCATGCGCAGCAGCTCGTACGCCGCCCGGTTGCCGGTGACCCGCCGGCACTCCGGATCGCGGGCGATGAAGACCGCCACCGGCAAGACGTCCATGAACCTCTCCATCTCCTCGGCGCGCTCGCGCAGCTGCTGCACGGTCCGCCGCCGTTCGGTGACGTCGCGGAAGTTCACGACCACGGCGCCGATGGCCGGCTCGTCGAGGAGGTTCGTGCCGACGGCCTCCACCCAGACCCAGGAGCCATCGCGGTGGCGGGCGCGGACCTGCACCGTATCGGTGCCGCCCGGCCGCGCGACCAGGGCGGCCAGTCGCGTCGCCAACAGCCCCTGCTCCTCGGCGTGGACAAGCCCCAGGCCGCTCTGGCCGACGAGCTCCTCCGGGGCGTAGCCGAGGATGCGCGTGATGGGCGGGCTGACGTAGCGGATGGCCGCGTCGGGGGCGAGCAGGCACACGGCGTCCGAGCTGTTCTCCGTCAGGGCGCGGAAGCGCCGCTCGGCGGCGCTCAGGCGGGCGTTCTCCTCCGCGAGCTTCTGCTCGAACTCGCGGCGGTCGAGTTGCCGCAGCCGCTCCGCCTGGGCCTCGATCTGCCGCCGTTTCTCGAACAGCTCGATGAAACCGTTCACCTTCGCGCGCAGCACGACCGGGACGACCGGCTTGACGAGGTAATCGACCGCCCCGAGGGCGTAGGCCTCCTCGACCGACAGGCGGTTGTCCTCGTAGGCGGTCAGGAAGAGGATCGGCGTGTGCCGGGACTTCTTGCGGGCGCGGATGAGCTTGGCCGTCTCGAAGCCGTCGAGCGGACGCATCTGCACGTCGAGCAGGATGGCCGCGAAGTCGCGGGCGAGAAGGAAGCGCAGGGCGTCCGCGCCGGAGCGAGCCTTGACGAGGTTCTGTCCCAGGTCGTGGAGGATGGCTTCGAGGGTCAGGAGGTTCGCCGGCTCGTCATCGACGAGCAGGATGTCCGCCCCCGGCCCCGGTGTCGCGTTGTCGGTCGTCATGTGCCGCCTGCGGGAGGTGTCTGGCGGGCGAGCGGGGCCCGGGCCCACGGCAAGGCGTCATTCTACGGGAGCCGCGCCGTGGCAGGAAGCGACCGGCCGGAGAACTTCCCGCTAAACCTCGATAGGTCAGGCTTCCCAGCCTGACCCTCCGAAAGAGTCGGGATAATAGGAAGCCTGACCTGCGGAGTTTTCTCCGCCAGCGCTTATTTTAGTTGACCTGTCCGCGTCCGCTCCCTCATAATAAGAACTATGCCAACGGCTGGAGGTCCGGCCGTACGTCAGGATCGCGGTCGGTCGGCGCCCGGGCGGGCCGTGAGGGTCAAGGATGAGACACGCGGTTATGTCATCCGAGTAAATCGTTTCACCAAGGTCCGCAGCTTTCGGACAATAGGACTTGTCGCGGGAAGCGCTGCGGGAACCAACACCAACCGCCGGAACAGGGCACCACACCCAACACTCCACGGGTTGCCTATGACGCTTTTCTGGTTGATGTGGGTAGGTCTGGTGCTGGGGGGTCTGATCGCCAGCCTCTGGTATCAGGAGTTGCGGCGCGGCGCCTGCCTCTGTCGCCCGGCCCGGGTCGCCGTCCGCAAGGCGGACGCCCGGGAACCCGGACGGCGCCTCCTGGCAGCCCCGCCGACGCGGGCGGAGGCCGACTTCTGGCCCCCGCTGCGGGTGGCCACCCGCAGTGCGCCACCGCCAGGACGGCCTGCTGGTTAACAGAACGCCTTCCGAGGCCCGGCCACTCGCCGCGGCCGACGGGGCTTTTTCTGACAACGGTTGCGGTTGCCTCACAGCGCTTCTTTCCCGGAACTCAGCTCCGGGGCGTTCCATGGGGTCGAGAGGAACATTACCACCTTCCGGCGGGCGGGGAGATTCCCCGTCGCGCACGGGCGGACGGCTCGGCGCCTGCCACCGTCCCCCACCCCAACCCCGCACGGGGTTTGACAGGTCGGTTCCGAGAGCCTGGCGGGCCGCGGTAAGGAGTGGCCTTCCATGCCCGGCGAATGCGTGGTCTGGATCTGCCTGGCCGCTCTGATGGGACTGGGGATCGGGGCGTGGACGACCTTCAAGGTCCTCCGCCACCAGGATCGCCTCAACCTCAACAGTGCCCAGCACAGGGCCGCCGAGATCGTCACCCAGGCAACCAAGGAAGCCGAGAACGTCCGCAAGGAGGTCGAACTAAAAGCCAAGGACGAGCTCTTCAAGAAGCGCGAGGACTTCAACCGCGAGGCCGAACAGACCCGCGGCGAGCTGCGCGAACAGGAGCGCCGTCTCGAAAAACGTGAGGACGCCCTCGAACAGAAGCACCAGAGTCAGCTCAAAAAAGAGCGCGTCCTGCAGCACACGGAGCGCAAGCTCCACGAGCGCCGCGAACAGCTCGATCAGCGCCTCCAGGAGTCGGAGTCCCTCGTCGCGCAGCAAACCCAGAAGCTCCACGAGATCAGCAACCTCAGCCGCCAGGAGGCCGAGCAGGTGCTCCTCGACCGGCTCGACCGGGAGCTGGCGACCGAGATCGCGTTGCGCATCTCACGCCAGGAGGAGGCCCTGCGCGCCAACGCCGAGCAGAAGGCACGCGAGATCCTCGCCACCGCCATCCAGCGCTACGCCGCCGAGCACACCGCCGACACCACGGTCAGCACCGTGGACATCCCCAGCGACGACATGAAGGGCCGCATCATCGGCCGCGAGGGCCGCAACATCCGCACCTTCGAGAAGGTGACCGGCGTGGACGTGATCGTCGATGACACGCCCGGCGTCGTCATCGTCAGCGCCTTCGACAACATCCGCCGCGAGACCGCCAAGATCGCGCTGACCAAGCTGATCCAGGACGGCCGCATCCACCCCTCGCGGATCGAGGAGGTGGTCAAGGAGACTCAGGAGGAGATGGAACGGCACATCCTGGAGGTCGGCAAGGTCGCCTGCACCGACGCGAACGTCGGGCCGCTCCACGAGAAGATAGTGCAGCTGCTGGGCCGGCTGAAATTCCGCACGAGTTACAGTCAGAATGTGCTGCAGCACAGCCTGGAGGTGTCGCACCTGTGCGGCCTGATGGCGGACGAGCTGGGGCTGAATGGCATGCTGGCACGGCGGTGCGGCCTGCTGCACGACGTCGGCAAGGCGGCGGACCACGAGATGGAGGGCGGCCACCCGAAGATCGGCGCCGAGCTGGCGAAGCGCTACGGCGAGACGAGCAAGGAGGTGCTGCACGCGATCGCCGGCCACCACGACGACGTGACCATCGACCACGTTTACACGGTGCTGGTGGCGGCGGCGGACGCGATCAGTGCCGCCCGGCCGGGGGCGCGCCGCGAGACGCTGGAGAAGTACGTCAAGCGCCTGGAGGAACTGGAGGCGGTGGCGTCGGGCTTCCCGGGGATCGAGCACGCCTACGCGATCCAGGCGGGGCGCGAGCTGCGCGTGATCGCCAACGCAGCCCAGCTGTCCGACAGCGAATCGGTCAAGGTCTGCCGCGACATCGCCAAGGCGATCGAGCAGCAGCTCAACTACCCCGGCGAGATCAAGGTGACCGTGGTCCGCGAGACGCGGACGGTCGAGTTCGCCCGATAGTCCGTTGTCCGTTGCCGGGCCTTACACGCGACCGTTTAGCCGCGGTTCGCAGAACCGCGCGGCTCTGCGAGCCGCGGCTAAACGGGAGCCCTTATGCGCATCCTCTTCCTCGGCGACATCGTGGGCCAGCCCGGCGTGGCGTTCGTCAAAAAGGCGCTGCCGGCGCTGATCGCCCATGAGCACATCGACCTGGTCATCGCCAACGCCGAGAACGCCTCGGGCGGCTCCGGGCTGACGCGCGGCGCCTACCGCGAGCTGCGCCAGGCCGGCATCGACCTCGTCACCCTCGGCGACCACATCTACAAGCGCGCCGAGATCATCTCGACGCTGGAGAAGGACGACCGCATCTGCAAGCCGGCCAATTTCCCGCCCGAGGCGCCCGGCCGCGAGTTCGTTATCGCCCCGGCGCGCGACGGCACCCTCGTCGCCGCCTTCTGCCTGCTTGGCCGTACTTTCATGCGCCCCGTCGATTGCCCCTTCAAGGCCGCCGATCGCGTCCTCAAGGAACTGGCCGGCAAGGCGAAGGTCGTCGTCGTGGACATCCACGCCGAGGCGACCGGCGAGAAGTACCTGGTGGGCCATCACCTCAAGGGCCGCGTCAGCGCCGTGCTAGGCACGCACACGCACGTCCCCACCGCCGACGAGCAAATCCTGCCGCCGGGCACCGCGTTCATCTGCGACGTCGGCATGACGGGGCCTTATGAGAGCGTCCTCGGCCGCCGGGTTGATCGGGTGCTGGAGACCACGGTCACGTTCGTGCCCAGCGCGTTCGACGTGGCGACCGGCGACCCGCGCCTCGGCGGGGCCATCGTGGACGTCGAGGTCGAGACGGGCCGGGCGACGGCGATCCGCCGGGTGATGCTCGACGAGGCGGGACTGCAGCGTCTCGCCCCGGCGGCCGCCGCCCCCGTGGCCGCGCCGTGAGCGGGTGCATTTTCCCTCTTGACAGTTTTCCCGTCCGCTGGCATAAAGCCCGCTCTTCACGATCCTTCGTTCCCGGATAGTCCAGGCGTAAACCGGCGCGCCGCCGCTCGCGGTGCGTCCAGTGGCGGGGTGGACACTATGACGCGGACGCTGTGGACGGTCTGGACCGGGGCGATGCTGGCGCTGGTCGGCGGCTGCGCCTCCGGTCCCCTGCTCGACAACCCCTTGCCCGTGCAAGCCGCTGGCCCCAGCGGCCCCGCCGCCAACTGCGAACAGAACCCCATGTACGTGCCGCTCGGCCCGACGTTCGACGCTTACCGCAAGGTCTTCAACTGCGCCCTCTCGACCCTGAGCGACTTCGGCTTCGAGATCCTCGAATCGAACCAGTTCGAGGGCCGCATCGAGACGCTGCCGCGCGTCGCGCCGGGTGTGGGCCGCTTCCTGTCGCCCGGCTCCCCGGGCCTGTACTCGCGCCTCCTGGAGACCGTGCAGACCTACCGCCACCGCGCCCAGGTGCTGATCCAGCCGGCGAAGAACGGCGGCTACTGGATCAAGGTGACCGTCTTCAAGGAACTGGAGGATCTGCCCAAGCCGGTCCGCGCGACGCTCGGCTCGGCGAACTTCCGCGTCGATAACAACGTCGAGCGGCAGTTCGAGGTGATCGACCCGACGGTCTTCGAGGCGAACTGGATCCCGCGCGGGCAGGACGTGCCGGTCGAGCAGGTGCTGCTGGCGCGCATGAAGAAGTGCCTGTGAGGATCCGGTCAGGAAAGCATGGCAGGTGAGTGCGGGGAGAGGGGGACGAGGGGCTCGACCATGTCGAGCCCCTCGTCGTTTTCCGGGGCGTCCACTGCGCGACCTGGGAGGGGGAGGGCTCTCGGGTCCGCCGGCGACCCCCCGCCCAGGGGGCGGGCGGGACCGCGGGTCAC
>JBBRPS010000163.1:0-15021 GCA_038227745.1 Gemmatales bacterium | reverse complement strand
CCAGCACCACCGAGGTCAACGCGGCCAACAACAGCGCCACGCAGACGACGGCGGTCAACGCCCTGGCCGACCTGGCCGTCACCAAGACGGACGCGCCCGACCCGGTCGTCGCCGGCCAGAACCTCACCTACACCATCACGGTCAGCAACACCGGCCCCTCCAACGCCCAGGGGGTCTCCCTGACCGACGTGGTGCCAGCCAACACGACGTTCGTGTCGTTCGCCCAGACCGCCGGGCCATCGTTCAGCAGCACCACGCCGGCCGTGGGCGGCACCGGCACTGTTACCAGCATCATCGCTACGTTGGCGGCGGGCGCGAGCGCGACCTTCACCTTCGTGGTCAAGGTCAACGGCAACGTGCCGCAGGGCGGGACCGTGACCAACACGGCCAACGTCACCACCACGACCACAGAGAGCAGCACGGCCAACAACAGCGCCACGCAGACGACGACGGTCAACTCCCAGGCCGACCTGAGCGTCACCAAGACGGACTCGCCCGACCCGGTGGTCGCCGGCCAGAACCTGACGTACACGATCACCGTCAGCAATGCCGGCCCCTCCGACACCCAGAGCGTGGTCCTGAGTGACGCCGTCCCGGCGAACGCCACGTTCGTGTCTGTCAGCCAGACGTCTGGCCCGGCGTTCACCCTGGCGTCCCCGGGGGTCGGCGGGACCGGTACCGTCACCGCCTTCAACTCGTCCCTGGCGGCGGGCGCCAGCGCGACGTTCAGCTTCGTGGTCAAGGTGAACGCCAACGTGGCGCAGGGCGGGACCGTCACCAACACGGCGTCGGCCTCCTCCGGCACCACCGAGGTCAACGCGGCCAACAACAGCGCCACGCAGACGACGGCGGTCAACGCCCAGGCCGACCTGAGCATCACCAAGACCGACAGCCCCGACCCGGTCAACGCCGGCACGAACCTGACGTACACGATCACCGTCAGCAACGCCGGCCCCTCCGACGCCCAGGCCATGTCGCTGACCGACGCGGTGCCGGCCAACGCCACCTTCGTGTCCTTCACCCAGACGGCCGGGCCGGCCTTCACCAGCACCACGCCGGCCGTAGGCGCGACCGGCACCGTCACCAGTATCATCGCCTCCCTGGCGGCGGGCGCCAGCGCCACGTTCACCTTCGTCGTCAAGGTGAACGCCAACGCGCCACAGGGCGGGACCGTCCTCAACACGGCGTCGGCCGCCACCACCACGACTGAGACGAACACGGCCGACAACAGCGCCACGCAGACGACCGCGGTCATCTCCCAGGCCGACCTGTCCGTCACCAAGACGGACGCGCCCGACCCGGTCAACGCCGGCACGAACCTGACGTACACGATTACCGTCAGCAACGCCGGCCTGAGCGACGCCCAGAACGTGGCGCTGACCGACGTGCTGCCGGCCAACACGACCTTCGTGTCCGCCAGCCAGACGTCCGGCCCGGCGTTCAGCCTGGTGACCCCGTCGGCCGGGGGGACCGGCACCGCCACCGCCTTCATCTCGTCCCTGGCGGCGGGCGCCAGCGCCGCGTTCACCTTCGTGGTCAAAGTCAACGCGAACACCCCGCAGGGCACGACCCTTACCAACACGGCGGCGGTCTCCTCGGGCACGACCGACAACAACACGGCCAACAACAGCGCCACGCAGAACACCGCCGTCAACACCCAGGCGGACCTGTCCGTCACCAAGACCGACTCGCCCGACCCGGTCGTCGCCGGCACCAACCTGACCTACACCATCACCGTCACCAACGCCGGGGTCAGCTCCGCCACCGGTGTGGTGCTGACCGACCAGCTGCCGGCCAACACCACTTTCGTCTCGGCCACGCCCAGCCAGGGCACGGCCACCCAGGCGAACGGGGTGGTGACCGCCAACCTCGGCACCCTCGCCCCCAACGGCACCGCCACCGTCACGCTCGTGGTCGCGGTCTCGGCGACCACGGGCAACGGAGCGACGCTGTCCAACACCGCGGTGGTCAGCAGCGGGACCACCGACCTGGTCCCGGGCAACAACACCGCCACGCAGACCACCAACGTCATCCACAAGGCCGACCTGAGCGTGAGCATCGCGGACGCGCCCGACCCGGTCCTGGCGGGGAACAACCTGACCTATACCGTCACGGTGAGCAACGCCGGACCGAGCCCGGCCGACAACGTGGTCCTGACCGACCAGGTGCCGGGCAACACCACGTTCGTGTCGGTCGGCTCCAGCCAGGGCACGGCCGGCCAGGCGAGCGGCCTGGTGACCGCGAACCTCGGCACCCTGGCCGCCGGCGCCAGCGCCACCATCACCCTGCTGCTCAAGGTCAACGCGGACACGCCCGGCGGCACGACGGTCGTCGATACGGCCAGCGTCACGACCTCGGACCCCGACACCACCCCGGGCAACAACACCGCCATGCAGGCGACCACCGTCGGCACCCAGGCGAACCTGGCGGTGGTCAAGACCGTGACGCCCAACCCGGTCGTCTCCGGGGAGCAGGTGACCTACACGACCAAGGTCACCAACACTGGGCCGAGCGATGCCCAGAACGTGATCGTGACCGACCAGCTGGTCTTCGGCACGCTCTTCGACTCGGTCACGACCAGCCAGGGGACGGCCAGCAGGTCGGGCGCGACGGTGACGGCCAACCTGGGCACCCTGAACGCCGGGGCCAGCGTCACGGTCACGGTGGTGTCCACGGTCGTGCCGGGTATCCTCACCGGCACCATGCTCACCAGCCCGTCTTCGGCGTCCAGCAGCACCCCCGACGCCAACACCGCGAACAACTCCGCTTCGGCCACGGCTACGGTCCGGGCCCCGTCCACGGTCGGCGTGTGGGCGCCGGCCACCGTCACGTGGTCTCTGAAGAACTCGAACATCCAGGGCTCCCCGGACATCACCCCGTTCCAGTACGGCCGCACCATCGACACCCCGTTGATCGGCGACTGGGACGGCGACCACAGGGGGACGGTCGGCATCTTCGAGCCCGAGACCGCCGTCTGGAAGCTGCGGAACAGCAACACCGCCGGGGGGCAGGACATCCTGCCGTTCGCCTACGGCAGGCCGAACCGGGACATCCCGGTGGTCGGGGATTGGGACGGCAACGGCACGTTCACGGCGGGCGTCTTCGAGCCCGAGACCGCCACCTGGAGGCTGCGGAACAGCAACTCCGCGGGCCCGGCCGACATCGTGTTCGTCTACGGGATGCCCGGCGACATCCCGGTCACGGGCGACTGGGACGGCGACGGCAAGACCACCATCGGCGTGGTCCGGCCCAACACCATGACCTGGTTCCTGCGGAACAGCAACTCGCAGGGCAACACGGACTTTGCGCCGTTCGCGTACGGCAAGCAGGGCGACGTGCCGGTCACGGGCGACTGGAACGGCGACGGCACGACCACGGTCGGCGTCTTCGAGCCGATCTTCGCCGGCTGGAAGCTGCGCAACTTCAACTCGGCGGGCGAGCCCAACGTCGGCCCGTTCCCCTACGGCGGGACGAACTGGAAGCCGGTGCCCGGCGCGTTCGGGACGGCCAGCCCGCAGCGGGCCGGGGACGGCGAGCGCACGGACGGCCCGGTCCCGGCCGCCCTCTCTCCGCAGGACCTGAACGCGGCGGTGACGGCGGCCCTGACCCGGTTCCGCGCTGCTGGTGCGAGCGAGGGGGTGCTGACCCAGCTCGGCCAGGCCCGGTTCGAGGTGCAGCAGCTGCCGGGGCCGCTCCTCGGCATGGCCAACATCAACGCCAACGCCGTCGTGATCGACAGCAACGCCGCCGGCCACGGCTGGTTCCTGGACGCCACCCCGGAACGCGACGAGGAGTTCGCCCTCGCGCCCTGGGGCGCCCTCTACGCCCAACCGGGCACGGCGGCGGCCGGCAAGATGGACCTCCTGACGGTCGTGATGCACGAAATGGGGCACCTCATCGGCCTGGACGACGTGGATGCCAAGCTCCACCCGGGCGACCTGATGGGAGACCTGCTCGGCGACGGCAACCGCCTGACGGTGGCACTGGACAAAGTGTTCGCCAGCGGTAAGTTCTAACGCCGGCCCTCAGCGCCTCACTCGCTCAGCAGGGGGCGCAGGGTCTGCGGAGGGCGCGAGGGGCAGGGCCGGCGGCGAACGCCGGCCCTGCCCTGCCGCCTGCTACTGAGTCCCGCGCGGCTAAAGCTCGGTCGTTTAGCCATGCGGGATCCAGTAATGCTCCAATTCAAGCGCTCGTTCTTTACTTCAGCGGGGACGGTCTCCGCGGGGCAGTAGGGTGGGCACCGCCCACCGCCTTATCCCCTGATCATGGGAAGCGTGCGGTGGGCAGTGCCCGCCCTACAAGGCTTTCGTCCGTAAGCTGTTAGCTACTTCCCGTAGACCTGAACCTCGTTCAACCCGCCGCCAAGGCCCCAGTAACAGGTGACCACGACGCGGACAAAGGCGACGCCCTTAACGCTGCCGCGCTCGGTCTACCGCCACAACGACCGCCGCGGGAACCTCAAATGCCGCGCCAACGAACTGCTCGGTCCGATGCTCCTCACGGGGGCGGCGTGAGGATCGGGCCGTCCAACTCCGGTGCTGAGGCGGAAGGCTGCACCGGAGGCGCCTGGCTCGGCGTGGAGGGCAGCGGTCGGTAGAGGCTTGGCCCTGGCTCCGTGGCCGGTGGGGGCGCCTCCGTCGTTGACGGCGCGAGCGGGGGTGGCGGCGTCTGGGCCGTGGGCGGCGCGGGGTTCGGGACCGCCAGCGGCGGCTCGTCGGTCCGCGGCCCGCGCGCCGGCGGCGGGGGCGGCTCGGCCTTCTTCGCGGCGCTGTAGCCCGCCATGTGATAGAACATCAGCGACGTCCGCGCCTGGACGCGCACCCGCAGCGAGGCGTCGGCGCCCGCCGCCTTTTCCATCGCCTGCCCCGCCTGCTGGGACACCGGGCGGAGCTTGCCCAGCGTGTGGACGGCTTCGAGGCGCACGTTCCCCTTCGGGTCGGTCTTCAGCACCTCGACGAGCGTCGGCACGATCTGCGGGAACTGGGCCGGGTCGAACTGCCGCAGTTCTTCCGCCGCCGCGGCGCGCTTGCGGTCGTCCTTCTCGGCCTGGAGGATCTGGATCAGTTCGGGGACGCGCTGAACGGGGTCCGGCTTCTTCTTCTTGCCGAAGATGCCTGCCGGCGCCGGCAGGGCGGCGGCGAGGATCACCGCGCAGACCAGAAGGTAGCGGCAGCGGCGCATCGGGAGTCTCTCTCATCGAGTGTCAAGGGACCAGGGGACTTTCCCTCTCTTCATCGGCCGCGGCGGCCCGGCGCGTTGGGGAGATTGAGGAAAACCGGAGAAGGCCGCACGGGGCGGCGCGACAGAACCGTCACGGGCGCCCTCACCACCCATGCAAGTCGTGTACGCACTGCTTTTCCTGAGCGCCCTCTTCCCGCTGTGGCTGGCGTGGCAGGCCAACCGGCGCACGACCCTGCTGCAGTCCGTCAACTGGGGCGTGGCGGCGTGCGTGGCGTGGCTCGGCGCCGTCGCGTTCGCCGGCCCGGGGGTCGAGTCGGCCAAGCGCGACACCGTCCGCTACCTGGCCCTGTGCCTGACCGGCTGTCCGGGCGTGGCGGTGCTCGGCGCCCGCCGGCCCGGCGTCGCCGCGTGGAACTTCGTCCTGCTCGGTCTGCTGGCGGTGATGCTGTTGCCGCTCGCGGAGGGGCTGCTGCTGGGCGGTCGGCCGCCGGACACGGTGCGTCTGCTGTTCCTGGGCGCGACGCTGACGGTCGGCGTCCTCAATTACCTGCCGACGCGCCTGGCACCGGCGGCGCTCTTACTGGCGTTGGGGTGTGGCTGGGAGTTGGCGGCCCTGGCTGGGCGGTCCGCCGAGGGCGTGCGGCCCGGCTGGGTATGCCTGGGACTGGTCCCGTGGGCGGGCCTGATCGGCTGGCGCCGGGCAGCGGCACCGCTCGCCGAGCTCGACCGGCTCTGGCTGGATTTCCGCAACCGTTTCGGGCTGGTGTGGGGGCAGCGCGTGCGCGAGCAGTTCAACAACGCCGCGGTAAACGCGGGCTGGCCGGTCCTGCTGTACTGGCAAGGCCTGCTGTTGACGGCGGGGGCGACGCCCCTCGATGCGGCGACGCGCGACGAGATCGTCGCGACCCTGCGGGCGCTGCTGAAGCGCTTTGGGCTGGACTACTGGGTCCCGCCTGGTTAAAGCGTGCTCGTTTAGCCGCGAGCGGTGAGCCAGATCCCGCTGCGCGGGGGGCGAGCGCGCTGTCGCGCGCGCGCCCGAGGCTCGCGGCTAAACGAGCCCGCTTTGGGACCGCGGAGGGCGTGAGGTCGTGTCGCCACGGCCTCACGCCCTCCGCCCGTGGAGTTCGCAGATCGTCAATACCCGGTAGCGCCGCCGCTGCCGCCCGGCCCGAAGCCGCTGCGCGGCCCGCGGCCCGGCATGACGTTCTGGTTCCCCGGGGCGCCCGGGCTGCCCGGATCGCTATTGATGTGGAACTTGTTCGGGTCGTTCGGATCCTTCGAGTAGACGTACGGCTTGTCGTAGCGCGGGTCGTCCTTGGGGGGAAGCACGTACTGTTCCGGCTGCGGGTCCGGTTTCAGATTAGGGGGCGTCGTGCGGCACCCCGCGATCAGGAGAAACGCCATCCCCAGCCAGCACCACACCTCGCGCATGGTCCCCTCCCCGCCAGAGAAACACCGAATGGCGGCCTTCCCCCGACCGCCGGGGCGGGGACTATACCCGGAACGGGAAACAGGTCAAGAGCAATCTCAGGAGTCAGAAAAGAAGCCCACGGGTTGCCACCCGTGGGCTTTTCCGTTCCTGACCCCTGACTCCTACACCTTGCCGGCCTTCGCGTCGCTGTAGCGCTTCGCGACGTTGTTCCAGTTGACGACGTTCCACCAGGCGTCGAGGTAGTCGGGCCGCTTGTTCTGGTACTTCAGGTAATAGGCGTGCTCCCAGACGTCCACGCCGAGGATGGGCACCTGGTTGTTCATGTACGGGCTGTCCTGGTTCGGCGTGCTGATGATCTGCAGTTTGCTGTCCGCGAAGATCAGCCACGCCCAGCCGCTGCCGAAGCGCGACACGCCCGCCTGCTTGACCTGCGCCTGGAAAGCGGCGAAGTCGCCGAACGCCTTGGCGATGTCGTCGGCGAGCGGGCCGCTGGGCTTGCCGCCGGCGCCGGGGCCCATGATCTCCCAGAACATGCTGTGGTTGGCGTGGCCGCCGCCGTTGTTGATCACCGCCTGGCGGACGTTCTCGGGCACCTGCTTGATGTCGCGCATGAGTTGCTCGATCGACTTGCTCTGCAGCGCCGCGTGGCCCTCGAGGGCCTTGTTGAGGTTGTCCACGTAGGCCTTGTGGTGCCGGTCGTGGTGAATCTCCATGGTCATCTTGTCGATGTGCGGCTCGAGGGCGTCGGCGGGGTACGGCAGGGGCGGCAGGGTGAAAGCCATGTTGTCCTCCCTCAGAAAAGAAATCGGTTCGCCTCCCCCGAACGGAAGAGGTTGGGCACGTGGGGGGCTGTGAGCGCTGTCGAGAAGCGTCCGCGCCGGGGGGCGCGTCGCGCAGGCTAATGTATTCCCCCCGATGGGGACGGCAACGGCCGGGCGCCGCGGGGGGACGGGCAAGGGCGGCGCATTGGCGTTGCCCCGGAAAGGCCGCCGTGGTAGGTTTTCCCGCAACGGAAACCCCTTTCGTCGGAGGATTCGCATGAGAGCGCCGATCCTGACCGCCCTCGCCCTGACCCTGGCCGCCGTCGCCGCCGGCACCGCGGGCGACGCCAAGAAGGACCAGGACCAGCTGCAGGGGACGTGGACGGTCGTCCTGCTGGAGGAGAAGGGCAAAAAGGCCCCCGAGGAGATCACGAAGGAACTGTCGGCCGAGATCAAGGGCGACAAGCTCGCCATCCTCGAGAAGGGCAAGGTGATGGAGGAGCTGCGCTTCAAACTCGACCCGACGAAGAAGCCCAGCGAGGTCGATTTCACCTACCTTACCGGAGAGGACAAGGGCAAGACGGAACTGGGCATCTACGAGATCGCCGGCGACACCGTCAAGTTCTGCATCAACGACTCCGGCAAGCCGCGGCCGAAGACGTTCAGCACGTCCAAGGAGGACGAGCTGAATGTCGTCGTCATCAAGCGCAAGAAATAAGGCGCGCGGCAGGGGTGGCGCGAGCGCGAAACGGCAAGCCAGGCGCCCTCCGTCGGCGGAACGGAGCTGGCTTGCCGTTTCGCGCCCGCCCCCGGCCCGTTTACGCCACTCATCTGTTCGGGAAAAAGCGTGTAACGGCCTCGCGTTTCAGGTATGATGAGCGCAACGTGAGGAGACATCCGAGCATGACCACGGCAAACCAGATGCAGGCGCTCCTCGGCCTCGAGGCGGCGCCCGTCGGCGTGACCTTCCACACCACTCCGCCCGCCGCTGTCCCGCGCACGGCCGCGGCGGGCCCCTCCGGCTGCACCTACTGGAAGCGCGCAGCCGACGGACAGACGTTCTACACCGAGGCCGCGGACCATTACAACTGTCCAATCGGCGCGTATACGCACGGCGTCGAACTGCCGCCGCCGCAGGCGCAGGCGCTGCACGATGTCGTCGGGACGATGGTGTCCCTCGGCTACCTCCGCACCGACGAAGTGCCGGGCATCCCGCGGCGCGAGGAGCGCTTCGGCGTGGCGGTCTACGGGCCTCTGACGGACGCGGGCCAACCGCCGGACGTGGTCCTGGTGCGCGGCAACGCCCGGCAGGTGATGCTCCTCGAAGAGGCCAGCCGGGCGGCGGGGGTTGGCGGTACGACACCCCTGATGGGCCGGCCCACCTGTGCCGCGATCCCCCTCGCGATGCGGACGCAGGGCGCCGTTTCCAGCCTGGGCTGTATCGGCAACCGCGTCTACACGGACCTCGGCGACGACGAGTTCTACTTCGCCTTGCCCGGCAAGCACCTCGCCGCCGTGATCGACAGGCTGGCGGCCATCGTTCACGCCAACGCCGAACTGGAAAAATATCACCGGGCGCGCCTGCAAACGCTCGGCGCGAGCGTCTAATAGGGTAAGGTCGGGTTCTCCGGGGGCCAACGCCCCCGGCTCGCTCTGGCGATAGTTCCTGTAGAGGAGGATGACACCGATGCGACGCACCGTGATTGCTCTGGGCCTCGGCCTGACGCTGCTGGCGCTGCCGGCGCGGGCGGAGATCGTCAAGGGAATGCTCCGCATCCGCGGGGCGGAGATGTCCTGATGAGGGGGGATGGCGCGGGACGCCATCGCACGTCAGTATGACGTGGACAAGAACGCAGTGATCCTCCACTGCGAGACGAATTCGGGCAGCTACCGGCCCGGCACGATCACCTTCACCCCGAAAAAAGGGAAGTCGCTCGACCTCCGGAAAATGGAGGAGTCGCTGCGCGCGACCCGGTTGTCCGGCGGTACGTCGATGTCGATGGACTACCTCGAAATCACCGCCGTCGGCGAGGCGGCCCTCGCCGACAAGACGGTTTCGCTCCGAGTGTCGGGGACGGGGCAGCAGTTCCTCCTGAAGGACGCGGCGGACCCGAAGACCAAGGCCGGGGCGAAGACGCCCTTGCAGCGCCTGCGCGAGGCGGTCGCCGCGGGCGCCAAATGGGTGAGCGTGACCGGCCGCGTGGACGGCTGGAGCGGTCGTTTTCCGGTGGTGCTGAAGGGGCTGGCGAGCCGGCCGCCGGAGGCGCCCAGCGTCCTGTTTATTACGGACTTTGAAACGCGGAAGTAGGGGACAATGAAGGACGTAATGCGGAATGTGCTCGGCGCGTTGATGGCTGCGGCGGGGGCGGCGCCGACCTGAAGCGCCGCGGGAGTCGTGGCCCTGCTCGGGTTAGCAGGAAGCGCCACGGCGATGCTGGTGGTGGCCTGGCTGGCCCCGGTCCTGATCGCGGCCAGCGTGCTGCTGCTCGGGCGATCGTTCTACATCCTGTACGTGCAGCGGCGCGGCACGCGGGCGATGGCGGTCGTCACCTGGCTGTCCGCCGTGTTCGTGGTCGGGTACTGGACGTGGCGGCTGACCGAGGGATCCTCCTGCCCCGCGCCCGGTCTGCCGACCGCGGCCGGCGCGCAGCCGGCGCAGGGCGCCGCCAAGGAGATCACCAACAGCATCGGCATGAAGCTGGTCCTCATTCCCGCGGGCAAGTTCCAGATGGGCTCCCCGGTCACGGAAGCCGAACGCGACCCCGAGGAACTGCGGCACGAGGTCGTCATCGCGCGGCCGTTCTACCTGGGCGCCCACGAGGTCACCCAGGGCCAGTGGCAGCGCGTGCTGGGCAAGAACCCCGCGCATTTCAAGGCGAACCCCGGCGGCGCAGACTACCCCGTGGAGCAGGTCCGGTGGCCCGAGGCGGTGGGGTACTGCAAGCGGCTGTCGGAGTTGGCCGCGGAGAGGCAGGCGGGCCGCACCTACCGCCTGCCGACGGAGGCCGAGTGGGAATACGCCTGCCGTGCCGGCACCGCCACGGTCTTCCACTTCGGCGATGCGCTGTCTACCCAGGCGAACTGCAACGGCCTGTACCCGTATGGCGGGGCGGCCAGGGGGCCTTATTTGCAGAAGACCGCGAAGGTCGGCTCGTACGCTCCGAACGCCTGGGGCCTGTACGACATGCACGGCAACGTCGCGGAGTGGTGTGCCGACTTTTACGACCCGGATTATTACAAGAACAGCCCCAAAGAAGACCCGAAAGGCCCGGAAAAGGGCGTCCTGAGCACCGGGTACGTCAACGAATTCTTCCGGGTGGTGCGCGGCGGCTGCTGGCTCGACGAGGCCCGGGGCTGTCGCGCCGCCTACCGCTTCCGGATGCAGCCGAGCGAGCCTTACCGGCTGGTGGGTTTCCGCGTGGTGTGCGTGGTGGGCGGCGGGTAGTGTGTGGCCACGATCCCCGGAGGGTCGCTCGATGAATCTGCGAGAAGCCGGCTCCATCCTGTTGGTTTCGTGTTACGAGCTGGGACACCAGCCGCTGGGGGTGGCCTCGCCGCTCGGGTTCCTGAAGCGAGCGGGATTCGCGCCGGACGCGCTGGACATCTCCATCGATCCCTTCGACGAAGAGCAGGTGGCGCGGGCACGATTCGTCGGCATTTCGGTCCCGATGCACACCGCGCTGCGCCTCGGGGTCCGCGTCGCCGCGCGTGTCCGCGAGGTCAACCCGAAGGCAGTCGTCTGCTGTTACGGCCTGTACGCGGCCCTCAACGCCGACTACCTGCTGGAGCACGGCACGGATTTCTGCATCGGCGGCGAGTGCGAAGGGCCCCTGGTCGCCCTGGTGGAAGCGCTGGAGGCGGCGGGCGGCAACGGCGCGGGACGGGCCGTGGACGTCCCGGGCGTCACCCGACGCGGGGCGGCCGCTCAACCCTTCCTGCACCGACTGTCCTTCGCACTCCCCGTGCGGGACGCCCTGCCGTCCCTGGACAAGTACGCCCGCCTGGAGCACCGGGGCCAGCGCCGTGTCGTCGGCTACACCGAGGCCAGCCGCGGCTGCCTGCACCTCTGCACCCACTGCCCGATTCCGCCGGTCTATGGCGGCCGGTTCTTCATCGTCCCGCAGGAGGTCGTCCTGGAGGACGTCCGTGGACAGGTGCGCGCGGGCGCCACGCACATCACCTTCGGCGATCCCGATTTCCTGAACGGGCCGGGCCACGCCCTGGGCGTCGTGCGGGCCATGCACGCCGAGTTCCCCGACCTGACCTTCGACATCACCACCAAGGTCGAGCACATTCTAAAGCGCGGTGCCCTCCTGCCGGAGCTGGGGAGGCTCGGCTGCCTGTTCCTGATCTCGGCGGTCGAGTCGGTCAGCGACACGGTGCTGGCGATCCTGGAGAAGAACCACACGCGGGCGGACATCGAACAGGCCCTGAAGGTGGTCCGGGCGGCGGGCATCGCGCCGCGGCCGACCTGGGTGGCGTTCACGCCGTGGACCAGCCTGGGCGACTACCTCGACATGCTGGCGTTCATCGAGGCCAACGGGCTGATCGACCACGTGGACCCGGTCCAGTACACGATCCGGCTGCTGGTCCCCCCGGGCTCGTACCTGCTGAACCGCCCAGAGATGAAAGCGCACCTCGGGCCGCTGAACCGGGCCTCGTTCAGCTACACCTGGAAGCACCCCGATCCGCGCATGGACCGCCTGCAGAAGGAGGTCGGCGCGCTGGTCGAGAAGGACGTCCACGCGGGCGCGGATCCTGGGGTGACGTTCTACCGCGTGTGGTCGCTGGCCGCGGGGCGGAACCCGGCCACGGTGGTGCCGGCGCTGTCGGCGGACCGGGAGCGCGCGCCGCGTTTGAGTGAGCCGTGGTTCTGCTGAGCGGAGCCGACCGAGGGTCAGTTGGACCCACTGCAGAGTAACAAGGCGAAGGCGATGCTGCCGACGGTGTGATCGTTTAGCCGCGAGCCTCGGGCGAGCGCGTGCCCTGCGCTCGCCCGAGGCTCGCGGCTAAACAAAGGAGCGAGGACGACCATGAAGCACGAAATCCGCAGCGTGTCGGCGGCGATGGCGAGCGTGCTTGCCGCGCTGCCGTGGTGAGCGATCACCTGAATGGTGTTCAATGGCACCTCAGCCCTGCTCGGGTTAGCGGGGAGTGTAACCGCGACTGCCGTTTCCGGCTGGATCGCTCCAGTGCTGCTCTGCGCCTCGCTTCTCCTGATCGGGCGGTCGTTCTACGTTATTTATGTGCGTGGGATCCGCAGCCGAGCCACCGTCGTGGTTGCCTGGTCGTCCCTGGTGTTCATGGTCGGCTTCTGGACGTGGCATCTGTTATCCGGATGATGATGAGGCAACTCGGAGGGAAGTCCCGTGGGTAAGCGAGTCGGCCTGGGGGTTGCGTTTGGTTGTGCCGCTCTGCTGCTCGCAGGGTGTGGCAGGAGTACGCCGGTCGAAGACCCGTCGCCGGCCAAGAAAGCGGCCCCCGCAACGGCCGACGCGCAACTGCCGGCGCCGAAAAAGGCAGCGCCAGCCGGCCCTCAGCGGGTCACGCTGGAGGTTGAGGGCATGACCGAACGCCTCAACCTGGTCTGACTGACCTGACCGAACAAGGTCAAAGAGGCCCTGTCAGGGCTTCAGGGGGTCGAGTCGATCCAGGTGGATCTGAGCTCTGACCAGCTCGAAATCCGTTACGATCCGAGCAAGATCGGCCCGCAGGCAATGGTGCAGACGGTCGGCAAACAGGGATTTGCGGCGAAAATCGTTTCCGGCACCCCGCCGCCGTAAGTCCCCGAATGAGACGAGGAGGCTCCTCGATGCGTTCCGTTCTTCAATGGCTCCTGGCCTTTTTCACGCTGGGGATGATCGCGCCAGGCTGCGGCACCAAACCGGACACCCCGGTCGCGGCGACCGACGTGACGCTGATCGTGCCGGCGATGAACTGACCGAGCGGCTGACCCGACCGGGTGCGCAAAGCACTCGGGACTCTACCGTGGGTAGAGCAAGCGTCCGTCGAAACCGACATCCCCAGGCGCGAGGTACGCTTCAACCTCAAGAACAAGGGCGCGTTCAGCGAAGTGGCAGTCAAGACCGCCCTGAAGGGACAGAACTTCCCCGAAGTCACGGTGAAAGCCGCTCCGACAAAGTGAAAATCTCCCGCGAGACTGTCTAACCGGAGCACCACGATGGCCCTGACCTGCACCAACGAAGTCGATTCGCCCTGCGCCGAGCTGGCGGCAGAGGCGGCCGCGCCCGTCGAGGCACCGGTCGAGACACTGCGGGAGGTCGTCCGCCGTTACGGCACGCCCGCGTACGCCTACGACGTCGAACGGATCGCCGCGCAGGTCGCGAAGCTCCGCGCCCATCTGCCGCCGGCGGTCGAGGTACTGTATTCGTTGAAGGCGAATGCCTCGCTCGGGCTGTGCGGCGTGCTGGCGGACCACGGGTTGGGGGCGGACGTCGCCTCGGCCGGCGAACTGCTGACGGCCCTCGAAGCGGGCTTCGCGCCCGCGCGCCTCCTGGTCACCGGACCGGACAGGTCGCCGGCACTGCTGGCCGAGCTGCGCTCCGTACCCGACGCCGTCGTCTCCGTCGATTCGCTGAGCGAACTGGAGATCCTGGCGGGCCGGGGAGTGCCGAACCGCATGATTCTGCGCTTGCGGCCGGACTTCCGCTGCCTGGCGGTGTGCGTGGCCGGGTCGGACTCGCGCTTCGGCCTGGTGGCCGAGGATCTGCCGCGCTGCCGGGAGGTGATCGCCGCAGGGGGCGTGCAGGTGATCGGTTTCCACGTCTTCGCCGGCTCGCAGGTCCTGGACACCGCGGCTGTGACGCACCACCTGCGCGGTGCCGTCGAGCAGTCCCTGCGCGCCGCCGAGGTGCTGGGGATTGTCCCCGCCCTCATCGACCTGGGCGGCGGTTTCGGCGTCCCTTACGACGGCGGAGAACGGGAGATCGACCTGTTGGTGATCGGCGCGGAATTGCATGCACTGGTCGAGCGTGCGGCGCCGGCTCGGCTGACCGTGGAACTGGGGCGCTACCTGGTGGCGCAGGCGGGCTGGTATCTGACGACGGTGCTGGCGCAGCAGACGCACCGTGGCCGCAGGGCGGTGGTGGTGGACGGCGGCAGCCATCAGCGCGGCGACCTGTGCGGGCTGGGGCTGCGCCACAAGGCGTTCGCGCCGGTCGCGCTCGGCGGCCAGACGGTCCCTCTGGCGGCGGGGGACGTGCTGGGTTGTCTGAGCCTGCCGGGCGACGTGCTGGCCGAGGGACGCTTACTGCCGCCGCTGGCCCCCGGCGACGTGCTGGCGTTTCCGAATGCCGGCGCGTACGGGCTGGGGGCGTCGCCCGCGCTGTTCCACGGCCACCCGCTGCCGGCCGAGGTCGCGTTCGCAGGCACGCGGATCGAACTTATTCGGGAGCGGCAGGCTGCCAGGTCCGTCTTGCAGGGGCAAGTCCGGCTGCGGTCACTGGCGTAAAGGCCGCCGCTCGCTTTCCCTTCGGCGTGAATTTATACTCGGCGCGGGGAGTTCTGACACAAGCCCGAAGCGCAAGCGAGGGATGCTCCTGACACAAGCCCGACGCGCCAGCGAGGGGTCCTGACACAAGCCCGAAGCGCCAGCGAGGGATCCCTCGCTGGCGCTTCGGGCTTGTG
>JBBRPS010000162.1:0-15042 GCA_038227745.1 Gemmatales bacterium | reverse complement strand
TTGGGGGGTGGGTTTGTGGTGTTTGGCTGGTGTGGGTTGTTTATATATCTCCTGTTTTTTTGTCAGTTTTTTTTTTCAATCGGCCCCCACGCCCGGACGGCGAATTACGCTGGTTACATTCCTGTCATCGTGCCGCCCCGTGCGGCGTATACCTTGTGAGGACCACCCATGACGACCAACACGGTTCCCGACCTGATCCCCGTGCGCGCGCTCAACCAGGTGAGCTACTGCCCGCGGCTGTACTACCTCCAGTACGTCGAGGCGGTGATGCCCACGAACGAGTACGTCGAGGACGGGCTGTTTCAGCACCGCCGGGTGAACGACCCGAACCTGGCGAACCGCACGCGCAAGGACGGCGACACCCTGCACACGCGCAGCGTCGCGCTCAGCTCGGAGCGACTCGGCATCACGGCGCGGCTGGACGTGCTGGAGGAGAAAGAAGGGCGGCAATATCCGATCGAGTACAAGCGCTCGGCGGCCCCGACCGGAGAGAACGGCCGCCCGAGCTTCTGGGAGAACGACGCCATCCAGGTCTGCGCCCAGGGGCTGTTGCTGGAGGAGGAGTTGGGCCGGGACGTGGAGAGTGGGGTGCTGTATTACATCGGCAGCAAGGCGCGCGTGGAGGTGCCGCTGGACGCGGCGCTGCGGCAGAAGACGCTGGACGCGATCCGGCTGGTGCGCGAGCTGGGGGCGGGCGACGCGCCGCCGGCGCCGCTGCCGGCGGAGTTGCGGCACCGCTGCCACGGCTGTTCGCTGCTGACGGTGTGCCTGCCGGAGGAGACGCTGTACCAGGTGGAGCGCGCGACGCTGCCGCCCGAGGAGGAGGCAAAGGCGGGCCTGACGCGGGTGCTGCCGCAGAGCGACGACGGGGCGGTGCTGTACCTGCAGGAGCCGGGCTCGTTCGTAGGCAAGCGGAGCGAGCACCTGGTCGTCAAGAAGGACGGCGCCGAGTTGCAGCGGGTGCCGATCGCCGCGATCCGGCAGGTGGTGGTGTTCGGCAACGTGCAGGTCTCGACGCAGGCGCTGGAGACGCTGACGAGCTGCGAGGTGCCGGTGGTGTACCTGACGGGGTACGGGAAGTTCGTCGCCGCGCTGATGCCGGCGCCGACGAAGAACGTGATGCTGCGGGTGAATCAGTACAGGCTCTTTTCCGACGCGGAAAAGGCGCTGGAGCTGGCGCGGGCGGTGGTGCGGGCGAAGGTGATGAACCAGCGGACGCTGCTGATGCGGGCGCTGCGGTCGCGGTCGCTGGACGACGCGCCGGAGGGGGCGGAGCGGACGCGCGGCAGCGACGAGCCGGCGGCGCGGGACATGGCGGACATGCTGACGCGGATCGACCGGGCGGCGGCGGTGGAGTCGCTGCTGGGGCTGGAGGGCCAGTCGGCGGCGCTGTACTTCGGCGAGTTCAACCGGATGATCAAGGCGGCGCCGCCAGGCGAGGGTTTCGACTTCAAGGCCCGCAACCGTCGGCCGCCGCGCGACCCGGTGAACGCGCTGCTGTCGTTCGCGTACGCCATGTTATGCAAGGACTGTTTCTCGGCGGTGTGCGCCGTGGGGTTCGACCCATATATGGGATTTTTCCACTGCGGCAAGTACGGTAAGCCGTCGCTGGCGCTGGACCTGATGGAGGAGTTCCGGGCGGTGATCGCCGACAGCGTGGTGCTGAACATGATCAACAACCGGATGGTGACGCCGGAGGACTTCCTGGTGTGGCGTGAGGCGTGTCAGCTGACGGAAGAAGGAAGAAAGCGGTTTTTTGTTGCATACGAGCAGCGAAAGGCTACGATCATCCGGCACCCTCTCTTCGGATACAAGATGTCGTATGGGCGGATGCTGGAGGTGCAGGCGCGGCTGCTGGCGGCGTACGTGCGCGGCGACGTGCCGCAGTACACGGGCTTCACGGTGCGCTGAGGGAGGGCCGCGGCATGGACACGTGGCTGGTCGCGTATGACATATGCGATCCGAAGCGTCTGCGGAAGGTGGCGAAGACGTGTGAGGACTTCGGACTGCGGCGGCAGTACAGTGTCTTCGTCTGTCGGGTGACCGCCACCGCGCTGGTGAGGCTGAAGGCGCGGCTGTACGACATCCTCGATTTGCAGACGGATCAGGTGATTTTTGTCCCGTTATGCAAGAACTGCGCGCCGCAGATCGAGTCGCTGGGGCGGCCGATCGAGGCGCACGATGCGCGGGACGTGGTGATCGTGATGTGAGGGCCGGCTACTTTGAGGGCATCGGCGATTTTCACGCATGGCTCCTCCAGTGCTGTTCGCGGTGGTCGTCCGACTGCTGGCGCGAACGGGAGACGCAATCCTGGGCGTCCGCATCGCCGAGAGGGTACGGCACGGAGCCGCGGATCTCGCGCCACGAGCGGCGCCGCGACGTCGGCGGAATGCCTCCCGCCAATTCGCGCAGGATGTCTTCGGCCAACTGGAGCCGTTCCGCGGGGGGCAGGAGAGCGGCCAGGGCGGCTACCTCGGAGAGGCTCGCTCGGTCGGGCATCGGAGGTTGGCTCCTTCGAGGGAGATTCCGTGTTGCTTCCACTCGGCGACGGCGCTGACAGACAGGAAGGAAACGGCCATTCAGGTCGCGTCCACCAGTTCCTTGCCGGCCTGCTCCAGGGCTTGCTCGATGCGGCTCTTCCGCTGCACGGTGACGCGGCGCAGCCTCGCCACCGCCTCCTCCCGGGGGTAAATGGTGGGCGCTCCCATGTCCACGAGGTTGAGGTACTGACGGTAGAGGTCTGCCGCCCGCCGGCGGTCCTTGAGGTCCTCGAAGCACTGCCCGGCGCGATACACGCAGTCCGTCAGCAGGCCGGTCGCCCACTCGGACCCTTCGCCGCACTCGTCCTCGGCGATCGCTTTGGCCCCGCGCTGCAAGAGGGAGCGGTAGACGTCGATCGCCTCCCGCTCACGGCCGAGCATGTCCAGCGTGCCGGCGTAATCCCAGAGGACGAGCGGGCAGTCGGGGGCAAGCGCTCTCGCCTTCTCGACCCAGGGGAGGGCGGTCTCGTAGTCGCCCTGTTCGTAGTAGGTGGTGGAAAGGCGGGTGAGCCGCCAGTGATTTTCGGGATCCTTTTTCAGTTCCTCCTGAATCGCCCGGCGGGCATCGACCCACTTTTGCTGCTCGATCAGGGCTTCAATCGGGTCCTTTTTGACGCTCATGTTCGCCTCCCCTCGCCTTCCGCGGCGTGCGATGTTCGTCGCCCTTCTCGCCGCCGCGTTTATCCTTCTTCTGTCGGCGGCGCCCCTTTTGATGCTTCTCGCGCGTCGAGGGCCGGGCGTTCTTGCGGTGTTCCTTGGGCATGGGTGGGTGCGTTCTCCACCGCGTTTCCTGCAATGGGTCCACGGCCTGTTCGCCGTGGGTATGCTCGAACGGCGATCATTGAGGGTCTAGACCCTCTGTCGCTTCAATGGGGCCGCGTTCAACGCGGGATGCTCCAGAAATATGATACAGCAGCGCCTTGACTTTGGCAGCCCGGCCGCGTAAAGTGTGGACGTGACATTAACTTGGACAGAGGGTCTAAGGGGGGATTGCAGAATGCCGCTCACAGATGACGGGCTCGTTGCCGCGTACGAGCAACTCCTTGCCGAGCATCAGTGCTCGGCAGATGAGATCGTGTGCGATCCGGCCCTGCGGAGACGCTTCCTCACGTTGTCGGAGGCGGCAGTTGGCGAAGAGGAAGAGCGAGAGGCCCTCCATCGCCTCCTGTACCTCCGCAAACGAAAGCGACTGCCGCGCGTGCGTTAGTTGTTCCTCCCTCCCTGGCTCCTTCGCTCGCCGAGGGGAGGGAAGAAGGCGACCGTCATTCTCGGCTGGCTGCGGCGCCCAACCCATACCGAAGTGGACACATGAACTTCAAGACCTTCTTTCAGCTAGCGAATTGGCCGAAAGGCCCGGGTGAATCTGCTCCGCTCCCATATCCGTACCAGGAGCGGTTTGCCGAAGCGGACACCCTGCCGCACCTCCTCCGTGCCCCGACAGCGGCCGGGAAGACGGCAACCGCGGTTCTCGGCTGGCTATGGCGGTGGGTCTCGCAGAAACCGAATACTCCTCGGCGGCTAGTCTACTGCTTGCCGATGCGCGTGCTGGTCGAGCAGTCGGCCCGCGCGGCGGAGAAATGGATTCTAGCACTCCATGAACACAAGGTGTTGAAGGAGGAAGTGCCCGTCCACGTCCTTATGGGTGGGGCCGAAACCGAGAAGTGGTATCTGCAGCCGGAGAAGCCGGCGGTGCTGATCGGCACGCAGGACATGCTCCTGTCCCGGGCGCTGAACCGTGGCTACGCGGCGAATCGGTTCCACTGGCCAATCGACTTCGGGCTGCTGAACAACGATTGTCTCTGGGTTTTCGATGAGCCGCAGTTGATGGGCAGCGGGGTGAGCACGTCCGCCCAACTCGCGGGGCTGCGGACAGCCCTCGGCACTTTCGGCCCGTGTCCGTCGGTGTGGATGTCCGCGACGCTCGAGCCGGGTTGGCTGGATACCGTCGATTTCCGCGGAAAGTTTGTGGGGAAGCCGTTGGAACTCGGCAACGATCAGTACGGCGACGACTACGATTCGGAAAGACCGCTCTACAAGCGGATGACGGCCGCCAAGACGCTCTCCCCGCTCGGCATGGTGGCGACGAAAGACGGCAAGGATGTCGCCGCTGCGGTGGTCAAGGCCCATGAGAAAGGCACGCAAACGCTGGTCATAGTGAACACGGTGGACCGAGCCAAGGCGGTGTACGCGGCGATCAAAAAAGAGAAGACCGCCCCGAAGGACGTGCTGCTCGTCCACTCTCGTTTCCGGCCGCACGAGCGGGAACTGCTGAACGCCAGCCTCCAGCAGGCGGGGGTGGACCGCATTATCGTTGCGACCCAGGTTGTCGAGGCTGGAGTGGACATTTCGGCTCGCACGCTGGTTACCGAACTGGCCCCGTGGGCGAGCGTGGTGCAGCGGGTCGGCCGGTGCAACCGAACCGGCGACGATGGCCCCGGCCGGGTGTTCTGGATCGACCTGGACGAAGAGAAGCAGGCGATGCCCTACGCTGCTGGCGAGTTGATTAAGGCCCGGGATCGGCTGAGGGAGTTGAACGGCAAGGACGTGTCGCCGAAGTCCCTCACCCCGTACAAACTCGATCCCGCGTTTCCGCACACGCATGTGATCCGGCGCCGGGACGTGCTGGACCTGTTCGACACGTCGCCGGACCTGTCGGGGAACGACATCGACGTGAGCCGGTTCGTCCGCGGCGACAAGGAGGACATCGACGTACAGGTGTTCTGGCGGGACATCGACCCGAAGCCCGGCCCGGACCAAGACGAGCCGGGGCCGAGGCGGCAAGAACTCTGCGCCGTCCCGGTCGGCCAGTTCAGAGAGTTCGTGAAGAAGCGGGAGCCGGCCGCGTTCCGGTTCGACTATCTCGACGACGCCTGGGTGAGGGTTACGGTGAATGACGTGCGGCCTGGATTGACGATTCTGCTGCCCACGACCGCTGGCGGGTACGACTGGAACGACGGCGCGAGGGCCGGCACGGGGTGGAACGCCGACAGTACCGCCACAGTGACCGCCCATCCGCCAGTAAACAAGGAGGCGATCGAAGAGGCAGTCGGCTCGGACCTGAACTCGGCGCTCGGGAAGGCGCTCACGATTGCCGAGCACACGGAAAATGTGGTGCTCGAAATGGCGGAACTCGTGAAGCGACTCGGCGATCACTTGCCGGGGGAGTGGCTCCGACATTTCGCCAACGCTGCCCGCTGGCATGACGCCGGTAAGGCGCATTGCGCCTTCCAGCAGGGGATGAGGAGGGCGAACGCGAGCCTGTCCGTCGAACGGCTTTGGGCGAAGTCGGGGACAAAGGGCCGGCTCCGGCACGGACGGCCCTTCTTCCGGCATGAACTCGCGTCCGCGCTCGCGGCCCTTCAGCATAACCTGCCCTTTGAAGCGGCGTACCTCATTGCCTCTCATCATGGGCGGACACGGTTAGCCATCCGAGCGCTGCCTGGCGAAATCCCGCCGGACGACCCGAATGCTCTCTCCCTCTATGCCCTCGGGGTCCATCACGGAGACAAGTTGCCGAAGGTGGACTTGGGCGGGAAAGAAGCCGAAACGTGCCCGGAAACTTCTCTCGACCTGGGGCCGATGCAAATCGGGGGCGAATCATCGTGGACGGCGAACGCGCTGAAGCTGCTTGCCGAACTTGGCCCATTCTGCTTGGCATACCTTGAAGCCCTGCTCCGGGCGGCGGACGTGCGGGCGAGTAAGAAGGAGGCGGCCGATGTCTGAGATCGTCCTCGCTGGCTGCACGCCGGAACCGCTCATGGCCTACCTGAAGGCACTCGGAGTGTTCCGATTGGTGGCTGAAGACGCCGAACATGGGGATCCGGCCGTCCGCGGGTGGTGGGCGGACGGCCAATTCCACATCGACACGACTCTCTCCCGCGACGAACTCGAACAGTTTTTCCGGGAATTGTACCGGCCGACTCCGGTGGTCGGGCCTTGGGGCGGGCGGTCTGGGTTTTACCCAGATGACAGCGAGGCAACAGCCCGGAGGGCGTTAGATGTGATCTCTTGCACGGCCGCCGATCGGTTCCTCCCCTTCCGTGAAGCGATTGACGCCGTCCGCCGGATCCTCAGCCGGCTAGGCCTCAGGGAGAAAGAGGAGGTGAGTAGGGGCGACAACAAACTCCGGCTGATGCGGGCGTGCCGGAATGAACTGCCCGACCAACTGCTCCCGTGGCTGGACGCGGTGTTCGTGCTGACGGATGAGTCTGCCAAGTTCCCGCCGCTCCTCGGAACCGGCGGGAACGAGGGGAGCGGCAGCTACGTTTCCACCTTCGCCCAGGCAGTGGTGTCGTTGCTGGTAAACCGGAAGATGGACCCTGGGGTGGCGACCGCCCTGTTCGCGACGCCGGCCCCGGTAATCTCCGATGTCGCCGTGGGGCACTTCGCCCCAGGAGCAATTGACGGCCCGAACTCGTCGGTCGGGTTTGGCGGTGGCGGTGGGGCCAACCCGTGGGACTACCTGCTCGCTATCGAGGGGACGTTGCTGTTCGCCGGGGCGGCCTCACGCCGAATCGGGACCGACACGCAAGGCAAGGCTGCGTTTCCGTTCACCGTGGACGCGAACCCGGTAGGGTACGGGTCTGCCGCCACCGATGAGGACGTGCGGGCGGAGATGTGGATGCCGGAATGGGATCGACCCAGCGCTTTGGGGGAGTTGAAACTCCTGCTCGCGGAGGGACGGGCACAACTCGGTCGCCGGCAGGCCCGCACCGCAGTCGATTTCGCCCGCTCGGCGGTCACCCTGGGCGTCGGCAGCGGGCTAGCAGCGTTCCACCGCTACGCTATCGTTAAACGGAACGGCTTGAGCTACTTCGCCGCGGATCTAGGTCGATTTCCGGTTCGCAAGGTGCCCGCCGCCCGGCTGCTGGACGAACTCGACCCGTGGCTTGCCCCGATCCGGCGGGTAGCCGACGATGAGAAGGCTCCGCCGCGGTTTTCCGCTGCCGTCCGCCGAATCGACGGGGCGGTGCTTGATGTTTGCCGCTACGGGGCGGACCCAGGGCGCATGCAGGCCGTGCTCCGCGCCGCCGGGCGGGCGGAGGCGGAACTGGCAAACGGGTCGAAGGTCCGGGCCGACTTCCCCCGCCTGCAGCCGCTTGCCCGGCTGTCGGCCGACTGGCTGAAGGAATGTGACGATGGAACGTGCGAGTTCCGGCTAGCCGCGTCGGTTGCATTCTTGCCCGGCGTCCGGGACCGGCACCGGCCCTTCCGGATGTATGTGGAACCCGTTGCTCCGCTCGGAAATCGCCGCTGGAAGTTTGAAGCCACTGCACCGGGCGTCGTGTGGTCGAACGCTGCCCTGCCGTTCAACCTCGGCGCCGTCCTTATCCGCCGATTGCGTGACGGCTGTGGGGAGGGCAGCGGGCGCGTAGATGGGGCTGGGGAGGGGCTGCAGCACCCACTCTGGGGGCCTGGCCGGTTCCGACCCAAATTGGCGGACGTGCTGGCGTTCCTTGATGGCCTGACGGACGATCAAAAACTGGCCGAACTGCTGTGGGCGCTCACGGCCGTTTCGCCGAAGGCACCGGGATTCCGGTTCCGCAAACCTGAGCAGCCGGACCGGGTGCATACATGGACCGACTATGCGGTCCTGAAACTCATCTTTCTCGACGCGCCGGCGGTCCGCCCTGGCACGACATCCGC
Organism: Gemmatales bacterium; assembly: GCA_038227745.1. Lineage (GTDB taxonomy): Bacteria > Planctomycetota > Planctomycetia > Gemmatales > Gemmataceae > DASPXY01. Next base: position 6,856 of record JBBRPS010000162.1, on the reverse strand, counting down.
GCTGCCCATCTGGAACGAGCCGCCAATACTCGCCCTGCTCCAGGCCGGGCGGTTGGACGAGGCGGTGGAGGCCGCTTGTCGGCGACTCCATGCGTCGGGGTTCCCAACTTACCTTGCCGCCCCGGTCGCCGGCCGGTTCAAGAAGGTCGGCGGGTTCTCGGGCGACCCGGTTCGCGCGCGCCGGCTCCTCGCGGCCCTGCTGTTCCCGCTTGGCGAAAGCGACACGCGACGATTGCTTGAACGTACCATCCGCAAACTAGATACCTCACCCCCGTAGGAGGACTGCCCGTGACGGACTTGCTCATGCCGCCTGCTAACCAAGCGAGGTTTCTCTTGGAGGTGCCCCTCAAGCCGTGCCAAGGGGATCGATTCCAACCGACGGGCTTCCCCGATTTGGGGCCGGCCCGATACAGGGCAAACCGCGGCGGGGGAAGCGTCGAAGTCGTGCTCGTGGAGTCTCCGCAGTCGATGGCCAACCACCTGGAGAGTATGTGCTTTGACCCGCCCTTGAGTCCACGGCAGCCAGATCCGGCAGCGCCGCTGGCGAAATGCCTGGACGGGATGCCGTTCGTTCGGATCGATCAGGCGGACAAGACGCCGCTCACGAATTCGATCCTGGAGGCACACCGCCTGAATTCGCCGTACATCCTGGAGGGAACAGACACCACCGTGCTCGACATGCTCAAGCGAGACGTAGCCGGGATGGAGAAGGGTCCGGTGGACATCCGCAAGCTCGCCCGCGTGGTCTTCAAGTACGATCCGAACGCGGTACTGCACGGGGTGTTCTTAGCGAAAAAGGAACTGGCCGGCGGCCGGCTCCGGCTGCCCCGGCTGCTGTCCGCGTTCATCGAGGCGACTGACGCTCAGCAGGCGGTGGCCGGAGGGGTGAAGAATGACCACGTCGATCCGTCCGGGGACACCCATAAAGGGTTCGGGAACGTGCCGTTCGCACGGACCGAGTTTACCGGTCCGCTCAAAGCCTTCTTCAATTTCGACCTGGCGATGCTGAGGGGGTATCGACTGGGCGAACCCGCTGACCGCTTCCTATACGCGCTCGCGGTGTTCAAAATCCGCCGGTTCTTGACCTACGGGCTGCGGCTGCGAACGGCGTGTGACCTGATCCCGGTCGTGGATGTTGCCGGGCTACCCTCGGAGAAAGAGGCGGCGGCTGCGTTGACGGTGGCCGTCGCTGATTGCCGGACCGCCAACCTGTTCATCGACCCCGCTGTGACCGTCGTCATGTGGGGGGGGAAGGCGAGGGAGACGGCGAAGGTTGAGATCGACCTCCCCCCGGACTTCCCACCTCCGGCGGCGTTCACCGGGGCGATGAAGAAGGCCATCGAATACAAGGCCGGGAAGGGGAGGAAGGTGGCCAAGCTGATCCTGAAGAACGGCCTGTCAGAGGACTTGATCGCGCAGCTAGCAAAGGAACGGCCGGGTGAAACAAAACTGATCGAGGTTCTGAAGGCGAAGCTCGCAGAACAGGCGAACAAGGGCAGCGACCCAGGGCCGAACATCGAACCGAACGGATGACACCATGCCCGTGACAATATCACTCCAGTTCCGGGCCGGACGGTATCACGCAACCGCCTGGGGCCAGCACGTGAACGACGAACAGCCCGAGTGGCCACCTTCCCCGTGGCGACTGCTGCGGGCGCTGGCGGCCGTGTGGAAGCAGAAGTGCCCGGACGACCCGCTCGTGTGCAAGCACGCGGCTGCCGTGTTCGGACACCTCGCCGCCGAGGCGCCCCACTTTCAGTTGCCCCGCGCGACCTTGGGGCACACCCGCCACTACATGCCCGAGCGGAAGCCGAACAGCGTGACTCTCGTACTGGACCGCTTCGTCGTCGTCAGTCGGCCATCTGACCAGGCTGAGGATGCCCAGGGAACCAGCACTGTCTACGTTCACTGGCCGACGGCCAGGTTAGCCGTGGAGGAGCGGTCGGCACTCGCCGGCATGCTGGAGGGCCTGACCTATCTGGGCCGCGCGGAGTCCTGGTGCGACGCCCGCCTCCTCCCGGAAGAATTCCCAGTCCAGCCGAACAGCCGGCCGTCAACAAATGGCGAAACAACCGCTACGGTCCTGATACCCGAGCCAGGGGCCTGGGATCAGTGGAATTACCGTCCGAGCGTAAACCGTCCAGACCCGGCCTGGAATCTGTTGGCGGAGTCGGCTGATGTGCAGGCAGCTGGTTTCGAGGTTCCGCCTGGTGCGCGGTGGAAGACCTATGACCTCCCTTCGACCGCGCTCATGGCCGAGCCGGCTCGATCCGCCCCTCCACTGAAGGTGCGGGGCCAGCGGACCGTCGCCCGATTCCTCCTGGATGGTAAAGTATTGCCGCTCGTCACGGACACCCTCCGCTTGGCCGAGGACGCTCGTGAAGGACTCCGCAGACGGTATCGTTGGGTGGCGGGACGCCAAAGCGAACCGGGTACTGCCGTACCCCACTCCGAAGTCTTTTCCGGGAAAAACGCCCCTGCCCCGCACGGCAAGCCTCTGAAAGGCCACGGTCACGCCTACTATCTGCCCTCCGACGAGGACAGGGACGGACACATCGACCACCTGACCATCTACGCCGAGACAGGCTTCAACGCTGATGAAGTTGCGGCGCTGGACCTTCTTCGCGAACTCTCACGACCGGAAGCCGAAGAGTTGCACCTCCAGCTCATCGGGCTTGGCCGGCCCGAAGACTTCAATGCTCTCATGTTCACCCCCAACAAGATCTGGGCGTCGGCGACCCCGTTCATCGCCTCGCGGCAGCTGAAAAAGCGTGGGCAGAAGAAGGATCCGGCCGAGTTCCGCCAGCCCGACATGCGTGTGGCATTCGCACAGCGAGTTCTTGAGGAGGAGTTGCAACGTCTCGCCGAGCGGAGAGGGGACTTTCCGCAACCCGTGATCGAACCCCTGGACCAAAACCGCATTGGGCCCCTTCAGCTGCGCCCGATCCAGTTCAAACGGTTCAGGCGGAAAGCGAATGACGGCGGCGGCCGTCGAAGTGCCGGGGGGTTCCGGCTCGTATTCCCGGAAGCCGTGCCAGGCCCTATCTGTCTTGGGCATTCGTCGCATTTTGGCATGGGCCTTTTCCTCCCGTCAGGTTGCTCGGATGCGGATGGGTAATCCTCCGGGAGCCGCTGTGCCAGGCACAGGGGGTGGTACAGCGGCGATTTTCCCGTCGTAAGTCCTTGTCACGGTGGCGGAAAGGCATGGCAGACTCCCCCGCCCTCCAGGGCGGCAGGGCAGATCGGCAGGCGATGCCTCCCACGCCGAGGAGCGGACCACGGACGCCCTCGCGACTCGACTCCCACTCCCCCGAGAAAGGGCCTGACCCATGCTCGCCATCGCGCTCACCTTCCCGGCCGGTCGCTACCACGCGGTCCCGTGGGGCCAGGACGTCCACGACGGCGCCCCCGAATGGCCGCCGTCCCCCTGGCGCCTCCTCCGCGCTCTCGTCGCCGTCTGCCAACGCAAGTGCCCCGCCGTCCCCGAGCACCGCCTCCGGGACCTCCTCGCCCCCCTCGCCGCGCCTCCCGTCTTCGTCCTCCCCCCCGCCGCCCTCGCCCACACGCGCCATTACCTGCCGTCGGGCCAGAACGGGCACGCCGACCGCACCCTCGTCCTCGACGCCTTCGTCGCCGTCGGCCGCGACCAGCCCCTCGTCGCCCTCTGGCCCGACACCGAACTCGGCCCCGACCAGGCCGGCCTCCTCGACACCCTCCTCGCGCACCTCAGCGTCCTCGGCCGCGCCGAGTCCTGGTGCGACGCCCGCCGCCTGTCCCCGTCCGAGGCCAACGCCTGCCGCGACCGCGTCAACTGCACCCCCCTCGCCGGCCGCCCCGTCGGCGCCGCCGGCGAGCCCGTCGCCGTCCTGTGCGCCGACCCGCACACCGCCTTCGCCCCGGCCGCCCCGCCGACCCCGGGGGCAGGCCGCGGCCCCGCCGGCGCGGCGCCGCTGTACGACCCCGACTGGTCGCTGTGCGTCGAGACGCTCGAGCTGCACCGCGGCCGCCGTGCGGGGCTGCCCGGCGCCCGCTGGGTGAGCTACCGCCGTCCCGCCGCTTGCCTGCGGCCGCGGCGTGTCCCCGAGGCCGTGCCGCCCGGGCGCGTCCGGCCGGTGGTGGCGCGGTTCGTCCTGGACGGGGGCGTGCTGCCGCCGCTGGAGGACACGCTGCCGCTGGCCGAGCAGGCGCGGCGGGCCTTGATGGCGCTGTACGGCGAGGCGGCCGGGGCGGGGGGCGGCTCGGGGCGGTCGGAAGTGTTCTCGGGCAAGGACGCGGCGGGCCGGCGGCTGGAGGGGCACCGGCATGCGTTCTACCTGCCGGGCGACGAGGACGGGGACGGGAGGTTGGACCACCTGACGGTCCACGCGGAGATGGGGTTCGGGCCGGGGGAGGTGGCGGCGCTGGACCGGCTGCGGGAACTGCGGTTCGGAGAGGGCGGCGTGCTGCGGCTGCTGCTGGTGGGGCTGGGGACGGGGGCGGACTTCAGGGTGCCGTTGCTGGGGCGGTCGGCGGAGTGGGAGTCGGCGACGCCGTTCGTGGTGACGCGCTACCCGAAGGAGCGGGGGGCGCGGCGCGACCCGCCGGAGCTGCTGGCGCGGAGCAACGGGGCGGCGTTCTGTGTGCGGGTCCTGGAGGAGGAGCTGGGGCGGTGGTGTGAGGGGCGGGGGTTGGCGACGGCGGTCGCGGTGGAGGCGCGTGGAGAGGGGTGGGTGAGTAGACGTCGGGTGAGGGCGCTGACGTTCCGGCGGAGTCGGAGCAAGGAAGGCGATGACGGAGAGCGGCGGTCGTGCGGGATGTTCCGGGTGCGGTTCGGGGAGGAGGTGGAGGGGCCGTTGTGTCTGGGGCATTCGTGTCATTTTGGGCTGGGGCAGTTCCGTGTTCCGTCCGAGGGAGGGGCGGGGTTTGGCGGGCGAGGTGTGAATCGGGGGGGTGGTGGAAGTGTGGGGATATTTTCTTGACAAGCGGGAGGTGACGTGTTCAAATGACGTCGAGGCGGTTGGGGGAGGGCAAGTTCTTTGACAATACGAAGTTGTTGTTCGTCGGAGGCAGCGGGACCTCTCGCTGGCCGCAAGTCCTGGGAGAGGCACATGCTAGGTGCAAGGTGCGTGAGTTGCGAGGGCAGGGTCGCGGGAGGGAGATGGGGCCTCTCGCAGCAGGAGGCGCAACTCCTTGCCATTTGCGAGCCCCCGACTGCGACGGTTTCCCACGGCGACCATGCCGTGGACCCATTGAAGCCACACCGGCGTAGATCAGGTATGGGACGCCTACCCACGTTTCCCACGGCGACCATGCCGTGGACCCATTGAAGCGCAAGCACGAACCGGAGCTGCGTGACCGCTACCTTGAGTTTCCCACGGCGACCATGCCGTGGACCCATTGAAGCGATTGCGTCATGCTGAAAGCAGCGATGGTAGACGTGGTTTCCCACGGCGACCATGCCGTGGACCCATTGAAGCGTTGGGCGTGCGTGGGCTGATGAAGTGACGGGCACGGGGTTTCCCACGGCGACCATGCCGTGGACCCATTGAAGCCGCCACTATCTGGTAGTTTCTTCTCGCGGCAGTTATTGTTTCCCACGGCGACCATGCCGTGGACCCATTGAAGCCCGGGATCTTCGCGAAGATGCTCGAAGCCGTGCTTTGCGTTTCCCACGGCGACCATGCCGTGGACCCATTGAAGCGCTTCCCTACCCAGGCCACGGCCCCTACATCCCTCCTGTTTCCCACGGCGACCATGCCGTGGACCCATTGAAGCTCAAGTTTGTCGCGGCGCTCAAAAGCGCAGATCGTGGTTTCCCACGGCGACCATGCCGTGGACCCATTGAAGCCGACGACTGACGCCATCTGTTGGCAGCTGTGCCCAGTTTCCCACGGCGACCATGCCGTGGACCCATTGAAGCCATACTGGCGGTCCTCGCCATGCCGGCCGCCTTCCGTTTCCCACGGCGACCATGCCGTGGACCCATTGAAGCATGATCGCCCCACCCTTAAGGAGTCCGATGAGGAACGTTTCCCACGGCGACCATGCCGTGGACCCATTGAAGCCCATCTCGCGGTGTCGTTTATCGACGGTGGCCGCTCCCGTTTCCCACGGCGACCATGCCGTGGACCCATTGAAGCGCCTTGGGAGTTGGTGCCTTGGGAGCCGGCACGGCGGGCGTTTCCCACGGCGACCATGCCGTGGACCCATTGAAGCGATGCACACGGCACAGCTTCTCGCTGCCTTGCGCTCAGTTTCCCACGGCGACCATGCCGTGGACCCATTGAAGCTTCTCCCTGCGAGGGTCGTTGTCCAATCTAGTTTAGCGTTTCCAACGGCGACCATGCCGTGGACCCATTGAAGCTTCAACGCGCTCGCCTATAACATGCCGGCCGGTTGCTGTTTCCCACGGCGACCATGCCGTGGACCCATTGAAGCTTGGATGGCATCCGTGGCCTCTGGGGGAAGGGGTGTTTCCCACGGCGACCATGCCGTGGACCCATTGAAGCCCGTCCCAACCAAAAATTGGCAGCGATACTGACCACGTTTCCCACGGCGACCATGCCGTGGACCCATTGAAGCCGGCAACGACAGAGAACGCACGTCACGGCGACGAATGTTTCCCACGGCGACCATGCCGTGGACCCATTGAAGCGTTATCGGCGCCACGCAGTGCCGATCTATCCCGTCGTTTCCCACGGCGACCATGCCGTGGACCCATTGAAGCGTCCACGCTGCCGCTCTGTCAAGCGGCAGCAGTATTGTTTCCCACGGCGACCATGCCGTGGACCCATTGAAGCCCTTTCGTGTGTCTCCTTGGGTACGCAGCAACCAACGAGTTTCCCACGGCGACCATGCCGTGGACCCATTGAAGCCT
>JBBRPS010000161.1:0-15097 GCA_038227745.1 Gemmatales bacterium | reverse complement strand
CGTAGTACAGGCGGGCGGTCCCCCGGTCCTGGTCCGTGGCCCCCTTGCCGACGGCGAACAGGTCGATCTTCGTCAGGGTGCCGTCGACGAGACTGTAAACGCCCTTGCGGTACTCGTCGGCGAACTGGTTCGCGTCGAGGTAGCTGCCGAACTCGTGGTGCGTCACGGTGCCCGACTTGTTGGTGAACACGACGTCGTACTTCGTGTCCGAGGAGGGCGCGGAGAGATCGACGAACTTCCGGTTCAGCAGCTCGTTCCACACGCGGTCGAAATCCGGTCCGACGGCCCCCTGCTTGCGGGCGCTGGCGAGGAGTTGCACCTGCCGGCTCAGGAGGTTGGTCTCCGTGGCGGCCTGGGCCTGCCGTGCCGCCTGGATCCGGGCGGCGACCTGCTCGGAGGGCGGGGACTTCTTCGCGGCCTTGGACGCCTTGGCCGCCCGCGTCTCCATGTGCCTGAGGGCCACGCGCTGGGCGATGCGGGCGACCTGCTGCTCCGCGGCGCGGGCGGCCTGCTGCCGCGCCACCCGCGCCGCCTGCTGCTGGGCGATCCGGTTGACTTGCTGCTGAACGCCCCGCGCGGCCTGCGGCGGCGCGGGGCGGTTCACCTGCGGCCTGGCCACGCGACTGAGCTGCGGGGTGGTCCGGTTCGGCTGCTGCCGGGCGGCCTGGTTCCCCTTGGGGGCGGTGCGCGGCGCGGTCGCGCGCTGTGGTGCGGTGCGCGGGGCGGCGGTGCGCTGTGGTGCGGTGCGCGGGGCGGCGGCGCGCGGCTGGACGGGGCGCGGTGCAGCAGCGCGCTGCGGTTGCGGGCGGTACTGCGGCTGCGGACGCGGCTGCGGCTGCGGACGCGGCTGCGGTTGGGGGCGCGGCTGCGGGGGGCGATACTGCGGCTGGGGCTGCGGTTGCGGACGTGGCTGCGTCCGCCCCTTCTGCTGCGCCTCGGTGGGAGACTGGTGCGGTCCGGGGAATATCAGTCCCAGCAGACCGACCGTCGCGACGATGAGCCAGCGGTGCATCACAAACTCCTTGAGTGGTTCTCCGGCTGCGGACGTCCCGGATCCTGCCGCGCCGGGGCGAGTGGGCCTCGGCCGGCGGAGCTTCGCCGGCGGTTTCCTCCGTGGACACGTCCGGGGCCTTGCCCGGCCTGCGCATAATAAGTACATGCGGAACCCCGGCAGGTTCGTGACAAAAGAGCGGCCTCATTTCCCCTAGCGGTGTCCGTCCTACCCGGCGCCGCGGCGAACCTCCGTCGCCGGGGGGTCGTTCTCTCATGCACGCGGCGGCCCTGCCTCCCTTGTCCGCGGCCCCGGGCTGCGTTACAGTCAACACAACGAACGGACCGCGTCACCATTCACCGCCGCCGAGGGACTCCCGTGAAGGACAAGCAACGGTTCAACCTGCACCTGCCCGGGCTGCTCAAGGTCCTCGCCGAGCACCTCTACTCCACCAAGAAGGTCGCCGTCCGCGAGTTGCTGCAGAACGCGCACGACTCCTGCGTCCGCCGCAAGATCGAGGGCCGGGACGACCGCTACCGGCCGCGCATCGACCTGGCCATCGACCCGGACCGCCGCACTCTCACCATCCGCGACAATGGCTGCGGCCTGACCGAGGACGAGATCACCGGCTACCTCGCCACCATCGGCCGCGGCTACACCCGCGAACTGCGCGAGCGCCTCTCCCTCTACTCGCCCGAGCAGGCCGCCGAGCTGATCGGCCAGTTCGGCCTCGGCTTCCTCAGCGCCTTCCTCATCGCCGCCGAGGTCACCGTCACCACGCGCTCGTTCCAGGGCGGCCCGACGCTGCGCTGGCACTCGACCGGCGATGAGTTCTACGACCTGACGCCGGCCGAGCCGGGCGATGTCGGCACCACGGTCGAGCTGCGCGTCAAGCCGGCCGCGGCGTTCATCCTCCAGGAGCGCAGCCTGCTCGACACCGTCCGCACCTACGCCGACTTCCTGCCGACGCCGATCCACGTCGAGGGCGACCCCGAGCCGGTCAACCTCATGAGCCCGCCGTGGGAGGCCGAAGACCAGGAGGCCGCCGCCCGCGCGTACCTCACCCGCACCGGGCACGGCGGCGAGCCGCTCTTTGTCCTGCCCCTGCGCGAGGGCAAGGCCCCCCTGGAGCACGACACGATCACGATCCCGCTGCAGGGCTTCCTGTACGTGCCGCCCGGCTCGGTCGCGTCGGTGCGCGAGTACGGCGACCTGACGGTATACATCCGCCGCATGTTCATCTGCGACCGCGAGCGCGACCTGCTGCCGCCGTGGGCGCGCTTCGTCCGCGGCGTGATCGACTGCCCGGTGCTGCAGCCGACCGCCTCGCGCGAGGGCATCCACCAGGACGAGAACTTCGACTCGGTGCGCCAGGTCCTGGAGGAGCAGCTCGGCCAGGGGCTGCGCGAGCTGGCCCGCGACGACCCCACGACGTGGAAGCAGCTGGTGCGCGGCCATTCCGACGTGATCGTCAGCTGGGCGGTCAAGGACAACGAGTTTTTCGAGCGCGTCCAGGACATCGTTCACTTCCGCACGTCGCGCGGCCTGCTCAGCCTGCCGGACTACCTGAGACAGAGCGGCGGCAGGCTGTACTACGTGACGCGCGAGCTGGGGTCGCTGCAGGAGCAGGTGCTGGCGGAGGGCCGCGACGTACCGGCCATCGAGGCGTCGTGGTTCGCGGTCACGCCGTTCCTGGAGAAGTACGCCGCGCGGCACCCCGATGTCGATCTGGTCCAGCTCGACGGGGCGGCGGAGACGCTGATGCGGCCGGTGGCCGAGGGGGCGTTCGCGGCGCTGCTGGGACACTATCGCGAGCGCGGCGTGCGCGCCCGGGTGGCGTCGTTCAAACCGGCCGAGATGCCGGCGGTGATGCTCTACCCGGAAGGGGCGGAGATCGCGCGCGAGGCGGGCGCGGCGCTGGAGGCGGGCGAACTGCCCGGACCTCTGAGCGGCCTGATCGGCGAGTACGTCGAGCAGCGCTTCGGCGGCGGTAAGGATCTGCAAGGGACCTTGTTCTTGAACGCCTCGTGCCCGCTGGTGCGCCGCCTCGCCGAGTCGCCGCCGGCTGGGCCGGGGCTGGCCGCGGTACTCGACCTGGTTCACCAGCTGGCGCGGCTGTTCTGCGGCCGGATGCTCGATGCCGCCGAGGCCACGCAGGCGTTCAAGGAGCTGACGCGGGCGCTCGGGGGACTGTTGTAGCGATGGCGATCTGGGACTGGTACCTCGACTGCGTCCGCGACTTCCGGGCGGCGGGCGACACCGAACGCCTGGAGATGGCTGCGCTTCACGACGAAGGCTTCGCGTTGCAGGAGATCGACCCGGACAGCACCCTCGCCGCCTTCACCGCGGGGCGGGCCCTTGCCGCGCGCCTCGACGAGCCGTGGTGGGTGCTGTTCTATGACGTCTGGCGCGTCATTGCCCTGCTCAACTACCAGCACGACTTCCGCGACGTGCTCGACCTGACCGTCCGCTGTGCCCTGGAGGTGCGCAAGCCCCTCTACGCCGGCCACCCGTGGAAGTTCGCGGCGTACAACAACCTCATCAGCGCCTACATCGGCATCGACCCGGCCGGCCACGCGGACCGCATTCAGGAAGCCCTGGACTACCTCGACGCCGAACTGCCGCCGGGGCCGCACGACGATCGCTACGTGATGCTCGGCAAGAAGCGGCAGTTCCTCAGGGAGACGGGCCGGCTGGACGAGGCGTACCGCGTGGCCCAGGCGCACCTCGGGCTGCTGGACGAGGACGACGAACCGATTAACACCAGCTGGTATGCGGTCTCGGTCAACGCCGACCTGTGCTGGCTGTCCTGGCGGCGCGGCGACTGGGACGGCGTCGCCGGCCACGCCGCCGCCACGGAGGAGCTGACGCGCCGCGTGGACCCGAGCCAGGCGCAGCTGGCCGAGGCGCTGCTCTGGCAGGCTGTCCTGGCCCGTCGCGCCGGCGACGAGCCGACCGCCCGGCGGCTGTGCCGGCGCGCCGCGGCGCGCATGGGCCGCCTGCGGACGCCGCCGGGCGACAACTACTTCGACGCCCTCGCGCTGTACCACGAGCTGGGCGACAACCCGGCGCGGGCCCTGGAGGTGCGCGAGCGCGAGCTGGAGACGGTGAGCGGCAAGGGCCGGCTGGCGTCCGAGTGCGAGGCGCACGTCAAGCGCTGCCGGCTGCTGGCGCGGCTGGGGCGGCTCGAAGAGGGCGACCTGGCCGCGGCGCGGGCGGCGGCCGCACGGCTGCGCAAGCCCGCGTATTACCTGGTGCAGATCGACGCGCTCGCCCGCGGTTGACCGCCCCGAGAAGGCTCCTTTCGAGAGGACACCCATGAGCGTCTGGGACTGGATCCACGAGTACAGCGCCGAGGCCGAGGCCCGGGGCGACAGGGAGCGGCTGCAGTTGACGTGGATTTTCCACGACGCCTGGGACCTGCGCGAGACGGACACCGCGCAGGCCGCAGCCATCCTCGAGGACGGGCGCCGCCTCGCCCAGTCGCTGGACGAGCCGCGCTGGGTGCTGTTCTACGAGCACTGGCTGCTGCAGCTCGGCCGCTTCTTCCAGCGCGACTACCGCGGCATCCTCGACCGGGCGGTGAAGGCGGCCCTGGAGGCGCGCAAGCCGGCGTTCGCGGATCTGCCGCAGCGCATCTGCCTGCAGGAGGACCTCGTCGGCATCTACGCCGCCATCGACCCGCTCGGGTACGAGGAGATGATCGCCCAGGCCCTCGACTACATGGAGAACCAGGCCACGACCGGCCTGGAGTGCCGGCACTGCGTGCAGGGCTGCCGTACCATCTTCGAGCTGGACCGCGGCCGGATGGACGCCGCGCGCGCGTCCGGACTGCGTGCCCTGGCGCTGGCGGAGGACGTCGACTCGGAACACTACAAGGGCAACGCCTGCACCGATCTGTGCCTGATCGCGTTCCGCAGCGGCGACTACACCGGCCTGCACGAGTGGGCCTGCGCCGCCGAGGAGATCGCGCGCCGCCTCGACCGCAAGGCTGCCCTCGCCGAGGCGCTGCTGTGGCAGGCGGTTGCCGCTCGGAAGGCCGGCGACGAGCCGGCGGCGTGCCGTCTGGGCGGTAACGCCGTCGCGCGCATGGCCCGCCTGTCGGCCCCGCCCGCGGGGGCCTACTTCGACGCGCTGGCGGCTTTCTACGAACTGGGCGACAGCCTCGACCTGGCCCTGCGCACGCGCGACCGCGAGCTGGAGACGCTCGCGGGCCGCGGGCGGCTCGCGGACGAGTGCGCGGCCCATGTCGAGCGCTGCCGGTTGCTGGCGCGGCTGGGCAAGCTGACCGAGGCGGACCTCGCCGCGGCGCGGGAGTCGGCGGGGAAGCTGCGAAAGCGGCAGAAATACCTGGAGGAGATCGCGCGGATCGCGGCCGGCCCTGGCCGCGCGTGAGACGCGCGGCCGGGGCCGGCGCGTCGTGCTACCTGTGCCGCGCGGCCCGCCAGGCGAGCACCCGCGAAGTCACGAGGGCGACGACCCCGGCCAGCAGGAGCACCGCGGTGACCAGGACGGCCGACTCCCCGTGCGCCTGGTCGCGCCTCCAGAAGTCGTAGTACATGGCACCGAACTCGCCGGAATTCCGCGCCTGTCTGTAATATTCCTCAGCCGACCCGAAGTACTGCCACGCCACAACGCCGGCAACGGCCGCACCGAGCAAGAGCAGGATCCAGGTCGCTGTGAGGATCCGCCTCAGGGGGGAGGGGGCGGCGGGGGCGCCGGCTGGCCGCGGCGCGCCGACGGCGGACGGTCCCGCGGCCCTGTTCGCCCAGACGATGGCGAAAGCCCCAAGCGCCCCGAGGACGAGCCCCAGGATCAGGGCGCCCGTCTGGATGCGGCGCGATTCGTCGTCGTCCGGCTGCATCACCTGGCTGAACACGAGCAGACCGAGGCCGAGGAGACAGATCAGGATACCGACGGTGAACAGGACCACTCGCTTCATCAAGACTCCTTGCTGCCCGGCGGCAGCGCCTGGGATGGAGGATCGGGCCACACACCGGCGGCCCTCGCGGCGAGGGGCGCTCGCGGTATCGGAAGTGTACACGCGCCCGGAGCCCGGCGCCGCACGAAACCGTTGACCGCCGCCGTAACCCGCCGTAGATTGGAAGCAGTCGGCGGGCGCCGGGGCCAGCCGGGATGTCGTGCCGCCGCGCGCCCAGGGTCGGCGGTCAGGTCCTTGGCACACCATGCTCACCAAGCGGATCATCCCCTGTCTCGACGTGGACCGCGGCCGGGTCGTGAAGGGCGTCAACTTCCTGCAGCTGCGCGACGCCGGCGACCCCGTCGAGGTCGCACGCCGTTACGAGGAGGCGGGCGCCGACGAACTGGTCTTCCTCGACATCAGCGCCAGCCACGAGGGCCGACAGATCATGCTCGACGTGGTCCGCCGCGTCTCCGAAGAGATCTTCATGCCCTTCACGGTCGGCGGCGGCATCCGCACCCTGGAGGACGCCACCCGCCTCATCCAGGCGGGCGCCGAGAAGGTGAGCATCAACTCGGCGGCAGTGCGCACCCCGGAACTCGTCACCGAGGTCGCGCGCAAGTTCGGCAGCTGCGCCACGGTCGTGAACATCGACCCGCGCCGCGTCACGCGCGACGGCCGTGAGGTGTGGGAGGTCCACGTCAACGGCGGCCGCGTCCCGACCGGCCTGGAGGCCGTCGCCTGGGCGCGCCGCGTCGAGGAGCTGGGCGCCGGCGAGATCGTGCTGACGTCGATGGACGCCGACGGCACGAAGGCGGGCTACGACCTGCCCATGACCCGCGCCGTTGCCGACGCCGTGCGCATCCCCGTCGTCGCCAGCGGCGGCGCCGGCAACCCGGAGCACCTGTACCAGGCCCTGACCGTCGGCGGCGCCGACGCCGCTCTGGCGGCGAGCATTTTCCATTACAATGAATACGGCATCGCCGCCACCAAGAAGTATCTGGCGGAGCGCGGCGTGCCGATCCGCATTTAGCGCTCTCGAACCCACGGGCTGCGACCCGTGGGCTTTCCCGCCGCATTCGAGGAGAAGATCATGGCTACCGCCGACGTGTCGAAGTCCGAAGCCGAACCGAGACTCTCCCTCGACAAGGTCGCCGCCGACGCCCGCAAGGAGCCGGAGGTCAACAAGCTCTTCCGCATGGTCATGAAGTACGAGGGCTCGGACCTCCACCTCAAGGTCGGCCTGGCGCCGATGATGCGCCTCAAGGGTGACATCCGCCGCATGGAAATGCGCCCCCTCACCCAGGAGGACATGGAGCGCCTCCTGCTGCCGACCCTCACCCCCCGGCAGCGCAAGATCCTCGATGAGGAGGGGGGCGTGGACTTCTCCTACGTCGTCGGCAACGAGGAGTGCCGTTTCCGCGTCAGCCTCTTCAAGCAGCGCAACCGCCTGTCGCTGGTCGCCCGCCGCGTCAACACCACCATCCCCAACTTCACCAGCCTCGGCCTGCCGGAGTCGATCGAGAAGCTGTGCAACTTCCCGGACGGCCTCGTGATCCTCGCCGGCGTGACCGGGTCCGGCAAGAGCACGACCATCGCCTCGATGCTCGACTACATCGCCGAGCGCGAGGCGCTGCACATCCTCACCGTCGAGGACCCGATCGAGTTCACCTTCGCCGACAAGAAGGCGTACTTCAACCAGCGCGAGATCGGCCTGGACGTGATCGGCTGGCACAAGGCCCTCAAGGACGCCGTCCGCCAGGACCCCGACGTGATCCTCGTCGGCGAGCTGCGCGACGTCGAGACGTTCGAGGCCGCCATCCACGCCGCGGAGACGGGCCACCTGGTGTTCGGCACCATCCACGCCGCCAGCGCCGCCACCACGATCAACCGCATCCTCGACCTGTTCCCGCCCGACAAGCACAACGCCATCCGCCAGGCGCTGGCGAACAACCTGCGGGCCATCGTCGCCCAGAAGCTCATCAAGGGCCTCAAGAAGGGCCGCATCCCCACCAACGAGATCATGATCGCCACGCCGATCGTCCGCAAACTGATCCTCGAAGAGGGCGACAGCAAGCTCATCGACGCCATCCGCATGTCCTACCAGGAGGGCATGATCGATTTCACGGAGAACCTGCGCCAGCTCGTGGAGCGCGGCGACATCGACCGCACCACCGCCCTGGAGGTGGCGCCGAACCCCGAGCAGTTCAAGATGGCCCTCAAGGGCATCAAGATGTCCACGCCGGGCATCCTGTGAACGACCGACGGACGATCGCCACGATGTGTACCCAGCAGCGCAGATCGGCGGACAGGGGGGGCGGCCGCGCGCCGCGTGGGGGCGCCCGTTTCCCCCGGTACAGTCCGGCGTTCCTCTGGGGCGCCGTCGCGGCGGATCTGCCCCTGGGCGGGCTGTGGGCACAGGTCGTCGAGCCGCCGTTGCGCGGGCCGGGCTTCTACTACAGCCTCGTCAAGATCGTGCTGGTCCTCATCGTCTACCTCGGCTGGATCGCCACCTGCGACTGGATCAACCGCGACGGCGAAAAGGTCGGCCTCAAGACGGCGACCTGGAACGGCCTGATGCTGCTCGCCGGGCTGCTCGGCCTGCTCGCCGTTTGGGGGATGTCCACCTTCTTCCTCGGCTTCCTGCTGCTGCTGCTCCTCTACGGCGGCACCACGTTCGGCTATGTGGCAGTGCGCAATGGGCGCGTCCCCGCCGGGCAGCGCGTGCTGACCGAGGAACACCTGCGTTCGCTGGGCTCGCAGCTGCTCGGCCTGAAGGTCAAGGTCGGCAAGGCCTCGTCCGCGCGCAGGGTGACGGAGGTGGGCGAGGAGGCGAAGCTTCCGGTGCGCTTCATCGGCCGCAGCGCCGACCAGCGCGAGGACCCCGACCGCGTCAACCGGGCGGAGGGCTCCAAGGGCTACAAGGCGGCGCTGCGCCTGGTCCACGACGCCCTCCAGCGCCGCGCCACCGACATCCACCTCGAGCCGGCCCGCGACGAGATGGTGGTGCGCTTCCGCATCGACGGCATCCTCCAGGCGACCGACCCGTTCAGCCGCCCCACCGGCGACGCGGTCATCAACATCTTCAAGGTCTTGGGCGACCTGGACATCACCGAGAAGCGCAAGCCGCAGGACGGCAGTTTCTCGGCCCAGGTCGAGAACCGCCAGATCGACGTCCGCATAGCGACGGCCGGCAGCGTGGTCGGCGAGAAGCTGGTGATGCGCGTGCTCGACCGCTCGCAGCAGATCATCAGCCTGACGCAGCTCGGCATGCGCGACCGCATGCGCGAGCAGGTCCACGACCTCGTCAAGCAGCCGCACGGCATGTTCATCTCGTGCGGCCCGACGGGGGCCGGCAAGAGCACCACGCTGTACGCTTGCCTCAACGAGATCGACCGCTACCAGCAAAACGTCATCACGATCGAGGACCCGGTCGAGTTCCAGTTGACCAACGCCACGCAGATCGAGGTCAGCCAGCGGGCCGGCAAGACGTTCGCGTCGGAGCTGCGCAGCATCCTGCGCCAGGATCCGGACGTGATCCTGGTCGGCGAGGTCCGCGACAAGGAGACGGCGGAGATCGCGTGCCAGGCGGCGCAGACGGGGCACATGGTGTTCACGACGCTGCACGCCAACGACACGATCACGGCGGTCGGCCGGCTGATCGACCTGGGGGTGCAGCCATTCATGCTGGCGACTGCCCTGTCGGGAGTGCTGGGGCAGCGGCTGGTGCGGCTGCTGTGTGCGCACTGCAAGGTGCGCTACAAGCCGAACCCCGACATGCTGCGCAAGCTCAACCTGCCCGCCGACAAGATCAAATACTTCTACCGTCCGCCGGAGCCGGGCGAGGCGCCGGCCGGCGAGGGCGGCGAGGCGAAGCCGTGCAGCCACTGCGGCGGCACTGGCTACCACGGCCGGATCGGCGTCTTCGAGCTGCTGATCATCAACGACAACCTGCGCGCACTGATCCGCGAGAGCCCGAACCTGACGGCCCTGAAGCAGGAGGCGGTCAAGAACGGGCTGCGGTTCCTGCAGGAGGACGGAATGCGTCAGGTGATCGAGGGCAAGACGTCCATCCAGGAATTGTTGCGCGTAAGCAAGTAGGTTTAGCCGCGAGCGCGCTTTGACCGTGCTGCCCTCAGTAATCCCGGCCGGCCTCCGCGTCCTTGCTGCGGTGCGAGGTCGGAAAAACAACTCGACTTTCCGTAAGCAGTTCCTAGAAACAATCGAATACGGGCGCGTTTGACACAAGCCAACCCGACCCTGAAACCCGCTCGCAGCCGCCACGGCGCGGCCCCTTTGGCGAGCGGCCCGCAGGCCCCGCGAATCCGTACGGCGCCGCATCCCGGACTGTCCGCACCAGCCGCCGCGCCTTTGAAGCTGTTTACCGTGGAGGTGTTCCCTTGGCCCTGCTGTTCTTCACCATCACGCTCTTCGTGAGCGCGTTCCTGCTGTTTTTAGTGCAGCCGATCATCGGCAAGATGATCCTGCCGAAACTCGGCGGCACGCCCCAGGTGTGGAACACCTGCATGGTGTTCTTCCAAACGGCGCTGCTCGCGGGGTACTTCTACACCCACACGGTCAGCACCTACCTCCGGACGCGCACGCAGATCATCCTGCACTGCGTGCTGCTGTTCGTCCCGCTGCTGATTTTGCTGCCGTGGGGCCCGTTCAACGTCGTCAGCTGGGTCCCGCCCGCGGGCGGCAATCCGATCTTCGCCACGCTCTGGCTGCTCACCATCGTCGTCGGCATCCCATTCTTCGTGGTCGCCACGACGGCGCCGCTGCTGCAGAAGTGGTTCGCCTGCACCGGCCACCCCGCCAGCAAGGACCCGTACTTCCTCTACGGCGCCAGCAACCTCGGCTCCATGCTCTCCCTCGTCCTCTACCCCGTGCTCATCGAGCCGTTCTTCGGCCTGAGGTCCACCGACGAGGCCGGCCACATCATCTTCAGCCTCGGCAGCCAGAGCTGGCTGTGGACGGCCGGCTACCTCGTGCTGATCGCCCTCGTCATCGGCTGCGGCGTGATGGCCTTCAAGGGCGCGCCGCTGGTGATGCTGGCGGGCCACGGCCGCGCCGGCACCGACGTGCCGCCGGCGCCCGCCCCGAGTGATGTCACCGCCCCGCCCGTGCCGGCCGAGAACTTCACCCCGGCCGCCACGACCACGCCGCCGGCCGCGGAAGGGGAAGCGGCCGCCACGACGAACGTCACCGCCAACCTGCCCGCGCCCGCGCCGGCCCCCAAGCCCGGCCCGAGCACGGCCATCAAGAAGGGCAGCAAGCAGCAGAAGAAAGGGAAGCACAAGCACCACCAGAAACAGGAGCCGCAGCGCCGCGAGCTTGCCCAGTCGGTGACCGCGACGGCGCCCGCCGCCTCGAGCCCCACCGCCGCCCCCGCCGCCCTGCCCTCCTTCACGCGCACCGACGAGCTGACGCCCGGCCGGCGCTTCCGCTGGGTGCTGCTGGCCGCGGTGCCCTCCAGCCTTATGCTGGCGGTCACGACGCACATGTCCACCGACATCTCGGCCATCCCGCTTTTCTGGGTGCTGCCGCTGTCGCTGTACCTGCTCAGCTTCATCCTGGTGTTCATGCGCTGGCCGTTCAACTGGCTGGAGCAGGCCCACTTCGTCACCGTCTGCATTCAGCCCGTCCTGCTGGGCGCCCTGGTCGTCACCACCGCCGTCGCGGACGTCGGCCAGGTCATGTGGCCCATCGCGATCAACCTGCTCGCCTTCTTCGCGACCGCCCTCGTCTGCCACGGCGAACTCGCCAAGGACCGCCCGAGCACGAAGCACCTGACCGAGTATTACCTGTGGATGTCGGTCGGCGGCATGGTGGGCGGCCTGTTCAACGGCCTGATAGCCCCGGTCCTGTTCCCGGGCCTGTGGGAGTACCCGATCGCCCTGTTCTGTGCCGGCCTGCTGCGGCCCACGCTCGTGTACGCCGGCTGGATCGACCAGTTCCTCGCCGGCGGCGGCGGCGAGGCGCCCGCGGCGCACAAGCGCGGCCAGCGGCACCCGATCCGCAGGACCGGCGCGCAGCCCTCGCAAGGCCTGACGGTCACTCTCGACGTCGGCCTGCCCATCGCTCTCTTCGTGCTGGCCCTGGTTCTGAACACCTTCCTCACCCAGGGCGCCACCAACCGCGACGACCTGAAGTTCTGGCAGGGTGTCAGCTACGGCCTGCCGCTGGCCATCGCCTGCCTCTTCTACGGCCGGCCGGTACGCTACGGCCTGACCTTCGGGCTGATCCTCTTGCTGCTCGCGATGCGCGAGCGGGGCGGCGGCACCATCATCCAGGAGCGCAGCTACTTCGGCATCCTCAACGTCCGCGCCAGCTGGGAGGCGCTGGGCTCCGAGGAACGGGTCTATTACCGGACCCTGACGCACGGCACGACGCAGCACGGCGAGAACTTCATCAAGAAGGGGAACCTCACCTACCCGAACAAGACCGACCTCAGCCGCCTGGCGACGACGTACTACCACCGCGCCGGCCCGATCGGCATGGCGATGGAACGCTTCGACTGGTTCGTGAAGCTCGGGGAGGACAAGTGGCGGCAGTCGAGCGATTATTGGAACACCTACTGGTCGGACGCCCGAATGCCGGCCTCGATCGCCGGCGTGGTGGCGACGCCGATGCTGGGCGGGATGGGCACGCCGGTCACGCACGGCTCGGCCCTGGTGGCCGCCTGGTCGGAGCCGCCGTACGCCACCATCGGCCTGGGCACCGGCACGATGGCGTCGTACGCCCGGCCGTTCCAGACCCTCCACTTCTACGAGATCGACGACCGCGTCCGTCGCTATTCGCTGCCGGAGGACGGCAGGGAGCCGTACTTCACCTACCTGCTCGACGCCAGCATCACGAAGTTGAACAAGAACGGGCGCGGGGCGGCGGTCGACGTCCTGATGGGCGACGCCCGCCTGCGCATGACCGAGCCGTGGGTGCCCAAGGGCGAGGAGAACGCCCGGCCGTGGGACATCTCGATGACGAAGCGCGGCGGCCCGGACGGCTTCTACTACCTGATCGTGGTGGACGCCTTCAGCTCCGACGCCATCCCGATCCACCTGCTGACCAAGGAGGCGGTCGAGATGTACATGACGAAGCTGGCGCCGCCGCGGGTGACCGTCGAGAAGGACAAGGACGGCAAGGACGTGTCGCGGTACTTCGCCGGCGGCGTGCTGTGCGTCCACGTGTCGAACCGCCACCTCGACCTGGTGCCGGTGGTGGCCGACATCGCCAACGCGGTCAAGATGCCCAAGATCGACACGGAGACGGGGAAGGTCGTGAGGCGCAACCGCACGACGGGCAAGGAGGGGCCCGACGAGGAGGGCGAAGTGGTGATGCAGTCGCTGGCGGCCAAGCGCGGCCGCGACAACTCGCCGGGCGGGCCCAGCGAGCGCAGCTTGCACCTGCGCGAGCACATTGGCCACACCACCTCGGAGTGGGTGATCGTCGCCCGCAACCCGAAAGACCTGGAGTACCTGTCCGTGCCCGCCGATTACAACGACCTGCGGGCGCAGGCCAACCAGAAGTTTCGCACCGACGACTCGACGCCGTACTGGACCACGCTGCCCGGCACGGGGCCGGGGCGCTACGTCTGGACCGACGACTACTCGAACCTGCTCGCGGTGTTCCGCTGGCCGTGGCGGCGGAACATTGAGTAAGCGCGTGTAAAACTCTACGAAATGTCGAGGCCCACGGGCAGCCTGCCCGTGGGCCTTTTTCCTGCGCCTTTCCCGCCGGGGGTCGAGGCCTCAGGACCCCGGGCGGGGAAACCGGGCGCCTCACGTCTCGGCCGCCGCTTCGGCCCGCAGCCGCTGCTCCAGGAACGCCAGCACGGCGGCCTCCTCGGGCGGCAGGTCGTGTAGCGACCGCTTCAGCTCGCGCTCGGCGCGCCGGGCCAGCGTCTGCACCAGGCTGCCGTCGAGGTACGCCTCGATCACCGCGGGGTGGACGTAGCACTTGCGGCAGACCGTGCGCGTGTTGCCCAGCCGCTTCGCCACCTCGGTGATCGGCCTGCACCACGTTCCGCTTCGCCTGCGCCTTCGAGTCGAACTTCGTGAACGCCTGCAGCGCCCGCGCTGCCAGCACCGTGCCGGCCCAGGTGCGGAAGTCCTTCGCCGTGAACGGCCGGCCCGTCACCTCGCGCAGGTAGTCGTTGACGTCGCCGGACGTCACGTCGCGGTACGAGCCGTCCTCCCCCTGGTACTCGAACAATTCCTGGCCGGGCAGTTCCTGGCAGCGGCCGACGACGCGCGCGACGCGGCGGTCGGCGACCTCGACCGCGTGGCGGACGCCGCTCTTGCCGCGGAAGTGGAAGCGCACCGTCGCGCCCTTGACGTCCACGTGGGCGTTGTGCAGCGTGGTCAGGCCGTAAGAGTGGTTCGTAGGGGCGTACTCCTCGTTGCCGACGCGGATCAGGGTGACCTCCAGCAGGCGCACGACCGTGGCCAGCACTTTGTCGCGTGGCAGGCCGGGGAGAGCGAGGTCGGCCTCGACGCGGCCGCGCAGCGCGGGCAGCGCCTGGCTGAAGGCGAGCATGCGGTCGTACTTGGCCTCGTCGCGGATCGCCCGCCAGCGCGGATGGTAGCGATACTGCTTGCGGCCGCGCGCGTCGCGGGCCGTGGCCTGGATGTGGCCGTCGGCGCGCGGACAGATCCAGACGTCGCGCCAGGCCGGCGGCAGCACCAGCGCGCGGATGCGCCGCAACGTCGCTGGGTCGCGCACGGGCTTGCCGTCGGCGCCGACGTAGCGGAAGCCCTTGCCGGAGCGGACGCGACGGATGCCGGGTTGGTTGTCGCCGACGTAGTGGAGGTGAGCGGCCTCCGCGGCGGCAACGGGGTCGGCGGCCGGTGTGTCCGGCGCGGGGCGGGCCTGGCGTGAGGCGGTGCGGTGAGGGACTGCGGTCGGCATGGGTCGGCACGGCGTCGGATACGGGCGACACGGCTTCCGACCTCTTCACCGGAGCAAATCCAGTGCCGGCAGACCTTATGGCGCCATGCAGCATTGGCCGGAGAATTCTCGCGCCGCTCCCACTTTAGCGGCGGCGCCCGGAGGAGCGCCGTGGGGTCGGCAGGCCGAGCCATTCTTGCCAACTCCCCGCGCTCAACCGCCGCGGGATCATCGCTTCCAACTCGGCCAGGTCCGTCAGCCGCTCCAGCGCGGCGACCGCCTTCGCATCCGGGGCG
>JBBRPS010000160.1:0-15110 GCA_038227745.1 Gemmatales bacterium | reverse complement strand
GCCACGGCGCGTTGGTGCATGGCCTGCCAGTAGCCGGCTTGCTGTCGAAGACGGCGCAGTTCGGTGTGGCAGGGGCAATCGGGGTAGGGACAGGGCACGAAGGCCGAAGCCGGCTCTTCCGGGCAAGGAGGGGAGAGCGCAGGGGAAAAGTCATCCTGATCCATTCCCCTGTTGTAACCGAAGAAGAAGGCCCGTCACAGCTTAGCAGGCAGCTGCGATCACCGAATGCGTACTAGCGGAGCACCGGTTACGCCCAACTGGAAGAGCAACGAAGGCTGACTGCTCATGCCACCGAGTTGCGCTACCCAGGCGATTACTCCGCCGTCACCTTGGCTGAGGCGCGCAAATCTGTTGCCATCGCCCGCCGCGTCCGCCGTGCGGTTCGTCGTTTGCTCCCCCGGGCCGCGTTGCGGAGGAAAGAATAATGGAACCGTGGTACAAACTTGTCACGCCTCGCAAAGAGGTCCGTGAAGGGCGGTCGTTCAACCCGGACGAGTTCGCCATCGCGCTTGAACAGGTCGTCACTGGCCGCGCCCCCGAGGATTACCAGAAGCCCGACCAATTCTTTGCCCGCACTTGCTTCACGCGCGCGCTGCGCGAGAATGCGGGGCAGGTGCTGCGCCGCCTCGCCGGGAAGACTGAAAACACGACGCCTTTGCAGGCGCTCATTACCCAAATGGGCGGCGGCAAGACGCACATGCTGACGACGCTCTGGCACCTGGCGGTCGGCGGCCCGGCGGCGGCCAACTACCCCGGAGTCTCGCATCTCCTACAGGAGGCGGGGTTGGCCGAGGTTCCCGCGGCAAAGGTCGCGGTGCTGGTCGGCAACGCCTGGGATCCCCAGCCCGGGCGCGAAACCCCCTGGATCGACATCGCCCGCCAGCTTGCCGGCGACGCCGGGGTGGCTGCGCTGGGGCCATCTGCCAAGGAGGCCCCGCCGGGCACCGACACCATTAACCGCCTGATAGGCCTGGTCGATCGGCCGGTGCTGCTGCTGTTCGACGAGCTGCTCAACCTGTTTTCGCGGCATCGCTCCCTGGGCGAGCCGATGCACGCCTTCCTGCACAATATCGTACGCGGCTTTATCGGCTCAAACCACCGGGCGGCGGTCGTCAGCCTGCCCCGCAGCCAGGTCGAGATGACCGATGTCGATCTTCACTGGCAGGACAAGATCGTGAAGGTGGTCGGCGCTGTCGCCAAGCCGCTGCTGGTCAACGACGAGGCGGAAATCAGCGAGGTGATCCGCCGTCGGCTGTTCGAGGACCTCGGGTCGGAGAAGATCCGCAAGAACGTGGCCCGCGCCTTCAGTGACTGGTGCTTCGAGCGCCGGGCGCAGCTCCCGCCGGAGTGGACGGCTGTTGATACCTCGACCACGGAGAAGAAGGCCAAGGAGTTCCTGCAGGCTCGCTTCGAGGCGTGCTACCCGTTTCACCCGGCCACTCTGTCGGTGTTCCAGCGGAAGTGGCAATCCCTTCCGCAGTTCCAGCAGACGCGCGGCACGCTCGCCATGCTGGCCCAGTGGATTTCCAAGGCGGTCGAGGACGGCTACAAGCGGGCGAGACGGGAACCGCTCATCACCCTCGGCTCCGCGCCGCTCGACGTGCCCGAGTTCCGAAGCGTTGTCCTCGGCCAGCTCGGCGAGTCTCGCCTTCTGGCGGCCATCGACACCGACATCTCCGGCGAGCGATCCCACGCCCGGACCCTGGACGCCGACACGACGGGGGTGCTGCGGGACATTCATCGGCGGGTGGGGACAACCATCCTCTTCGAGTCGTCGGGCGGCCAGATCCACAAGGTAGCGCATCTGCCCGAGCTGCGGTTCGCGCTGGGCGAGCCGGAAGTGGACACAACCTCGGTGGACACGGCGGCAGTGGGACTGGAGGCCAAGGCGTTCTTCATCCAGCGGGTTGGTGCGGACGGCTTCAAGGTCTTCCACAAGGCGAAGATCGACAAGGCGGTCCACGACCGCAGGGCCTCCCTCGATGAAGAGGACGAGATCAAGCCGACGATCCGCACCCTCGTCCGCGATGCGTTCGAGGAAGGAAAAAGGGAGAAGGAAAAAGGCAAAAAGGAAAGCTCGTCTTCCCTTTTGCCTTCTTCTTTTTTCCCTTTGACTTCCCCGGAGGTGCCGGACTCGCCGCGCCTGAATCTGGTTGTCCTCGACCCGACCTGCGAATGGGACGGCGCCGAGGCGATCCGAACGCAGGTCGCCGAGTGGACGAAGAACCGGGGCAAGTCGTCCCGGTTGTACCCAGGCGCGTTGGTCTGGTGCGTGCGGAAGCCGGGGCGCGATTTGCGGGACAAGGTCGAACTACTGCTGGCGTGGCGTCGCGTGCAGCGGGACGTGCGCGACGGCGTGCTGGGCGCAGACTTCGAGCGGGCCGACCACCAGGAAATCCAGGCCAAGGTCGCGGAGGCCGAGGAGGACGCCAAGGACGAGGTATGGGCCGGCTACCGTTTCGTGGTGCTGGCCGACAGCACGGACCCCAGCGGACTGAAGGTCATCGACCTGGGGGCCGGCCACTCCAGCGCCTCCGAAACGCTGTGCGGACGAATCATCGCGGCATTGAAGGCAGAGGCCCTGCTCAACGAGTCGGTGGGGGCGGGCTACATCGACCGCAACTGGCCGCCGGCGTTCAAGGACTCCGGGGCATGGCCGCTCGCCAGCCTGCGGCAGAGCTTCCTCAACGGCGCGCTGACGCGCCTGCTCGACCCGGACGGGGTGTTGAAGACCAAGCTCGTCGAGTTCGTCGGACGCGGCGACTTCGGTTTGGCGTCCGGCCCCAAGGCCGACGGCGCCTATGAACGGCTTTGGCATCAGGAACTTGTGCCGTTGGAGGAGGTCGCCTTCGAGCCCGGTGTGGTGCTGCTGAAGAAGACCAAGGCCGAGGAATTGAAGAGGAAACCTGCCCTAACGGCCGACGCGACGACCGCGTCGAAACCGGAACCCCAGGCGGTTCCGCCAACGAACGCTGGCGCCATCGCGGGCAAGACAACGGGCGGTGTTGGGCCGCCAGCCATCGCGCCGTCGGCTGGGCCAACGTCGAAAACGCTCCGGCTGAAGGGCACCCTCCCGCCAGAGTTGTGGAACCGCCTGGGGACGCGCATCCTCCCGAAACTTCGCTCGGGGAAAGACCTCAAGATCGGGATCGATTTCTCGGCCACCGTCGAAGGAGCCAACGCCAACGAACTTCAGGCGGAGATCCAGCAAATCCTCGACGACCTGGGACTGAAGGATTCCGTTGACCTGGAACAGACGTGACGTGCTCCTGGTCCGATCGTCCGCGGGGATTGCGATGGCAGCGAAATCGAGAAAACGCTTTGGACTCCTGGTCCGTGAGAAGCGGAAGGCGAAAGGGCTCAGCCTGTCCTTTTGAGGGCGTGGCGGAACTGACGGCCGAGGCGCTGGTAGAGCAGGTCCTGGCCCGGAATCCCTCGCTGGCCAAGACGACGTACGGCCTGCAGTTGACGCAGAGCCTGTACTACCAGAACCTCGACAACAACGCCGGCGTGCTGAACCACCTGCTCGACGAGGCCGAGGAGCAGGAATGCCGCGAGGCGATCCTGGCGTACTACTACCTGTGGCGCTACGGCGGCGCGAAGGGCTGGACGGCGCCCGACCTGGACGACTACGTCGAGATGGACCTGGAGCGGTTGGCGAACCTGAAGGTCGATTTCGAGATCGAGGACGCCATCGCCAAGCTGGAGAAGCTTCGCATCATCGAGAAGGTCGGCGACCGCTACCGCGCCCATCCGCGCTGGAGCGCGCCGTCGGCGGCCCACTGGGTCCGCCCCCCGTGGCCGGGCCGGCCGCGCCCGGGCTGTTTCCCGGGCCGGCCTGTGACCCTGCGGACCAGCCGCAGGCGGGGGCCGCCCGCCTGGGATCCCCGCAGGCGGGCGCGGCGACGGCCGTGCCTGGGCCTACCCCTCCTTGACCAGGACGCGCCACCCCCGACTCGCGGAGCGAGTCGGCCACGAACCGCTACACGCCGCTGCCAACCGCTCTGATGGCGTCAGTACACGATGGCGAACCGCCCGTCGGGCCGGACGAAGGCGGCCACCAGGCTCCAGACCGGCACGCCGCCGGCGTGGCCGCGCTCGGCCGTGGGGCTGCCGTCCCGGTCGTACACCTGCCAGGCTACGGACCCGCCCCGGTTCCAGCCCATGCCCTCCGTCCAGACCAGGATCGTCTCGCCCCTGGCGTTGACGGCCACCGCCGGGTGTTTGCGTCCGTGGCCCGCCCCGGGCGCGGCTACGGGGGCCGACCGCTTGCCGGTCTTCGCGTCGATGCGGGCGAAGTAGACCCGGTCCTTCGTCTCCCAGGCGGCCACCACGACCCCGCCAGGCCCCTCGGCGAACGCCTCCGAACTCATCGGGCAGAGGTTGATCGACCACGGGTGGATGTCCACGCCCCGGAAGGTCTGGCCCCGGTCGGCGGAGGTCAGCAGGTACATGTCGCGCTGCCCCACGTCCTTGGCCCCCCGGTAGAGCGTGTACACCGTCCCCTTGCTGTCCGCGAAGGCCCGCAGGCCACAGCAGCCGCAGGCGCCCGTCGGCTCGGTGGACGCGGCGCGTTCGGGGGCGAAGGTCTTGCCGTCGTCGGCCGAGGCGGCCACCCAGACGCGCCGGTTGTCCTCGCCCTTCTTGCCGGGCTCGGGGGCGTGCCAGAAGACGTAGACGTTGCCGGCGCCGTCGGCGGCCACCGACCCACCGCCGTCCAGGCCGACGGCCGACTGGATGAGGTTGCGCTGCGGCTCGAAGGCCGTGCCCGCGTCGTTGAGGCGGGTGTAGAGCATGGGGTGGCCGTTCCCGGGAGCCTTGGGCGTGGCCTTGTGCGAGCCATTCCAGGCGACGTGGACGCGGCCGCCCTTGCCGACAGCGAGGTGGGCGCCCCGGATGTTGCCCGTGGCCACGGCGCTGCCGGGCTGACTGTTGACGCGGACCGGGTGCTTGAAGTGGGCGCCGTCGTCGGCGCGAGCGTAGAACACGTCGCCGCCGAGCGGCTCGCCCTTGAAGTAGAGCAAGTGAACGGCCCCCTTGGCGTCCGCGACGACCTGCGGCTGGATGCCGTGGTTGGGCACCCGCAGCAGGACAGCCTTGTGCGCCGCCTCGCCGTGCGCCGGGCTGACGGCCTGGGCTGGCCGCAGCCGCTGAGCCGCGAGCCCGCCCACGGCGAAGGCCAAGGCGCCAATGCCGAGCAGCACGGCCGCCACGATCTTGAGCTTGGTCAGGAACATGTCTCGTAGCACTCCTTGTGTTAGCACGGCCGCCTGCGCGGACACCGCGCCGGCGGCCGCTTGGCCCGCCGCAACGCTGGTCGCGGCCTTCACCATGATCGTCACCGATGCCTCCATCTTATTGGAGACAGGGACCGCCCGCTTGCTTCGGCGATTTCGGCATTTCGTGGGCGGCGGGGCTTTTTCCTCCCCGGAACGGTTACAGAAGCCCGCCGCAGCCGGAGTGCGTTCGCGATCACCGACAATGTGGCGGCAAGCTTCCAGCTTGTCGGCTGCGCCCCTCGACAAGCTGGAAGCTTGTCGCCACATTCTGTTACAGCCCCTTAGCGGTTGGCGGTGCCGCGTTGGCGTTGGCCCGGCCAGGGCGAGGAAGAAAGAGGGATGGGGGTGAAAAACGGACTATGCGGAGGAGAGGGCCGCGCGCATAATAGCTGGATGAGGGAGTCATGAAACGCTTCGCACGCAGGACAGCCCTGGTTGCACTCGTCTGGCTGACGGCGGCCTCGACCCTGTTCGCCGGCCTGCCCCACTTCAACTGCCTCTGCCCCTCCGGAGAGCGGAAGTCCCGATGCCTCGGCGTCACCACCAAGGACACCGGCTGCTGCTGTGGCGGCTCCTGCTGCGCCGCGCGCGCGGAGAACGGCCCCAGCGCCGTCCCCGTCCAGGCGGAGGGCGGCAGCTGTTGTTGCTGTCGGCATGAGGGCCAAGGAACCCGCCGCGACAACCCGGAGCGAACCGGGGAAGAGCCCACCAACGGCGGCCGGCGCGAAGCCCAGCCGGTCGGCGAAACCGCCGGGGTGGTCCTGCAGCTGACCCCCGCACGCTGCGTCCGCACCGTGGCGCACTCCGACGACGCGGCGCTCGCCTTGAGCGGCAAGACCGGGGCCAAGGGGTCGCCGGCCCTGGACCCGTTCGCCCTCCCGACCGCACACCCGGCGCTGGCGTCCTCCTTCCCGACTGCGCCCGGGCGGGACTCCTGGCGGCTCGCGCACGCCCCGCCCCCGACCGATCTGGTCATCACCCTCCTCCACCTCGTGATCTGAGACGGGCCTTCCGCGCCACCGCTGCCCGCAGCGGTCCGGCCGGCGTGCGCGCCGTCTCGAGACGGCACCATCCCCGGCCCCCCGATGGCCTCGTGCCTCCGCGCACCCGTGTCCCTCGCCCTTGGCAGGGACTGGTGCGATGAGGCGTCCTGTCCCCCGACCGACTCGTCAGCACGAGGATCCGCTCATGACCGATCATTTCATCCGCCCGCCAGGGCCGGGCGGCGACGGACCACTCAACCACCGTCCCCTGTCGGAGAGCGACGGGGGCCTGCGGGCACCGCCCGGCCTGGGGCCTTGGGGGAAGTTCTGGTGGTGGCTCAAGTTCTGGTTGTTCGTCAAGACGGCCCGCCTGCGCTTCATCGCCATCCTGGTCGCCATCGGCCTGGTCATCGTCAAGTGGGACATTCTGACCGCCTACTACGAGCGGTGGACTCGCCCCGCGGGCGGACAGCAGTCCGCCCGCGCGGACACCGAATTCTGGTGCCCGATGCACCCCACGATCATCCGCGACCACCCCGACAAGTGCCCCATCTGCGGCATGCCCCTGTCCCAGCGCAAGAAGGGCGCAGGCGATGGGGACGAGGCCCTGCCGCCCGGGGTGACGACCCGCGTGCAGCTGACGCCCTACCGCGTCGCCCTGGCCGGCATCAAGACCTGGGAGGTCGGCTACAGCCGGTTGGAGAAGGAGATCCGCACGGTCGGCTTCGTGGAGTTCGACGAGCGCAAGCTGGCCCGGATCACCGCCAAGGTGACCGGCAAGAGCCGCATCGACAAGCTGTACGTCAACGTCACCGGCCAGCACGTCCACAAGGGCGACCCCCTGGCGCAGCTCTACAGCCCCGACCTGGTGGTCACCGTCCAGAACCTGCTCGACGCCCGGGCCGGCGGCAACCAGGCCCTCGAACGCATGGCGCGCGAGCGCCTGCGGCTGTGGGGCATTGACGCCGACCAGATCAACGCCATCGCGAAGTCGGGCAGGCCGATCACTCACGTCACGATCCGCGCGCCGATCAGCGGCCACGTCATCAAGAAATACCAGGTCGAGGGCGAGTATGTCGAGGAGGGGGCGCGGCTCTACGACGTGGCCGACCTGTCCACCGTCTGGGTCGAGGCCCAGGTCTACGAGCACGACCTGGCCTTCCTCAAGGAGGGCTTGAAGGTCAACGCCACCACCAAGGCGTTCCCGAACCGGGTCTTCTCCGGCAAGGTCGATTTCATCCACCCGCACCTGGACGCGGCCACCCGCACCCTGCGCGTGCGCTTCGACCTGCCCAACCCGCGCCACGAGCTGCGGCCGGGCATGTACGCCACCGTCAGCCTGGGCGTGCCGGCCACCCGGCTGGACCTGTTCGCCGGCGCGCGGGCCGAGGACTGGCGGAACGCGGTGCTGGCCGATGGCCTGGGGCAAGGGCTGTTCTCGCCCGCGGGGCCGTCCGCCGCAGTCGGCCTTGGGCCCTTGCTGCGGGCTGCCGTACGCCAGGCCGCGTCCGCGCGCGACCTGGTGCTGGCCGTCCCGGAGAGTGCCGTGATCGACACGGGCAGCCGCAAGTTCGTCTACCGCGAGGCCTGGCCGGGCGCCTACGACGGCCTGCAGGTCGAGCTGGGGCCGCGCTGCGGCGACTTCTTCCCCGTGGTCCGCGGCCTGGAGGCCGGGGACAAGGTGGTGACCGCCGGCTCGTTCCTGGTGGACGCCGAGACGCGCCTGACCGCGGGCGTCGGCTCGACCTACTTCGGCGCCAGCGGCGGCCCGCAGTCCGAGCGGCGGGGTGCGGCCGGCGAGGCGCGGCCGTCGCTGTCCGAGGACGAGGACGCCAAGGTGAACGCGATCCTCGCGAAACTCAGCCGGGTGGACCGCCGCCTGGCCGAGGCCCAGCGCTTTTGCGCCATCCAGCAGGAGAACCGGCTCGGGTCGATGGGCGTGCCCGTCAAGGTGATGATCGAGGGGCGGCCCGTGTTCCTCTGCTGTGAGGGCTGCCGGGACGATGCGCTGGCCCACGCGGACCGCACGCTGGCCACCGTCGAGCGCCTGAAGGGGGGGAAGCGATGATCGAACGACTGATCGAGTGGTCGATCCGCAACCGCTACCTGGTCATGTTCCTGGCGGGCGCCCTCGCCCTCTGGGCGGCCTACGCGGTCCTGACCACGCCGGTGGACGCCATCCCGGACCTGAGCGAGAACCAGGTCATCGTCTTCACCGACTGGATGGGCCGCAGCCCCCAGGAGATCGAGGACCAGGTTACCTACCCGCTGTCCCTCAAGCTGCAGGGACTGGCCGGCGTCAAGACCGTGCGCTCGACCTCCGAGTTCAACTACGCGATGATCACCATCATCTTCGAGGACCGCGTCAACTTCTACTTCGCCCGCGAGCGCGTGCTGGAGAAGCTGACGCTCGCCAGCACCTTCCTGCCCCAGGGCGTGGTCCCTTACCTCGCCCCCGACGCCACCGCCCTGGGCCAGATCTTCTGGTATACCCTGGAGGGCGGCAACGTCGATCCGGGCCGGATGTGGGCCTTGCAGAAGTTCTACGTCGGCCCCGAGCTGAACTCCGTCCCCGGTGTGGCCGAGGTCGGCACCGCCGGCGGGCTGCCCAGGGAGTACCAGATCGACGCGGACCCCAACGCCCTGCGCGCCTACGGCGTCACCCTCGGCGAACTGGTCGACGCCGTCGCCCGCAGTAACTCCGCCGTCGGCGGCCGCGTCATCCAGAAGAACAACTCCGACTACGTCGTGCGCTCCGTGGGGTGGCTCACCTCCCCAAAGGACATCGAGAAGACGGTCATCAAGCAGGTCAAGGGCGTGCCGATCTACGTCCGCAACGTGGCCAGCGTGCAGGTCGGGGTCGGCTACCGCCGCAACGTCTACGAGAAGGACGGCAACGAGGTCATCGGCGGCGTCGTCGTCATGCGCCACGGCGAGAACCCCCTGGCCGTCACGGAGCGCGTCAAGAAGAAGATCCAGGAGCTGCAGGGCGGCCTGCCGCCGGGCGTGCGCATCGTGCCCGCCTACGAGCGCACCCGGCTGATCCACGGAGCCATCGACGCGGTCACCGAGGTGATGTGGCACGAGATGGTCATCGCCGCCATAGCCATCCTGCTCATCCTCATGCACGTCCGCAGCGTCTTCGTCATCTGCATCACGTTGCCGCTGTCCGTGCTGTTCTCGTTCCTGCTGATGTGGCTGCTGCGCCGGCTCGGCATCGTGGACGTGCAGGCCAACATCATGTCGCTGTCCGGCATCACCATCTCCATCGGCATCCTCGTGGACCAGGCCATCGTCATGGTCGAGAACGCCACCCACGAGCTGAAGGCCAAGTTCGGCGACCGGAAGGTCACCGGGGACACCACGGAGATCATCGTCCGGGCCTGCCGGACGGTGGGGCGGCCGATCTTCTTCTCGGTGCTCATCATCCTGATCTCGTTCATCCCGGTGTTCGCCATGAGCGGCCGCGAGGGCAAGCTGTTCCAGCCGA
Source organism: Gemmatales bacterium (assembly GCA_038227745.1). Taxonomy (GTDB): domain Bacteria; phylum Planctomycetota; class Planctomycetia; order Gemmatales; family Gemmataceae; genus DASPXY01. The sequence continues at coordinate 5,358 of JBBRPS010000160.1, read as the reverse complement.
TGGCCCTGACCAAGAGCCTGGCGATGGTGGGCGTGGCCCTCATCTCCGTCACGCTGGTGCCGGCGCTGCTGCCGACGTTCCTGCGGGGCCGGCTGAAGGGGGAGGAGCAGAACTGGATCGTCCGCAGTTTCATCAACATCTACAAGCCGCTACTCACCTGGGCGCTGCCGCGCCGCAACTTCGTCATGTGGATGTTCGCCGCCCTCTTGATCCTGGCGGTCGGCATGTTCCCCCTCCAGGCGGTCCTCGGCCTGGGGGCGTCGCACTACCACTGGGAGATCGCCTTCTTCGTCGTCCTGGCCTTCGTAACCTTCCTCACGGTGCTGCTGCTGCGCGGCTGGCTCTGGCAGGTGCTGGGGTTCGTTAGCCTGGTGCTGCTCGGCCTGTGGGCGTACCACTTCCCGAAAATCGGGGTGGAGTTCATGCCGGCCCTGGACGAGGGCACGGTCATGGACATGCCGGTCAGCGTGCCGCGGTTGGGCCTCTCCCAGGCGGCCGACGACCTCAAGGCCCGCGACGCGCTGCTGCGCGGCTTCCCCGAGGTGGAGTCGGTGATCGGCAAGGCGGGCCGGGCGGACACGCCGACCGACCCGGCCCCGCTGGAGATGGTCGAGACCTTCGTCAACTACCGGCCCAAGGAGCTGTGGCCCAAGCGGGCCATGAAGTTCGAGGACGCCTCCCGCCAGGCCCGGGCCCTGGTGGCGGAGCTGGAGACGCGCGGCTACCTGCGCCAGGCCGAGGACGCCTTTGAGCGCGACAGCCTGATCAACGGCGTGGCCATGAACGCCCTGGCCCGCTTCGATGAGGTGCTGCGGGCCCTGGCCCTTTTGCGCTACCGCGAGTTCGAGCAGCAGCTCGGGGCGGTGCTGACGCGCTTCACCCTGGAAGAGGCGGTCCGCCGCTTTGACGCGGCCGGCGTGCTGCACTGGCCGCAAGGCGCCGACGCGAAGGAAACGCTCGACGCTCCTGTCAAGGATCTGGCGCCGGACCACGGCCGCTGGCTGGCCAAGAACCCGGCGCTGCAGGACGTGACGAAGCTGTGCCAGGAGGCGGCCCGCCACCTGGCCACCGCCGGCGCCCTGCGCCAGCGCGACCCGGCGACGGGGCAGATGAAGGGCGTGGACCCCGCCGACGCCCTGGCCCTGCGGGAGCCGCCCCTGCAACGGATCGTCAGCGGCCTGGCCGAGTCGCTGGGGGGCGAGGGCAAGACCTTCGCCGGCGAGGTGCTGCGGGCCGTGCAGGCCCGCCGGCTGGCCCTGTGGCGGAAGTACGTCCACGACAAGGTCAACTGGGAGCTGTTCGACCGGGGCGTCTGCGCGTTCACCTGGGCGGCCCTGGACGAGATCGGCAAGGAGGCCCGGAAGCGCCAGTTGCTCGACGGCGCGCCGCGCGGGGCCGAGGTCGGGCAGTTCGTCAAGAACGTCGCCCTGGCGCGCAAGGCCGAGGACCTCGGCCAACAGCAAGCGCTGGAGCAGGCGCTGCAGCCGTTCTTCGCCCTGCGCAAGGAGCTGGAGCAGCCGTTCGCGAAGCGGCTGTTCCTGTGGCGGCGGACGGGCGGGCCGAAGGGCGACCTGCTCAAGGAGCTCGACACGGTGGTGCAGGTGCCGGGCTGGAGCAACATCTGGACGCAGCCCATCGCCAACCGCATCGACATGCTGTCCACGGGCGTTAAGACGCCGGTGGGCGTGCTGGTCTTCGGCCCCGATCTGGCCATCATCGACCGGGTGTGCAAGGAGGTCGAGGCGGCCCTCAAGCCGCTGCGGGGGGCCCAGAACGTCGTCGCCACGCCGATCATGGGCAAGGGTTACCTGGAGATCACCATCGACCGCGAGAAGGCGGCCCGCTACGGCGTCAGCGTGGGCGACATCCAGGACACCATCGAGGTGGCCCTGGGCGGCAAGGTCATCACCCAGACGGTCGAGGGCAGAGACCGGTTCCCGGTGCGCGTCCGCTACGCCCGCGACTTCCGCGAGGACGAGCAGCAGGTCAAGCGCCTGCTGGTCAGCCGCACCATGCCCGCGGCGGGCGGCGGGATGGCCGCCGCCAGTGGGCCGGAGGGCACGTTCCCCGGCCCGGTGATGCCGGGGGACGAGCCGCACGCGGCCGCCCCCTGGCACACCCCCGGCGGCGGGGCCCTGCAGATCCCGCTGTCGGAGGTGGCCGACGTGCGCATCGTGGAAGGGCCGTCGATGATCGGCAGCGAGAACGGGCGGCTGCGCAACTACGTCACCATGACCGTCAGCGGCGACCGCGATCTGGTGGGCCTGGTGGAGGAGGCGCAGCGGGTGGTGGCCGAGAAGGTGCAGCTGCCGCCGGGGGTCCACCTCCAGTGGAGCGGCGAGTTCGAGCATCAGGTGCGCGCGGCGAAGACGCTGCGGGTCATCTTCCCGGTGGTGATCGTGCTGATCTTCGTGATCCTGTACCTGACGTACAAGGACTTCGCCGACGCCTTGCTGATGCTGCTGGCGGTGCCCGAGGCCCTGGCCGGCGGGGTGTTCTTCCAGTTCCTGTTCCCCAAGATCCGGGCCTGGGACTGGTCCGCGCCGCCGATGGACTTCACGGTGGCGGTGTGGGTGGGGTACATCGCCGCGTTCGGGATGGCGACCGAGACGGGCATCATCATGCTCGTTTACCTGCGCGAGGCCATCGACAAGCGCGGCGGGCTGGAGAAGATCAAGTCACTGGACGAGCTGCGCGAGGCGGTGATCGAGGGGGCGGTCCACCGGCTGCGGCCGAAGCTGCTGACGGAGGGGGTGGCCATCATCGCCATCGCGCCGATGCTGTTCGCCACCGGGGTGGGCAGCGAGATCATCTCGGCGATGGCCCTGCCGGTGCTGGGCGGGCTGCTGATCGCCGACGAGGTGGTGGACATCTTCCTGCCCGTGCGGTTCTACTGGGTGCGCCGCGCCCGCTGGTTGAAGCTCCAGGAGCAGCGGGAAGCGGCGGCGCGGCGACAGGGCGCGGCGGACGGGCAGCCGGCGCTGGCCGCCCTGCCGGGTTGACGAGCGGACGCCCGGCCCCGCGTGGAGCCGGGGATCCTGCCGACCTCCTTGCGGTTCCGCTACTCCTTCGGCTGGCAGCAGCTGGGCACGTCCTCGGACTGAGCCGCGCCGGCCCCGAGCGGGCAGCGGTCGGCGCAGACCGGCTCGCCCGTGAGGGGGCAGACGATCAGCCCCGGGCAGTCGGGCCGCGTCGGGTCCACCAGGGGACCGCCCCCGCCGCCCGCGAACGCCAACGTGTAGGCGGTCAGGCCGCCCCCGAGGACCGCGGCCAGGATCGCCGCCCCGATCGTTTTCTTACGCATGGGAAAACTCTCCAGACACGGTTTCAGGTTCGGGCGGGGAGCCCTGCCACACGGCGGGACCGCCCGGACCCGGGAAACTCTCCTCGGTTTACGCCAAGGACTGCCCGACTCCGGCAGTAAGCCCGCTGCCGCACCGCCCACGGCCAGGGGACCGTATCCGCGCCGCCTCCTGGTTTGCAGGCTGAGCGCGGCCAGCGCCACCGCCAGGCAGGCGGTGGTCAGCGGCAGCAGGTACGCCGTCTCCATCACCAACCCCAAACCCATCGAACGGATGAGTCCCGCGTACGCGGGCAGTGCGCAGGGTCAGGTGAACCGGGGCAAAAGGACGACCGCCACCGCCGGCAGCACGGCCAGGCCGCGCCGCCACCCGCCGGGCTGCTTCGAGTCCCTCATGGGATCTCCGCCTCCTTGTCGAGGGCGTCCAGGATCGGGCAGGCGCTGGTCGGCCCGCGCCCCTTGCAGGACGCCGTCACCCCCAGCAGGGCTTGCCGCACCCGTTCGAGGTCGCGGATCTTGGCCTCCACGTCGGCGATCTTGTCCCGCGCCTTCTGCTTGACCTCGGCGCAGGTGGTGTCCGGGTCGAGGCGTAGGGCGAGCAGTTCGGCGACCTCCTTGAGGGTGAAGCCCAGTTCCTTGGCGCGCTTGATGAAGCGCAGCCGAGCCACCACCTCCTCGCCGTACAGCCGGTAGCCGGACGCCTTGCGCGTCGGTTCCGCCAGCAGGCCCCGGCGCTCGTAAAAACGCACCGTCTCGACGCCGACTCCAGCGCGGCGGGCAAGCTCTCCGACAGTCATGGTCAGCGGCTTCATGGTCACGCCTCCTGGGTTCAGTCTACGCCCCGTACCTTGCTACGGGGTCAAGGGCGCTCGGCAGCTTTTTTCGCCCGGGGCGGGCCGGGGAAGAAGAAACGCCGGCGGCCGCTTGTCGTTGCCGGCGTCATCGGCAACGACAAGCGGCCGCTCACAGGCCGCCCAGCAAATCCCACGGCTTTCCACTCGATAACGCGACAGGCCGGGGCGCGTCTGAGCCCCGGCCTGTGTCGGACTGCTGTTGTGGGCGGCCTCACCAGCCCCTGCCGTAATGGCCGCCGTAGTAAGGCGCGTAGCCGGCGGAGTAAGGAGAGCCGTAGCCGCAAGGCGCGGAGTAACCGCCGTAGTAGCCCGGCGAGTAGCCCCCGTAGTAGCCCGGGGAGCCGTAGCCGCCGTAGTACCCGGGGGAGGCGTAGACGTGGCCGTGCGGCAGCACGTCGTGCGGCCCGTTGCCGTAGTAGCTGTAGCTGCCGAACGGGGTGCTGTTGGTGTGCCAGTGAGGCACCAGGTCGTGCCGCCCGTTGCCGTAGTAGTAGCCGTAGCCTCCGGGCGGGTGGGCCGAGGCCAGAGGCGTCAGGCCACCGAAGGCCAGCAAGCCCGTCATCAGGGCCGCCGCGAGGATGAGTTTGCTTCGCATGGGATGCTCCTTTCACTGTTCGGCTTCAGAGTACGCGCCGGGGGCAGGTCTGAGCTTTTGTCCCTGCCTCCTGAAAGGGAACGCGGGCGGTTCCGGGACTTGCGCGTCAGTGGCCGAGCCGGTGCTGCTGGACGTTTTTCGCCTGGTCCCTACATTATCCCCATCGTCTCGACAGGTTCCCCGCCCCCACCCGGGGCACGGGGATGAAGATGGGAAGCCGGTGCAAATCCGGCGCGGGGCCGCCGCTGTGATCGGCCAGGCCCCCGAACACGCAGAGCCACTGTGCCAGACCCCCCACCGGGGCGGGCGCGGGAAGGCCGTTCGGGGCCGCGACGAGCCGAGAGCCAGAAGACCTGCCTGCCGAGTTGCTGTTCCGACGCTTCGACCTCAAGCGTCCGGCAGGCCCTCGCCGCAGTCCGTCTGCACGGGCCGATGCCGCCGGAGGTCGAAGCCGACCTTGTGCCCGGCCCGGCAGAAAGGACTGCTTCCCGTGATCTCCTCCCCGTCCGCGCGCCCGCGCGCCTCCGCCTTTACCCTCGTCGAGTTGCTCGTCGTCATCGCCATCATCGCGGTGCTGATCGGCCTGTTGCTGCCGGCTGTGCAGCAGG
>JBBRPS010000159.1:0-15148 GCA_038227745.1 Gemmatales bacterium | reverse complement strand
CCTCCGGGCCACCGCCGCAGGCCCGCTGTTGGCCCTCATCCTAACATGATATTTTAGGGATCGCTTAAGGTTTTGTGCCGGAGTCGCGGAAAGTGCAGGATTAAACATACAAGGGGGCAGCGCCGGCAGGGGTGGAGCGAGCGCGAAACGGCAAGCCAGGCGTGCTGTGCCGGTGGAGCGCGCCTGGCTTGCCGTTTCGCGCTCGCAGACCGCCCCCTCACCTGCCGCGTTTCAGGCACAAGGGGAACATGGCGTCCCACCCCGCGGAGACACCTGCACCAGGGGGACGGAGGCGAGATGCGCAGCTGTCACCACCCCTCAGGGGCGGGTACCGTTTCGCCGCCTTGGATGGTAGCCATCGCCCGGTAGACGGGCAGCGCGATGGCATCGCCGACGAAGTGGACCGAGGCGTCGGCGTGGGCGAAGTGCAGGCCCCCGGTATGGCGGCTGCGGAACGACTCGTTGTTCTGCCAATCCGACACCGGGTAGTCGCCGCCGCCGGGCGCCTGGACGTTGGGCGGGATGGCGCAGGTGCCGACGGCGTTGTTGGCGTACGGCCACGAGCACCACTGCGTCACCGCCGGCACGTCCTCGCCGATCATGAACGTGTTCGCCGTGCCGTCGCGGACGTGCTCCAGGCGCAGCCGCCGCCGGTAATCCACGCGGTAGAACATGCCGTCGCCACGGCTGTGGCCGTCGAAGGAGCCGTTGGCGCCGGGGTTGCGCCAGTCGGTGTTGAAGTTGGGGCCGACGCCCTCGAGGTCGTCGCCCCAGTTGGCGCCGCTGACGCCCTGGTAGTTCGTCGGGCCGACGGCGAAGCCGGGCAGGTTGCCGGCGTCGGTGCGCGGGCCGGCGGCGCCGGCGTCGTCCGCGGGGCAGAGGAAGAGGGCGACCGTGCGGTCGGCGACGCCGCTCTGGCGCAGCGTCTTGAAGGGGATGCCGCCCTGGCGGTGGAGGTTGCCCTGTTCGACGTACGGCAGCAGCCGCGCCAGCCAGCTCCAGGCGAAGGAGTCGGGGCCGCCGTAATACGGGCCGAGGAACTGGTTGTAGGGCAGGCGCCGCTCGCTGTCGTGGTAGTTGTGGACGGCGAGGGCGAGCTGGCGCAGGTTGCTGGCGCAGCCCGCGCGCTGCGCGGAGGCGCGCACCTTCTGGACGGCGGGCAGCAGCAGGCCGATCAGCGTGCCGATGATCGCGAGGACAACGAGCAGCTCGATGAGGGTGAAGCCCGGGCGGCGCCGACTGGCGGTGGCAGACATGACACGGTCCCTTCCGGGTTGGCGCCGCGGGGCGGGCGCGGGACGCCGAGCGGTTCAGTCCTTCAACACGAGATGGTACGCCCCCGCGGAGGGCGCTGCCACGACCTGGATCCGCAGTCCGGAGGTGTCTGGGTTGCCGTACCTGCGGGGTACGAAGGAGGGGCGCCGTTTCGAGGGCCGGTTGGGGTCAATGTTTTCGGTGGCGATGACCATGACCTTGTACCAGCCGGGCGGGGCGCCGTCGCGGCCGCGCGTGGCCAGCCGGTAGTGGCCGTCGGCGTCGATGTCGCCGAGGGGGATCTGCGGGCAAGAGTTGCCGTGGGCGGCGTCGGGGTGGAACCACACGCGCGCGAAGGCGTTGGCCTTGAGGCGGAAGGGTTTGCCCTTCAGCGTGACGGTGCCCACGACCGGGACCGCGTCCCCGAGTCCGTAAGGATCCTGGCTGCAGCCGCAGGCCAGCGCGCACGCGGCGGCCAGGGAGAGCAGGGCGAGACGCCAAGGCGCAGGTGAGATCATACGGGCCTCCGAGGGCAGCCGCTGCCGGTCCGATCAGCCCACGCTGGCGACTTCGCGGGCCAGGCGTGGCGGGCGGCGCCTGGGCGGGGTGGGCCGCTTCCGGGCGGAGAACACCAGCACGCTGCCCTCGGTAACTTCGTGGTGGAGCAACGAGTCAAAGCGCCTGGCGACGGCCGCTCGCAGCCAGCGGGGGTGCCAGAGGAGGGCGGGGCCAAGACGCCCAAGGAGCCGATAAGGGGAGGCGGCCGGGAGCAGCCCGTCCCAGTAGCGCGTCAGTTCAGGCGGGAGCACGAGTTGACTCAGGGTCACGTCCAGCCCGGCGCCGGTCCAGAGGCCCTCCCAGGCGGTCTGAGATAGCAGGGTGCGGTGCCCGAAGCAGCGGTCGTGCCAGCGGACGTAGAGGCGGGCCAGGCCCCCCAGCCCGAGGCGGCGCAGCAGCCTGGGATAGAACAGGTGTTTGTGGAGGTCGGCGAGGACCACGGTGCCGACGAAGCGACCGCCGGGGCGCAACACCCGGCAGACTTCGGCGACCACTTGCTCCGGGTCGGAGATGTGCTCCAGGACGGAAAGGGACAGTACGGAGCGGAAATAGCCGTCCGGGAAGGGAAGCTTCCGGGCGTCGGCGCGGACGAGACGGCCGTAGCGCCCGGAGGCGCGGGCCGCCGCTAACTGCCGGCTCGAGAGGTCCACACCCACGTCGATCCGGTCAGCCAGGGCGAGGCGCGCGAACTCGCCGCTGCCACAGCCCAGGTCCAGGACCGGCCGGGGGAAGGCCAGCCCGCACAACGGGCTGGCTTCCGCAACCCGGAAGAGGGCATGCGCGATGGGCGTGTGCGTCAGATAGGCTTCCAGGATCTCGGCGGCCGGTTTGAGCCGCAGGCAATCCGCGGGGAGCACGGTCGGCCATCCTCTCGTAGCTGAGCGTGACACGCGACCTCCACACCTGACTCCTGACGAACTCGGGCGGGAAGTGAGCCGACTCACGCCGCCTGGCGAAGAAACGGGCGAAAAACCGGCCACGCGGCGACGGTCAGGGGCACGGGGCAAAATCGCTCTCGCACCAGGTATCACCGTTCAGCGGGTCTGGTCTTCCGCTTCTGAAAGATCATGAGTCCGACGACGAGCGGTTCCGGTTCGCCGTCCAGCCAGAGACGCAGCTCCCCATGAGGGACATCGCGATGAACCTTGCGTGAGTCGATCGTCATTCCCAGGCATAGCGTTGCTCGCGAACCCGATGGTAGTTTGCCATGGACTTCCGCAATTTCGATAGGGAGGGGGGCCGTATGTTTCAGGACACTACCCGGAACCTTACCGTCCGTTCGCCGCACCATGACGTACCGGCGGAGTAGGCCTGCTGTCGGGGCAATGTCTCCGAAGTACAACGATGTCGGCGACACCAGCAGCAGGGGCACTACCCTCCCCTCGATGGGGACGACGATGCTGCTGCGGCCATTGGCAGGCCGGAGAGTCAGGGCATCGTGGAAGGGACCGAGCGGCAGGTTTGAGCGCAGCCGGACTTCAAGGGCCATGGCCGAGCCTCCGCTTCCTTTCACGCTTACCGTCTGGGCCTGGACCAGGCCATCCCCTACTTCGACGGTGAGGGGACGGCCAGCCGGCCACGTGTGCCCTTCCGCATCCAGAATGCGGACGCGGCGGGTGGGGGCCGTCCCGGTGGCAACTTCACCGAAGGAGACGGCAGCCGGGTCGGCCCGAAGCGCGGCTGGGCCGAGGGCCGCTCGCACGAGGCAGACGGTGACCGGCGAAGCCGGGTCGTTGCTGGTGATCTGGACCGGGAAGGACAGGCTCGGTTGCCCAGGGCGGAGGCGGGCGCTGACTTCGAGGCTGGTCTCCTCCCCCGGGGCAACTACCGGAGAGGCCAGGTGCAGCGAGGAGCAGGCGCAGCCGGCTTCGACGCGCTCGATGCGAAGCGGGTTGCCGCCTGTATTCTTGAGGGTGAGCGCGGCGGTCAAGGTTTCGCCCGGCATGCCCTGGCCAAGATCGAGCGTGGCCTGGGGAGTGAGCAAGCGCGGGACTTTGATCGACGTGCCGCCCCGTGTGCAACCGGGCAGGGCGAGGAGACATACCCCAAGCAACAGCGCGGCGGCTCGCAGCAGGCAAGGGAGGCTTGCATGGGGGGGCCATAGGGGTCCAGGCATGTTTCCCCTCGTGCAAATCGCGAGAACGGATTGGCGCCCGGAAAGGCATACCGCACTCCTTTGTACGCCTGGGACCGGGCGGGAGTCAAGCAATTTGAGAGTTGGATAACAAAGAAAAAGACACTTCTCGCGCATCCCAACCACTGTACAAAGCGGTGAGCGCTACTGTACGAGATACTGAACACGTAGCAGAAGCCGGCTTTTTCCTGGGTTCTCCGCTCGCCGCCGCCAGCCGGCGGCGAGCGGGACGGTGGGGTCGGGGTGGCCCTGTCGCTACAGAAAAACGACGGGTAACTCTCTTCACCACAAGCAGTTAAGGGCATGCCTGGCGAGGATGAGCAAGAAATCTCAAGGGAAAATGGGGGTTGGCAGCGCTGCTGAGACACCACCAAAAATCTCAAAGAGCAGCAGATTTTCTTCTTGACATGGCGGATGGTCGCTCCATACTAAACCACTATGCAATGTTAGGGAGTTTGAAACTCCCGCCGGTAGCGTCCAACTTTCTGGGATCCGCCCAGCCCGAGGGGTTAAGGGCCTTAGCAGGCAGAATCGTGGAAGCTCGAGGCCACGGGCGAAACCGCCGAGAACACGGAGGCTCGATGGACCCAGGGCGCTCTGTTCGGCATGAGACATCCTGAACCTGCCGGGCGCGTCGCCTTGGTGGCGGCAGCGGGACGGCGGCCAAAGCCGGGGGCGGTGTCCTCGCGCCTGGGCCGCTCTGCGCCACCACACCAGAGCCACCCATGCCTTCGCGTTCGACGCGCCGCCGGCAGCACAAGCAGCAGGCCCGCGCTGCTGCCCTGCCATGGGACAGCAGACGCGCGGAGGCGGCTCGGCTACTGGCCGAGTGGCACGCCGAGGCCGGGCGCCCGGGCGGGCCGCCTGTCGGCCCCGGCGGCATGGGCCTTACTGGGGCCGGCGGTGGAGACGCGGGCGCTGGCCTTGGACCGGACCGGCGAGTTGCTCGCGGAGGTGCGGCGGTTAATCGCTGAGGCGGTGTCGGCCGCGGCGGGCAACTCCTTGCTCGGGGTCAGCAGGCCGCTGGCGGAGCGAGTACAGCGGACCAGGCGCGGCCTCTGACCGGGGCCGCATGCAGGTTCTCCAATGGTTCCCACGGCACTCCTGCGGCCCCAGCAGGAGAGCTTGGTCGATGACTAATTTGGAGCATTCGGCCCGAATCCTCGGCAACAGAAGTCGCCTGCCGGTCATGCAAAACAATCGGCCTGCGAAAGTTATCGCTGGACTGCTCGTTGAGGATCCGTGCGCGGAGGAGCCAGCATGCCTGAAACGGCGACACCAATTCGGTCATTTTCCACTTGGGTAGGACGCGGGGCTGGGCCTCGGTCATCGTTTCGGCCACCCGCTGGCCGAAACGATGACCAAAGTCTTCTCGTAAGTCCCGCATGCAGGCAGTTTCACCTGCTCCACAAACAGGCAGCACCCCGCTGCAGTAGTGACTGCAACACAAAGGTCAAGCATGAGCGCAACGGTAGCCACACCAAAGACGGGGTCGGCTTGGGTCGGCAGGGCATTGGGCCTGATCCTTCTGGCGGTAGTCTGCGGGCTTGCGTACTGGCTCGGCAGCACTTCGCGGGGCGAGCGGTCCATCGGCGGGCTGGTGGTGCCGGATGGTTGTCTCGACCTCGGCGAAATCTGGGAGAGCGACAACTATCAGTCGATTTTACCGATCCGCAATACTACTGGTCAAGACGTGGACATCCTCGACTTCATCAGTTCCTGCAACTGTGTGTCGGTGGAGCCGCCGTCCCTGATGATCCCTGCCGGGCATGCTCGCGAGGTTCGACTGACTTTTGACTTGAAGCTTGGCTCCCGCGTTTCGCGGGAAAGTCGCCGCACACTGGCGGTCGGCATTGCCCCGAGGCTCCGTAATAGCAACCCTGGGGACCAGATTTCTTCCCCGTTCGCCTGGATGATTCGGGCCATCGTGCGCAGCCGGGCCACGGTGGATCCGCCCGCCCTTTCTTTTTGGGATGATTGCGTTCGCGGGCACACTCCGCCCGCGCGTACGGTCCGGCTCACCGCCCATGTGCCGGTGGTCGCAGTCCAGCCGCGCTATGACCCCGCGGTGCTGTCCGTCTGGGTCCGTAAGGCGCCGGGGGAGGGTGCGGGCGTTTTTTTCCTTGAGGTTCGACCGTCCCCGACCCTCCCGTCAGGTGCATTTGCGCTCCCGGTATCGGTCTACCTCAGGACTGCAGAGGCGCAAACAGTGTACGGCACGACGCTTCAAGTCGAGGGGGTGATGCGCGAGGACATCGCAGCAGTGCCGGACCAAGTATTCCTTGGTGCCCAGGATCTTGGGGCATCGGTAACTGAGACGGTCGTGCTGCGTTCGGCGGCCGGGCATCCATTTGATGTCCTCAGCTTTGACGCTAACGGAGGAGGGACGATAGAGCCCGCGAAGATCGACTTGGCTACGGCCAAGGCGTTTAAGGTTACCCATATCTGTTCCCGCGAAGGAGACCAGCGCTTCACGGTGACATTCACCGTGCGCGCCAAGGGCCAGGACAACGAGATCACGGTTCCGGTTCAGTTTTTCTACCATGGGATCAGCAGGGCGCAATTGGGTGTGAGGAAGTCTCGCCCTGAGGGCCATGCGCAATGATCCGAGGCGAGGGAGGAGAGCCATGAGAATACAATTTGCCGCCGCCTGGCTTGTGGCGGGGTTCTCGTTGCTTTCTGGTGCTACGCTCGTGGGTGGTGCCCAAGGTCCAAAGGATCCGCTAGAGCAAGTCTTTGCTGACTGGAGACTACGTCAAGATCAGACGCACAACCTCCGTTACACATTGGTTGGGCAGGGGATGATTCCCAAGGGAAAGCGGGGGCCAGCTGGGACAGTCGTCCCCAGGGATTTCATTTACAAGAAAGAGCGGGTCGTGACGCTCGACATGGACAACAACAGGATGAGCAAGACGACCCTTGACTCTTATTTCAACAGTGCGAGCAATAGCTTCTTCCCGCTCAGAAAGGCTGCGACGTATGACGGTTCAGTCACCCGGGTGTTTATACCACGGGCTGGGAATACAGAGGATTTTCAACGGGGGAAGTTCGACCCGGAGCTGTGGCTAGTCACCGGGAAGGGCGGCATTCACCTCGACCCGGATGATCGGCCCATTCTGCTAGCCCACGGCATTGTTGCTTCGAGTCCGGAGCAGGAGTTCGTGGGTGTGATGTCCGGGCCGCAAATGAACCTCCGGCCGCGGCTCAATCCCGACAACTTTTCTCTCCACACGAAGGCCCTTCACGGCGATCGTGAGTGTCTGGTGCTACGAACCAAGGTTCAAGGAGATGGCGTCCCGGGAAAGTTCTATGAATTGTGGGTGGATCCAGCGTTGGAGAGTGCGGTGGTGCGGTTCGTGTGGTACTACCGCTGGAAAATCTACGAATCCACAGACATTCAGTACCAAAAGACACCCCACGGCTGGCTTCCTGAGAGTTGGAGTCGAAGCCATAGTTTAGAAAAAATATCGGGGGCCGCGGGGTGGCTGGAACAATGGTCGCGCTTCCGTGTGAAAGAAGTCACCGTCAACAGGAGACTGGATGCAGGAGAGTTCACGGTGGCGCTAAAACCCGGGATGGTCGTGGTCGGCACCGACAAGGGGCATTACCGAGTCGAGGAGGACGGCAAATCGCTCGCTCGGCTGGACCCCGGTCAAGGCGAACTTGGTTGGCTTTCGATCTTGCGAGTGCTCATCGGGCTCGCATTGCTCATGCTGGTGTTGTGGTGCATTTTCCGCTATTTCAAGGGGCGCCGTAGGGCCTTGGCGGGTTGAGCGTGGCCCGACATCGAGCAAGGATAACGGTCCACACTTGGAAAGTTGTCGCTGGGCTGCGCAGGGAGGAGGAGCGGGGATGGCTGAAACGGTGGTGCCGACGCTATCGTACGCACGGTGGCTGGGGCGCGTCGTGGCCCTCGGACTGCTGGCGGGAGCCTGCGGTTTCACGTATTGGTTGGGATCAGCCTCAAACGCATTGACCGCCGCCAATCGGGGGCTGGTGCTTTCGGAGAGCGATCTGGATTTCGGAGAAGTTTGGGAGGCGAAGCAATTCCACCGAGAACTCACTATTGAAAATCAGGCTGGAGAGGACCGGGCGATTGCCGGTTTTGCGATGTCCTGTTCCTGTTTGTCCGTGAAGCCCGATTCTTTGGTGGTCCCAGCGGGCAAGGCGGCGAGGATCCGGCTCACCTTGGACCTGACATCAAGGCAATTGGAGGAACGCGATGCCGTTGACCGGCCTTTCCGCGTGCAACTGGTGCCCCAAATCGAGGGTGGCTTGCCGCGGGCAATGGGTTGGACTATACATGGGCGCGTGCGCAATGTCCTGGCGCCCAGCCAGGTGACCGTGCGGTTCGGGGACACCCTGATTCGGGGAAGCCCTTTCTCTCCTCGCACACTCACGCTGAGGGCACAGATGCCGTTGAAGGAAGTGCGTGTCGAGGGGCAGCCGAAAGGAGTGTCCATCCGAGTTGAGCAGGTTCAAAGCGGTGCGCCGATATACAGGCTGACTATCCAGCCTCAGGCCAACCTCTCGGCTGGGCCGTTCAGCGAATCTCTCGACCTGGTAGGCGTCACCCCACAAGGCAGGACAGTTTGGGGTGCGACGTTGCAGGTTGATGGGAAGGTTCTTGAGGACATTCAGGCCATCCCTCCTTCGCTCTCGTTGGGGGCGCGGAAGGTGGGTGAAACTGTCCAGTCCGAGGTGTTTCTTCGTTCGGCCAGCGGCAAGGCGTTCACGATGGAAGGAATTGTGGTTGAATCGGCTGACCAGAATGTAGAACCTGCTGCCGGCGCTCCGGTCCGCGGCCGGGTGTTTCGTCTGACGCAACGGATCACCCGCCTCGGAGCGCAATCCGCCCAGCTTAAGTTTTTCGTGGTGACCGAAACGAAGGAGCGCGTGACGGTTCCGGTGGATATTGGCTACTACGGCTGCAATACCTTCAGTGGCGCAGACCAGGCCCCGTAGTAAGGCGTCATGAACTCTCGTTCGTCCAGTGGAGCATGAAAACGCGATCCAAGGTGAATGGCTCTTTGGGGCGGGTCGCTTCTTCGGGCTAGTACACCGCGGCAGAAATGAGTGACCGTTCGTTTAGCCGCGAGCCTCGGGCGAGCGCTCGCCCGAGGCTCGCGGCTAAACGGCTACAGATTTCTGCCGCCGTGTACTAGAATGATTGAGAGGATGCGCATCATGTGGTTCCTTCCAATGAGAGAGCAGGGGGCAGGGGCAGGGTGGAGTCGCCGGGCAATCGTCGGCGCTGCTGTCGCCATTACGCTCCTGCTGCCTTCGCAAATGGGCTACGGCCAGGATCCCCAGCTGACCGTCAAGAAAGTTTTGGCGGCCTGGGAAAGTCGTCAGAAGCGTTTCCATACGGTGCGTTACTCCTTGACCGAAGAGGTGATGTTCCGGAAGGGCATGTTCCCGGATGGCTTCCCGAAAGACGATTTCGTCTCCACGCAGAAACTCGACCTCGCGCTGGATTTTGATGGAAACCGCTTCCGCAAAGACACCGAAGGCCCGTGCTTCTATAAGAATAGGAGCGCATTCGTACCTTCGGTCACAACTCAAATCTTTGACGGGACCAATTCGGTGATTTACACGCCCAGGGCGGCGAATACTGGGCCAATCTACCAACCGCATCCCAAGACCCCAGACCTCGTCCTGGATTCGAGCACCCGGCTGGGACAGATCCACATCGATGGCGCTGACAGGCCGGCCTTCCTCGCTCACGGGGTTGTCTTCATGCACAGGGTGAGGCAAGATGTTTCACATCTGCGGGTATCAATCGCCCCGGAGAGCTTACAGTTCCAGTCGCAAGCCGTTCATGAGGGGCGCGCGTGCGTTGTCGTCCGCATGCAGGCCCCTCCAAGGATTAGCATCAACATGTTCGATGAATTCTGGGTTGATCTTGAACGCGAAGGCGCGATCCTCCGGGCAGTCACCTACATCGAAGGGGTACTTGATGCGTCCGTTGATATTAGGTGGAGGAAAACGGCGCACGGTTGGTTACCGCAGGGTTGGACGTTCAATCAGTACAGCGGCAATAACCTCAACACCGTGAGGCGTCTTCAAGTTCGAGAGTTGGTGGTCAATCCAACATTCGATCCCCAGACTTTTCGTGTCGATATGGAACCCGGCATGATCGTACAAAAATTGGAGGGAACGAGCAACAAAACCTACCGAGTGGATCCGAACGGCAATCTGGTCGAGTTGCGCGACGATGCCCCAGAGGCACAGCATTCCTCCGGCCTTCTTTGGTTTTTCGCCACGGCGGTCGTCGTGTTCTTGCTTTCGTGGGTTTCTGTCAGGTGGTGGCGGCGGCGGCAGAAACGCCAGCGGTCGGCTTTGGCCTCTTGAGGGCTCCGGGAGGGTTTTCGGGGCCAGCGGACGGTTGTCCGCTCCAAGCCCCTGATGGTAACCGAAATCCTGTTTACCTTTCTCTTGCAAGAGGGTCACCCCATGCTCCAGCCATTGTCAAAATCGATCTTTGCAGGCGCGATCTTGCTCCTGCTGTTGAGGGGAAGCTATGCTGTCGGGCAGTTGAAGAAATGCGAATACTTTGACTGCAAAACCGTCAATGCGTACTGGGGCAATACCGTGTGTTTTGTCTATACGACGACTGCGAAGGGAGACATATTTACCGGCAATGCCCTCCCTCAATCTATCTATGCGCGGACCGGGAACGAGATCTTCCCGCGAGTTAAAGTCGGGGAATGTCACTGGTGGACCTGGCCGAACGCGGGTTGCTCTCTCAATTGTCTCACGACCCAGACACCCCAAGAAGCCTTCGCGAGTGTGGATTTCATGGGAACGTATGGAGGCAAGGAAGATCAGTACACGTGCACCAAGCCGAAATCGGGCGAGTAAGAACGCGGACCGCCTCGATAAGCGGGGAGACCCTTTGCCCTGCCCGGAAGAGGGGACAGGGTGAAGGGTCTTCAATAACCAAGCCTCTAATCCGACTTACGCTTACAATTTATGCCCAACGGGATCCTCAGAACCCACGTTCCCGGGCGGCGGAAGGACCGGCGAGTGCCAGCCCTTCCGCCGGGCTGGCTGAGGCTGTAAGCTGCAAGCTATTACCCCGGCAAGAATGATGCTCAGGTAGGACGGCTCTCCTGAGCCGTCCTACCTGAGCAACTTCCTTGCCGGGGTAATACCACCAAGGCATGATGGAGCCCTCCAAGCTTTTGCCTGTATCCATTCCCTTGAGGCAGGCGCTCCTGCCCGTGCTTGAGCGTGTTTCCCGCGGCCCCTGGCTCGCGTTGGTCTTCCTCTGCCTCGCCGCCGCGGCACTCCGGTTGCACCGTCTTGCCCTTCCGCCCTTCGTCAACGACGAGGCCTATTCCTGGCGCATCACCCAGTACCCTTCCCATGCCCTCGTTGGGCGGACATGCGGCGACGCCAATCCCCCCGGTTATTACCTCTTGTTGCAAGTTTGGGCGGACGTGTGGGGGACCTCTCCGATTGCCTTGCGCAGCCTCTCGGCTCTCCTCGGATCGGCTTCTGTGGTCCTTGCCTATTTCCTCTGCCGCCAGGCTATTGGCGTGGCCTCGCGCCGCCCAGACCTGCTCCAACTCAGCCAGGCCGGTGCCCTCTTCGGTGCCATCGTTATAGCACTGCATGCGGGCCAGGTCGCCGCGGGACGGACCGCGCGCATGTACGCCCTTGGGTTGTTCTTCGCGGCGTTGACTGGGTGGTTATTATGCCATGCCCTTCGCTCCCGCGCCCCTCTTCGTTGGTGGCTCGGCTACGGGATCGGAGCCGCCGCCTTTTGCTATACCCACTACTACGCCTTCTTCACCCTGTTTGCTCAGGGCCTGTTCGTCCTGCTCGTGGCCTTGGGCCGCTGGCGCACCGCCGGCTGGCGCGATGCCGCAGACACCGCCTGGGGCTTCCTTGTCGCCGCCGGCCTCGCGTTTATCCTCTACGCCCCCTGGCTAGCCGTGTTCCTCAGCCAACTGGAAGACGTCCGGCAGGAGTTCTGGATCCAACCGCTCACCTGGGAGGTGGCCGAACGCCTCTGCCTCTCCTGGGCGACCGGCCTGGACGTTGAGCCCGACATGCCTGCGCGCCTGTGGCTGGGGGCCGTCCTCGCTGTTGCGATTTGGACGGTCTGGCGGGCCCCCTGGGCCGGGTCGTTCTTCCTGCTCCAGGCCGCGATACCCTGGCTGCTGGCCCTGGCGGTGTCCAGCGCGGGGGGGCGCCCCATCCTGGTCGCGCGCTACCTGGTTTTCGCCCAGCTAGGCTTGCTCTGCCTCTGGGGGGTTGCCTGGTCCTGCGTGGCAGGCTGGCCGGGCCGCCTTCTGCTGACGTCCCTGCTCGCGGTGCCCATCCTGTTGGGTTGCGTCCGCGCCTTCGTCCGCTTCCCCGATCGGCCGCCCGCCCTGGCGTACGCGGGGGCCTTCCTCAAGGAGATCTACCGGGCTGGCGACCTCGTAGTAACTGATTCCGCGGCCGGCGTGAACCGCCTGCGCTACTACGCCTTCCAGGCGGGGCTGACTGCCCCCGACGTGCGCTGCCGGCTGAGCCCCTTCCTTGGCCGCGGCCATGTTATCCATCTGGCCTCTCTTCCCCTGGAAGACATCATCTGGACCGGCCGTGAACGGGAGATCCTTGGGGGGCGCAGGCTATGGCAGGCGTCCGAGGACGAAACGGGTCCAGGACCTCCCTTTGTCGAAAACATGCGCCGGGTGTTCTGCCGCACCTTCCGCGGCGGGAGCGATACCAGGTACACGCTCGCCCTGTATGAGCCTGCCGAGCCCGCGAAGTGAGCCGGCGTTTAGGCGAATAGCCCGGATGGTTGATGCCCACCGCTGACCCGCCCGCGGGGAGCGAGAAGCCCAGAGATTCGCCGCCCCTGCTGATCTCTTGTCCAGGAATGGGTGTTCAAATCCGTGATCGAGACTGTGAGAGGTCTGTCCCGGCCCCGTCCCAATCGCCTTGTTCCGGCGACCCGCTGCCCCTATCTTGACCGTGCCCTTCGGCGACATGCGCCGCCAGCATCCGGCCCTCTGGACCTTCGCCGATGACCTCCGTCGCGGAAACCCCTGCCCGCCCCTTGCCCGCTCCCGCGCCGCCTGGCTGGGATCCCTTCTCCTGGGGCCTTGTTTGCTATACCCTCACCAGCCTGATCGCCTTCCTCGGCATCGTCCTCGGCCACGACTACCTACGCCCTGCCCCTTTCCGCCTCACCGAACCCACGAACCCGCTCAACCGTTGTGCCAACTGGGACGGGCAGTGGTTTATTACGATACTTAAAGATGGTTACTCCTACGATCCCCTGACACATTCCAACAGCGCTTTTTTTCCAGCGTTCCCGCTCCTCGGCCGGCTCATCGTCAACTTCACGGGTCTGCGAGCCGAACTGGCCCTGCTGCTCCTCTCCCATCTGAGCCTCGTCACCGCTTTCGTCGTCCTTGCCACTTACCTCCGCGGCCGTTGTGCGGAGCCCCATGGCTCTGCCGGCCTGTATGGGTTGCTGGCCTTTGGCCTGCTGCCGCCGACCTTCTTCTTCCGCATGGCCTACAGCGAATCCCTCTTCCTCCTCACCGCCGTCCTAACGCTCTACGGGATGGAGCGGAAGTGGGCGCTACCGCTGATTGCCCTCCTCATTGGGAGCGCGACGGCGACCCGCGCGGTCGGGGTCGCCCTGCTGCTGCCGTTCTCCCTCCACCTCCGCGACCGTTCGCCGACCTGGCCCGGCCTACTCCTGCGCGGCGCGGTCTTGCTGCCGCTCGCCTGTTGGGGCCTGCTGGCGTTCATGACCTACCAGTACGCCGCCTTCGGCGACCCGCTGGCGTTCGCCCGCACCCAGGAGCACTGGCGCCAACGCCCCGCCGTTCCTCAAGCCGAGCGGGCAGTGTCCCTGCTGACGCTGGAGCCGCTGTGGTCCATCTTCGACCCCGCCTCGCCGTGCTACTGGCGCCGCCACGAGCCGCAGGGCAACCCCCTGTTCAGCCTGCACCTGGCCAACCCGCTCTACTTCGTCTTCGCCGTCGTGCTGATCGCCATCGGCGCCTGGAAGCGCTGGCTCAACCGACTGGAAGTGTCCCTGGCGGCCGGCCTGCTGCTGATCCCCTACGTCACGCGCAGCCACGAGATGTGCCTGGCCGGCATGGGCCGCTTCGCCGCCGCGATCGTGCCCCTCTACCTGGTCCTCGGGCAACTCCTGGCCCGCCTGCCGCCGCCGGTCGCCGCCATGCTGTTGAGCCTGAGCGGCTTCCTCATGGGCGTCTACGCCGCCCTCTTTGCGGCCTGGTATCGCTTCTTCTGAAGTGCTTGCCCGACTGGCCCCGGCCGGCCGGCGACGGCACGGAGATGCGCTCCCGAATCGCAGGCTCCCTTTCGCCTTGCCGAGGAAAAAAACCGCGAAGTGATGTGCTACGACAGGAACTCGGTGAGGCCGTCCGGTTGGTAGTGCAGGCGTCCCGCCTGCACTACCAACCGGACCCTGTCTCAGGTGACGGCGTTCTTGACCGCCTGGGCGGCGCCCTTGATCGCCTCGCCCACTTTCTCGGCGCCCGCCACTGCGGCGTTCTTGACCTTCTCCAGGATGCCGGGCTGCTGCGCGCCCGCCGCGGCCTTGCGCGCCAGCCGCGCCTCCTCCCGGTGCCGCCGTTTCAGCCGCGCCTTGCGGTCGTCGCCGCCCCGATTGTGTCCCATGACCGACCTCCCAGGTTCATTGCGCCCCGGAGGGAGGCCCTTCCCCCGCCCGGTCGTTCTCCTCTCACCATACAAAACGCGGGCCGCCGCGGCCTTGCCCCGTCACTTCGGTGCCTTGTCCCCCGTGCCGGCCACCTGGCGCAGCTCGTCGAGGTCGCGGTCGAGCTGCTGCAGGCTCTGCTGCAACGTCGCGCGCTTCTGCCGCATCTCCTCCAGCCGCAGCGTATGGTCAAGCAGCACGGCGTTCGACTTGCCGACCTTGATGAACTCGCCGCCGGTCAGCCGCGCCACCATCGTCCGCAGCGCGGCGCCGAGTTGCGGGTCAGCGTGCCGCTCCGCCAGCCCTTGCGGCGTCAGCGGCGCCGGCCCCTTCGGCCGATCCTCCTTCTTCAGCCCCAGCACGCTCCGCCGCTGGTAGTCCCGCCGCAGCGCCTCCGTCTGCTGCTGCGTCAGCGGCAGGTAGTAGCCGTCCGTCGGGTCCACGCCCCATGTCTTCTCACCCGGCCGCTTCTGGATGTTGCGGCCCGACGGCAGGTAGTG
>JBBRPS010000158.1:0-15180 GCA_038227745.1 Gemmatales bacterium | reverse complement strand
GATAGGCGGCGCGCTCGGCCAAGTCGATCTTGGCCAGGGCGGCGAAGAAAACGGTTTCGGCGGGAGACATCTCGGTCACGGTCGGCCTCCTCACGGGGCGCGTCACCCTCATAGGCGAGGCTTACGCTTCCGGCTCGGACGAGGTCACGCGATCACGATCCACTTCTCGGTCTTCGAATCCCAGTCGATCAGCTCGGAAGCGAGGCTCGCGAAGAACAGGTCTCGCTCGGTGCCGCCCGTGAGCTGGTTCGCCTGGCCATTGCTGTGGACGGTGTTGGCGTTGAGGGCCGGCACGCCGCCGGCGCCGCTCTGGAGATTGGCAACTCGCGTGTCGTAGCCCGGATCCGCACCTACCGGCGCCCACTCGGCCATGATGGCTTCGAGCGCGGCGGGGTTGGTGTCGTACGCGGTGGTGCCACCGATAAGGATGTCCTCGCCGCCGCCGCCGTTCAGGATGCTCGCAGAGCCGCCGCCAATGAGCAGATCCCGGCCAGGACCGCCGGTCAGCACGTTGCCGCCGTTGCCGACGAGAATGTTGTTGCCCGAGCCGCCGACAGCGTTGCGGAAATTGACAATGCCGGCCAGGTCCGTTGCGGTGCCGGCTGCAAGGTTGATCGTCACTCCCGTGGTATAGGCGGAGTAGTCCAGGGTGTTGACACCGCCGCCGCCGTCAAGGGACAGCGCCACATCCGGAACGGCGCCGTGAACGGCAAAGGAGTCATCCCCGCTGCCGCCGAGGACGGAAATCTGCGCACTGCCGCCGGCAAAGTTCCAGAGGATCTGGGCCGGGGCCAGGCCGGTGATCCGGGTGTAAGGGTCTGCCGGGTTGTTGGGTGGCGGCGGATCGATCGTCACCTGTCGGCCCGTGGTGTCGGCCGAGTCGTCGATCGTCACGGTCAGGCCCGTTTTGCCATCACCGCCAATGGCGACCGGCCCGAGAATGTTCGCGAGCGTGCCTCCGCCCGCGGGCGCCTGGCTCCCGATGGTAATGTGGTCGCCGTTGGTGTTGGCCATGTTGAGGAATTCGCCGGAAGACACTCCCTGGACGTTGACCGTGTTCCCGCCTGCCACCGGGGTATACAGGATTACCTGGGTCACGCTGTCGTAAGTGACCGTGGCCGCGCCGCTCCGGTCCACCTGCTGCACCGTCGGCAGGAGCGGGTCGATGCTGAAGGTGTAGGTCTCGGGGTTCGTGCTGACATCGTAGTAATAGGCGAAATCGTTGTCCGCCGCCTGACCGTGGAAGTGGACCGGACCCAGGAGGGGGTGGCTGTCATCGATCTGTGGAAAAAACACGTCGTAACTGCCGGGCGTGCCGTACACGTCCACGGTGGTGCCGGCCGAGCTCCCGATGACGAACAGGCCGTTTGAAGGGCCATGTCCGGCCTGCAGGGCGATGGCTTTCATGCCTGCGAACGAGATCAGGGCCATGTCGGGATTTTGCGTGGGTGACGAGTCGAAGCGCTGGAGGTGGTCCGCGTACAAGTTATACTCGTGCCCGGCGGGCGAGGCGGAGTCGTCGAAGTTGACCGTGGTGATACCATTGACGGTCACGGGGCCCTGAATGCCGTCCAGGCTGCCGTTTTTGCCGAAGTTGACGGTGGTGTTGGGACTGTTGCCGTGCAAGATGAGGCCGCGGCCGATGGTGGCCCGCACGTTGGCGATGACCACGCTGGTGCCGGTGTAGACCTCGACGTTGGAGCGCTGCACGTAGATCGTTCCTGGGATCAGGTCGGTCAGCTGCAGCGCCTGGACCTCAGGCGTGATGAAGGTGTCGAAGGTCGCCGTCCGAGGGAAGCCGCCGATGCCGCCGCGGTTGCGGTCGTCGATGACCACCGCGGTGTCGCCATTCGTGTTGGAAATGGTCATCTGCAGGCCCCGAATCCCGTCCAGGCTGCCGTTTTTGCCGACGTTGACGGTGGTGGTGGGACTGTTGCCGTGCAGATTGAGGCCGCGGCCAATGGTGGCCAGTACGTTGACGGTGACCACGCCGGTGCCGGTGTAGATGTCGACGTTTCTGGTGGTGGTGGTGCGCTGCACATAGATCGTCGTCCCTGGGATCAGGTCGGTCAGCTGCAGATACCGGGGATCGGTCGTGAGGGTGTCGATGGTCGCCGTCTGGTTGACGCCCCGATTGCCGTTGATGACCACCCCGGTGTCGGCGATCCCGATCCGGTTGGAGATGGTCATCTGCAGGCCCTGAATGCCGGCCAGGCTACCGTTGTTGCCCACGAACACCTGGGTGTCGGCACTGTTGCCGATCAGGTTGAGGCCGCGGCCGATGGTGCCCAGGACGTTGACCCTGACCGCGCCCATGCCGGTGTAGAGATCGACGTTTCGGGTGGTGTCGGAGCGCTGCACGTAGATCGTGCCGGGGATCAGGTCGGTCAGCCGCATAAACGGGGCAAAGGTCGTGAGGGTGTCGATGGTCGCCGTCAAGTTGCCCCCGCGGTTGTGGTCGTCGATGACCAACGCGGTGTCGCCGATCGGGTTGGAAATGGTCATCTGCAGGCCCAGAATGCCGGCCACGCTGCCGTTGCCCACGAACACCTCGGTGTTGGCACTGTTGCCGATCAGGTTGAGGCCGCGGCCGATGGTGCCCAGGACATTGACCCTGACCGCGCCGATGCCGGTGTAGACGTCGACGTTCCTGGTGGTGTCGGAGCGCTGCACATAGATCGTCGCTGGGGCCAGACCTTTCAGCAGCATAAACGGGGCAAAGGTCGTGAGGGTGTCGATGGTCGCCACCCGGTTGCCCCGGCGGTTGCTGTCGTCGATGACCAACGCGGTGTCGCCGATCGGGTTGGAGATGGTTATCCCCAGGCTCTTAATGCCGGCCAGGCTACCGGCGAGGCCCACGAACACCGCGGTGTCGGCACTGTGACCGTGCAGGTTGAGGCTGCGGCCGCGGGTGGCCAGGACGTTGACGGTGTTGCTCCCCGTCCCTGTCTCGACGTCGATCGAGTACATTGACAACGGCCCGCTCGCCGGCGAGCGATAGAGAATGGTCCCCAGGCCGAAACTCACGTTGGGGCCGTCGACGTACCAGGTCCGCGCCGCGCCGTCATGGGAGTCATCGACCGTCAGGGCGGTAATCCCGAAAGCGTTGCTGATGACGAGGTCGCTGGTGATGTTGCCGACGTTGCCGGCGCCGACATTCACGGCGCCGGCGTTCTTGATGAACAAGTTGGTGCCGCCGCTGCCGCCGCTGTTCTGCGTTACGAACACGTTGTTGGACGAGGTCGCGTTGATCGTTGTCGTCGATTGGTTGGCGATGGTGATCGAGCCTTGGATGCCGTTCACCGTCACCGGCGCCTGGGCGGTGATGTTGAGGTTGGCGCCCGCCTCTTGGACAATGGTCAACGGGGCCTGAGCTGTGATGGTGGCGTTGGCGGACGAGCCGGAGGAGCCTGCACGGATGGAAATTTTGGGGTTGCCGGGCACCGGGTTCACGATCACCGTATCATTCCCGACTCCGGTGTTGATGAACAGGTTGGCGACCCTGCCCGCGTCGAACTGGAAGAATTCGCCGTTGAGGTTGATCTGCAATACCGTTGTCCCGCCGAGCGTGGCGGTGCCCACCTGAATGAAGTCGTTGGGGTTGCCCGGTCGCTGGTCGCCATCGACGGTTACGTCCAAGCGGCCGTTGAAGCGGGGTCCCTTACTGGTATTGGTCCAGGCGTTGGCGGCGGCCGTCGCGTTTACGGTCTGGATGTTGCCGTCCGTCGCCAGCCAGGCGGAGTCCGCCCGCGACCAGTAGGGCTGCACCAAGGCGCCGTTGGCCAGCCGATACTCGTAGGCGTTGCCTTCCTTGTCCCCGATCTGACCGTCGCCGCCGCCCCCGGCGCTGGCCCAAGCCGTCGGCGAGTTCACCTCGAAGCCGCGTTGGCCGAAGTCGGTCATGACCTCGGCAACTTCATGGCTAAGCGTTCGTGTGAAGTCGTCGAGGTCCAATGTGCCGTCCGGCTTGGTCCTGGTGCTGACCCACACCTCGGGCATTTCATCGATTTCAATAAAGGGGGGTGTAAGCATCGGGTCCGTGTCTGTATCTCTGGTGTTGAACCCGACCCCGTTCTTGCTCCCGTCGGACCGTATACCGGGTGGGGTCACGACCACATAAATGGGGGTGTGTGTCGGCGTGTCCGCTTCCGGCAGCAGGCCCCTGTCGATCTGGTTGTTAATAACGTCCTGGATGGCACTATCCCTTCGGAAGGGGTTTGCCGGGTTCGACGAGTCGTAGGTGCTCACGTTGTTCAAGAAGGCCCTGCCGTCGGTGCCATACTGCGAGGTGCCATTCAGGTAGGCGCTGTCGAGGACCTGGGCGGCGGCGTTCCGGATGGCGTTGGCCTGCGGCGTGTTGGTCCCGCCCCAATACGATCCCCAATAGGTCAAAAAGACCGGCGGACTGTTGAGCTTGGCGCTGCCGTCTTGATTTTGCGTTTCCAAGCCGAAATTGGGACTTATCACGACCGATGGCGTGACGCGATCTTCCAGGCATTCTAACTCGAGCGGCCGGGTCCGGCGGGCGCGGGGTTGGGACGCTAGAAGCCGGGACAGGTACTTTGCAAATGCTAGCTTCATGGCTGAAAACCTTTCAACGTAGGGAACTTGGAAGGGGCAATATCCAACGCAGAGACTGCCCGGGTTGATGCCCAATCGCTGCCAGAAGTCTAGCCGCATGGGCAGACGTCCTTTGCAACAGGGGGGTTAAACGTGACCGCCGCCCGCCGACGGTCGCAAGAGCGTTCGGAAACAATGCCGTGGGCGAGGTAGGTCTGGGAGAGCCGTTGCGTGCTTTCGGATGGTACGGTTGCCGTCTCGAGGGCGCTCCACTGCCGGGACTGGAGGTGACCGTGGGCCTCCAGCTGATAGGCTCGATCCTTTGGGATCGCGCCGAGCTCGCCCGGGTCCACCTGGATCTGCAGGGGCTGCCCGGCGTCTGGCCCGGCCGGCGGAAACTCGGGCCAGTGCCAGTCCAGATCCATCCCCTTCAGCCGCTGGCGGATGGCCCGAAGGTCCCAGACGTGGACGGCCTTGGCGTAAGGGGCCGCCACCACCAGTTGCGTGCCGTCGGGCGTGAAGCCAATCCAGCCGGCTCGATCGCCGTTCGGGTCTTCCAGCTTGGCGACCGTCCGTCCAGTCGCGACTTCCTTGAGATGAATAACGGCCGGCCCCATTTCCAGGGCCATCAGTTTGCCGTCCAGGGAAAAAGCCACGTAGCCGGGGAAGAGAGCGACATCCCGCTCCAGCCGCCGGATCGGCTGCAAGGTTTCCACGTCCCAAAAAGTGAAGGCGTCGCCCCGGCAGATGATCAGAGCGCGGCTGTCAGGGGTGAAGCAAACCCGCGTATACACTCCCAGAACCCATTCGTGGACCTTGTCCCCGGTTTTTGCATTCCAGAGCCGGACGCGGTCCGAGTGCCAGCCGCAGCTTGCCACCCACCGGCCATCCCGACTGAGGGCGACCTCGGAGGCTCTTGGGTGCGCGAAGTGCTGGCCCTGCACGGATTCCGCCTTGAGGTCCATGAGCAACCCGGCGTCTGACGTTTCGCTGACAATCGCCAGCGTCCGGCCGTCCGGACTGCGCGCGGCCCGATGTGGCATGAAGGGCAGCGCGAACTTCCGTGGCGGACCCAGGCGAAGCTCGTTGGCGGCTTCCTTACCTTCCTGAATCGGCCAGCAGTGCAGTCCGGTGGCGCCACAGGTGAGTAATTCACGGCCATTGGGCTGAAAGAGGACGCACTGGCTTCCGGAAGGCAGCACGGCTAGTTCCCGCCCGCTGGACAGGTCCCATAGGCGGTCGCCGTCGCCCATGCCCAGCGCCAGCAGGCGGCCGTCGGGACTGATGTCGCCGTCGTGGTAGTCTCCTCGGCCGGCGCCCGAGCTGCTGACGATGGTTCGGTATTCGCGGCTTGCCGTCACTTCCAGCAACTGCAGCTGCTCGCCGCCTTGCCACAGGTGTCCCAAATACTGACCCGTGCTGCTGAATCGAGGAACTGCGACGAGCGGCAATTGCATGAGTTGCCGGCCCGTGGCAGGATCCCAGAGGCGCAAAACGCCCTCCTCGGATTGTGACGCCAGTAGGCTGCCGTCCGGATGGAAGCTCAGGGCCCAGACATGCTGCACATGACCTTCAAGGGTCGCCAGCTTGCGCTGCGTGGCCACGTCCCAGATTTGAATGCGCGGGTCGGATCCGGCCACGGCCAGCCGGGCCCCGTCGGGATGCCAGGCGACGGATTGATTGTTCATCAAGCCTACCAGCAGGTCAGCGACACGGCTGCCCTGGGCGGAGTCATAAATGGAAGCGATTTTGTTGTTGGCATAGCCGACGGCCAGCCTGCGGTTGTTCGGGTGAAAAGCCAGCGCGTGAGCCCTGGCAGGCAAACGCCAGCGGGTGGTTTCCTGACCGCTCGCAAGATCGATGCATAAGACCCAGTCGTCCTTGGCAACCGCCACCTGCCGGCTGTCTGGACTGAACGTAAAGCTCGTGCATTGCCCCAGTGCTTCCCCGAGCAGCGGGTTGCCATCGGCGATGCGCCAGAGTTGCACGGCGCCGAGGTCATCGCGTACGGCGAGAAACTGCCCGTCCGAACTCAGCCAAATGAAATTCGCTTTGCCCTTCATTTTTGGTTTGATGCTCCCGATCTTCTCGTTGTCCGGGAGCCTGTGGATGCTGATGTTGCCCTGTTCATCGATCCAGGCATAGGTTTGGTATCGGCCATCGAAGGCGACTGCCTTGGTGCCTGCGGGATAGCCATGGAAGCTGGCGCCACGACGGATGTCGGGCAGGGCCATTGCGGCGATGGCTTCGTCGCGCAGCCGCGCATCGGGGCGGATGCGGGCGGCTTTTTCCAGGGCGGCCAGGCTGTCCAGCCGTTGGCCCATCTGCCGGCTGTAGCGGCGGGCTTGGCCCTGGGCCCACAGAGCCTGCCAGAGCTGCTCGGTTTTTTCCCCTTCCGCGCGCACAGCCCGCTCGCGTTCGCTCTGTTCTGCCTTCAGCCGGTCCTCGGCCAGCCCTTCCGCTTGGGTTGCACGGATCGCCTGCCAGGTGCTTATGGCCGTTCCTAAACAAAGCGCTATCCCCAGGACACATGCGGTCGCCAGGATGCGCCTATTCCGCCGGGCGAACTTGCGAAACCGATAGCCCGCGGACGGCGGACAGGCCTGCACGGTCTCGTCGTTCAAGTAGCGCTGCACGTCGGTGGCGAAGTCCTTGGCCGTCTCGTACCGCCGGTTGCGGTCCTTCTCCAGCGTCTTCATCACGATCCAGTCCAGCTCGCCGCGCATCAGCTTCGTCAGCTTGGCTGGCTCCATGTGCCGCTGGGCCGAGATGGACGCCAGCGCTTGCCCCGAATCGCTCAGCCGGGTGCTCGGCTTTTGCGGCTCCTCCTCCTTGATCATGCGGAGAATCTCGGCATACGCGACCTCTTTCATCCGCTTGTGGGTCAGCGGCGTGCTGCCCGTCAGCAGCTCGTACAAGAGCACGCCCAAGGAGTAGATGTCGCTGCGGGTATCGACGCCCAGGGCGCTCATCTCCGCCTGCTCCGGGCTCATGTATTCCAGCGTGCCGACCATCGTGCCGTACTGCGTAAACAGGGTTCGCTCGGTCAGCTTTTGCTCGGTCGCCTTGGCCACGCCGAAGTCGATCACCTTGGGCACCGGCTTGCCGTCGT
Organism: Gemmatales bacterium; assembly: GCA_038227745.1. Classification (GTDB taxonomy): domain Bacteria; phylum Planctomycetota; class Planctomycetia; order Gemmatales; family Gemmataceae; genus DASPXY01. The sequence goes on along the minus strand of JBBRPS010000158.1, from coordinate 7,508 downwards.
AGAGCGTGATCATGACGTTGGACGGCTTGATATCGCGGTGGATGATGCCCTTCTGGTGCGCGTGCTGGATCGCCTGGCAGACCGGCACGAACAGTTCCAGCCGCTCGCGCGGCGTCAGGTGGTTGTCGTCGCAATACTTGGTGATCGGCACGCCGTGGACCAGCTCCATGACGAAGTAGGGCCGTCCGGCTTCGGTGGCGCCGGCGTCGAGCACGCGGGCGATGTTGACGTGGTCCATCATGGCCAGGGCCTGCCGCTCGGCCTCGAAGCGAGCGATGACCTGCTTCGAGTCCATGCCCGGCTTGATGACCTTGAGGGCGACCTTGCGCTGGATGGGTTCGGTCTGCTCGGCCATGAAGACGGTGCCCATGCCGCCTTCGCCGATTTGCTGCAGGAGCTTGTACGGGCCGATGACGGTGCTGGGGCCCTCGGTGATCGGCACATCGACGGTAGCACGGCCCCTCACCTCCGGCCCCACTCCCCCGAGGGGAGATGGGTGAACCGCGGCGGCATCTTGGAGAAAGCTGCCGACCTGGGGGTGCGCCGCCAGCAGCCGATCCACCCGGCGGCGCAGGTCGGCGTCGGGGCCGCAGGCCTCGTTCAGATAGGCGGCGCGCTCGGCCAAGTCGATCTTGGCCAGGGCGGCGAAGAAAACGGTTTCGGCGGGAGACATCTCGGTCACGGTCGGCCTCCTCACGGGGCGCGTCACCCTCATAGGCGAGAAAAAGGGGCCAACCCCCTCACGCCTCGGGCTTTTTTTCTGGCGCGGCATCGGCGAGGTCGGCATAGAGCCAGGTGCGGGCGAACACCCACCAACGCTCGGCGGTGGCGACGGAGATGCCGAGCGCGGCGGCGGCTTCCGGGTTGCTCATGCGGGCGAAGAAGCGCAGCTTGACCAGCTCGGCCTTGGCGGGCTCTTGGGTGGCGAAGCGAGTCAGTGCATCGTCGAGAGCCAAAAGCTCATCAGGGGAAGTATTGACCTCTTGAACATCGACGAGGGGGACCCGGCGACGACCGCCGCCGTGCCGCGCGGTCGCCTTGCGGCGGGCGTTGTCGATCAGGAGGAGGCGCATGGCTTCGGCGGCGGCGGCGAAGAAGTGGCGGCGACTCGCGAACTGTTGATCGCCAACCAGCCGCAAGTACGCCTCATGGACCAGGGCCGTGGCGTCGAGGGTCTGGCCGGGCTTTTCCTGGGCTAGCTTCTGCGCGGCCAACTTGCGCAGTTCGTCGTAAACCAGAGGCAGCAGCTGCTCGGCGGCGGATGGGTCGCCCTGCTCGATGGCGGACAGGATGCGGGTGATGTCGGACATTGCCTGCACCGAAAGGCTCGAAGGCCCCAGCGGAACGTCCTTCCCCCAGCACCGGAGCGGGGGTTGGGAATCGTTGGCCTCCGTGGGCGTCTAACCTGCCGAGCCACCAGGCCTTTCCCCCGCGGAGCCAATCGATGAGTGTACCACCCACCTGGCCACGGGCCCTCGACTATTTCGGCACGCCGCTCGTTATTGAGCCCGTCGGCAGGCCTGCTCTCCGGCGACGCCGGGCTGCTCCCCATCCGCCCGTTCGACCAGCGCATTGGGCTCACGCGGTCCTTCGCCGACGCCCTCGACGACCCCCGCGACCCCGACCTCACGGAGCATACTTTCCTGGAGTCCGGGTTAACGGGAGCGGTCGTGGCCCGTCCTCCGGAAGGTGAAGCTGCGGGGGTTGCGGGCGCGGGCGGCGTGGATCTGGGCGAGCCACGGCCGGGCGCCCTGCGCCTCCTTGCCGGCCCGGCCCGGTGTGCGCCCGGTGCCGGGCGCCCGGCCGTGTGCGGTGAGGTGCTGCATCAGCCACAGCGCCCCCCAGCCGAGGACGAAGAAGAGTGACAGGAGATGGCCACCGCGGCGAGACGCGGAGTCGGCCGAGGCGTGGCGATCGGTCGCCGGCGTGCCCGGTGCCCGGTCTTCCGCCCCCCGTGCCCCTATCCCTGCCGGACGCGACTCGGCGGAGCGGGGCGGCAGCGGAGACGCGGGCGCCTCCGTGCCTGCCGCCGGGCCTGTGGGCAGGAGCCACATCGAGGAAGGCTCGCCGGCAGCGCCCGCTCGCGCGAACACCCAGCTCAAGGCATCGGACAGCGCGGCGCCCTCGAACTCCTCCGGCCCGGGCGCCGGCTCCGCGGCGGGAGCGGCCCCACCGGCCACGGGCTGGTCCGGTAGGCGCTCCCAGAACGAGGAGTGGGTGGCGGCGAGGACGGCTCGCACCAACGTTCCGTCGCTCGGCGGCGGCTCCCCGCCCGGGCCGTCGTCCAGCAGGCCCGCCTGCGACGGCGCCGAGACCACCGTCCGCTGGCTGCCGCTGACGAACCCGCTCCGCTCGAAAGTGAACGACAGCGTGGCGCCGGACCCGGCCGGGCCGTTGGAGACGACGGCCGTGATCGGGGTCGTCGTCACCGGCGCCGGGGCCGCCGTGGCGGGCACGGAGGTGGCGAAGATCGAGCCCCGCAGCGCCGTCAGAGCGGGGAAGCTGCTGCGGTCCAGCACCAGCTTGATCAGGTACAGGTCCGTGCCGGCCATGCGCTCGGCCACCAGCGAGCCCGCGGCGAATCGGCTGCCCTGCACAGGCACGAGTCTTTTTGTCGCGGGGTCGTAGAGGCTGAGTCGAGGCACCGCGCCGGTGGGGCTGCTCACGGCGAAAAGGATCGTGGCCCGGTCCTCATCCCTCACGTTGATGGCGCGGATGTCGTAGGTGGTCACGATCTGCGTCAGCAGGCCGGAGACGAGCGTGGCCCCCGTCACGGGGTCCACGAGCGGCGCCGAGTCATCCACGGTGCTGGACGGCAGCAGGGCGATCAGGATCAAAGCGTTGCCGGCCGCTGCCGCCGCGTGTTCCAGCGTGACGAGAGCACCGGGCACGGAGGCGTTGACCGTGTGGCCAGGCAGCGCGACCCCGGAGGTGGCCTGGGACGGCACGTTCACGAACACGTGGACGAAGAAGCCCGCCGTCCCGCTGCCCGTGACGCTGTCGGTGACCGTGACCGTGATGACGTAGGTGCCCTCGGCGGTGTAGACGTGGCGCAGGTCAAAGGTGTTGTCGGGCCGCAGCGCCAGCGGCTGGTCCCCCGAGGTGTCGCCGTAGTTGACCACCGCACTGACGATGCCGCTGCCGCCGCGGTCGGTGAACACGCCGCCGCCCGTGAAGGTCGCGCCGACGCCGAGGAACGAGTCCGGGGCCGCCTGGGCCAGTCCAGACTCGTCGCCCTGTGCCTGCACGAAAGTCGTGGCGGCCGCGAGCAGCGACTCCGGCGTGAGCGAGCCGGCCGAGCTATCCCCGTTCACCGCCTCCACGAAAGGCGTGAAGGCCGCGAGGAGCGATTGCGTCTCCCCGGCCCCAACGACCGTCTTGCCCTCCAGGGTGTCAATGACGGCTCTGGCGACCGCGAGGATGGATTCCGGGCCCACGATCACCACCGGCGCCGCCCGCGGCGTCACGGGGGGAGGGGGCGAAACGCTGCGGACCGCCACGGCGCCCGTGGCGGACGCCTGGCCGCCCTGGCCGCCCTGGCCGTCGGCCACGAAGCTGAAAGGCGTGCCGGAGAATGGGTTCGCGGCGCCGGTGACGCGGAAACTCGTCGCCGGTGGCGGCGTGACCGTGACCGAGGCGGTGGCAACCGCGGCGCTGAACGGCGTCGTGCCGCCGTTGTTCGACGCATCCGTGGTGTCGCCGTCGGCCCCGGTCGTGCGGTCCCAGGCACGGAAGGTCAGGCCCCCCGTGACAGTGCCGAAGAAGTTTGCGGCGGGGACGAAGCGCACCCGCGTTACGGCGTCGGCGGCCAGCAGGCGCGCGGCCCCGTCCGACGGGCTGCCGAAGGGCGTCCAGGTCTGGCCGGCGTCGGTGGAGAACTCCCAGGTGCCGTTACGGTTGTCCACACCGACGACGGCCAGCCCCTGCATGGGGCCGCTGTCCGGGTCGGTAATCAGTGACAGGGGGGCGACACTGTCAATCAGGTTCGCGACCAGCGTGCCGCGGTTACTCGGGTCGTCCTCCGCCGCCGGGGCGAGGAAGGGCGTGAGGTTCGTGGCGAGCACGGGGGCGTCGTTGATGGACAGGGCCACCACCGAGGTGCTGGTGTCCGTGGCCGCGGCGGTGCCGTCGTCGGCGGTCACGATGAAGGTGCTCGTGACCGTGGCGCCGGGGGGCACCTGGTTGGGCGTCGGGGTGAAGACGAGGCGGCGGAGGGCGGCCTGGGCGGCGGCGGCAGTACCCCCGAAGGTGTACAGGCCGCTCCCCGCGTCGGTGAACCCGCTCAGGGTTGTGAACGCGCCGTTGGCGACATTGTTCAGGCGCACCGTCACCGCGAGGGACTGGCCGGCGTCGGAGTCGGTCACGGTGAACGTACGGAATGGGGCGATCAAGGCGTTGTCGTGGACCGCCTGGCCCGCGGCGGCGCCGCCGAGCACCGGCGAGTCGTTGACGGACCGCGCGACCACCGAGGTGTTGGCGTCCGTCGTCAGCGCCGAGCCGTCGTTGGCACTGACGGTGAACGTAGTCGTGACGGTGGCGCCGGGCGCGACCTGGTTGGCGGTCGGCGTGAACACCAGCCCGCGCAGCGCCGCCTGGGCAACCGCGGCGGTGCCACTGAAGGTATAGGCGCCGTCTCCCCTGTCGGTGAAGCCATTCAACGCCGTGAAGGCCCCGTCGCTCGGGTCGCTCACCTGGACCATCACGGCCAGCACCTGGACGGGGTTGTCCGCGTCACTCACCATGAAGCCGGTGAACGGTGCGACAGTGGCGTTGTCGTTGACGGCCTGGGCGCTGTCGGCACCGCCCAGCACCGGCGCGTCGTTGACGGACAGCGCGACCACGGAGGTGTTCGCGTCGGTCGCCGTCGCCATGCCGTCGTCAGCGGTGACGGTGAAGACGGTCGTGACCGTGCTGCCCGGGGCGACCTGGTTGGCGGTCGGCGTGAACATCAGCCCCCGGAGGGCGGCCTGGGCGGCGGGGGCTGCGCCGCTGAAGGTGTACACACCGCCCCCCGCGTCGGTGAACCCCCTCAGGGTCGTGAAAGCGCCGTTGGCCGCGTTGCTGAGGCGCACCGTGACCGCCAGCGACTGACCGGCATCCGGGTCTGCCACGATGAAGGTCCGGAACGGCGCGATGCTGGCGTTGTCGTGTACTGCCTGGCCGGAGGCGGCGCCGTCCAGGACAGGTGCGTCGTTCACGGAGAGAGCGGCCACCGTGGTGTTCGCGTCGGTCGCCTGGGCCATGCCATCGTCGGCGCTGACGGTAAAGCCGGTCGTGACCGTGGCGCCGGGCGGAACCTGGTTCGCCGTCGGCGTGAACACCAGGCCGCGGATGGTGGCCTGGGCAGCTGCGGCGGTCCCGACGAAGGTGTACACGCCGCCCCCCGCGTTGGCGAAGCCGTTCAGCACCGAGAAGTTGCCGTTGGCCGAGTTGCTGAGGGTCACCGTGACGGCGAGTGTCTGCGGGGAGGTGTCCACGTCGCTGACCGTGAACGTCGCGAACGGGGCGATCGAGGCGTTGTCGTTGACAGTCTGCCCGGCGATGGCACCGCCGAGCACCGGCGGGTCGTTGACGGAGGTGACGTTGACGCTTTCCAGCACCGTGTTGCTCGTCCCGCCGTCGCCGTCGGTCAGCACGAAGCGGACGGTGCGCGACACGGTCGAGGGGCTCTCCGAGACGTTGAAATAGGTGACGTCTTCCAGGACGGCCTGGACGTCGCTCAGCCCGGCGTTGGCGGTGAAGGTGATGACGAGTGGCGTGAAGCCGTCGCTCCCGCCGCTGAACGTGCCAATCGCGCTGCCGTTTCGCGCGATCGCGTTTCCGGAAACGCCGACCTGCCCCAGACCGCTGCCCTGGCCGGCAACGCCGAGGCGATCCTCCGCGGCGCCCCCGGAGGCGAAGTCCACCGTCAGCGCGCCCTGGTCGAAGTCGGCGCCGTCGGCGTCGGCGGCCGTGGCGGCGGGGTCGAGGGGCGTGGGCGGGTTGTTCTCGGTGTAGTCCACCGACGCGCCGGAGAGAGTGAGGACGGGCGCCACATTGACTTCAAAGTACGGCGCGGAAAACTCCGAGGTGTTGCCGTTGCTGTCGGTCGCAGTCGCCACGATCCGGTCGGCGGCGGTGAGGGCTCGGCCGTCGAGGGTGACGGCCTGGGCGGTTTGCGCCTCCGCGGCGGTGTAGGTGACCGAACCGAGGAACAGCGCGCCCTGTCCCGTGCCGTCGGAACGGAAGAACTCGACGGTGAGCGGGTAGGCGGAGTTCGCCGGGTCGGAGTCCACGCGGAAGGTCACGTCCAGCTGCGCGCCGTTCAGGCTCGCCTGCGTGAGGTCCGGAAAGTTCTGCAGGTTGTTGGGGCCGCCGTCCGCGTCCGCCGGGTCGTTCGCGGTGCCGCCGTCCGCGTTCAGGTCGATGCCGCGGCCGGCGTTGCCGAAGATGGTGTTCTGCTGCAGGAGGTTGCCGGTGCCCGTCAGTACGGCGATGCCGGCCCCGCCGTTGAAGGCGATGGCGTTACCGGAGACGGCGGCGGTGGCGGTTGAGGGGCCGCCGGCCTGGATGCGGACACCGTCCAGGCGGTTGCCCAGGTTCGCCCCCCCAGTCCGACCGGTGCCGATCAGGTTGCCCTCGACGACGTTCCCGGTCGTCGTCCTGCCGCCCAGGAAGACCCCGTAACCCACGTTCCCCGAGATCACGTTTGCGGTCCCCGGAACCACGCCGCCGATCGTCGTGCCGCTGACGCCTTCGGCGACGGAGATGCCGAAGCTGGCGTTGCCCAGGGCGGCGGTACACGTGGCGTCGGTGCCGATGTAATTGCCCGCGATGAGGTCGCCGCTCCCCGGCCCGGCGCCGAGGGAAATGCCCCCGCCGCCGTTGCCGGAGATGACGTTGCGCAGCGGGGGCGTCAGGCCGCCGATCGTGTTAGCGCTCTCGGCCCCAATAGCGGAGATGCCGGGGCCGCCGTTGCCGGCCGCCGCCGCCCCGGACGCATTGATACCGATGGAGTTCCCCGCGATGAGGTTCCCCGTGGCGCCGCTCCCGAGGAGGATGCCGCTGCCGCCGTTGCCGGAGATGACGTTGCCGCCGGCCGTGGTGCCGCCGATGCTCGGGCCTGGGGGCGTGTTGCCGAGGGTGTTCCCGCCGGTGCGGACCTCGATGCCGTTGCCGCCGTTGCCCAGCACGGTTGTCCCGTCCGCCCCCAGGCCAATGTAGTTGCCGGCGATGGTGGTGTTCGGGGCCTGCACCAGGATGCCGTCCCCGTTGTTGCTGGAGATGACGTTGCGCTCGGAGGCGTCGTTGAACCCGTCCCCGTTGGTGCCGAGGCGCACCCCGGTCGCGCTGCCCGCGAGCCAGATGCCGCCCTGGCCGTTCGGCACCCCGGTCAGTCCGGTCGGGTCGGTACCGATGTAGTTACCGTAGATCCAGGCGCCCGTGCCGCTGAAGACGCCGATGCCGAAGCCGTTGCCGTTGACGTTGGGGAAATTGTTGATCGCGAAGCCGCGCACCACGACGTTGCT
>JBBRPS010000157.1:0-15183 GCA_038227745.1 Gemmatales bacterium | reverse complement strand
TCTGGGGGGGCAACGGCGACACAAGCCCGAAGCGCAAGCGAGGAAGTGCCTCGCTTGCGCTTCGGGCTTGTCTGGGGGGGCAACGGCGACACAAGCCCGAAGCGCAAGCGAGGAAGTGCCTCGCTTGCGCTTCGGGCTTGTGTGCTGCTGTCTCACCGCGGTCGCGTGACGCGCTCGCGCAGCCACTCCGCGATGCGCTCGGCGGCGAGGCGGTTGCCGCGAACGTTCCAGTGCGTGTCGCACGGCGCATAGGTATCCGGGAGGCCGCGGAACGCATCGAGCAGGTCGAGGCACGGCACGCCGCGGCCGGCGCAGAAGTCCCGCAGTCGGCGCTGGGGGAGATCCAAATCGAGCGCCGCCCGGTTCGCCCGCACGTCGCGCAGGGCCTGCGCCAGCACGGCCGGGTTGACCTGGAATTCGTCGGGGATGAGTACGAACGCGACCTCCACCTCCCGGCGCCGGCACTCCGCCACGAGGGCGTCGAGATAGCCGAGCGCCCGCTGCCACTTCTTTTCCAGCGCGGCCGAGGGAGGCCCCAGGCACACCGCCAGGCGGCGCGCCTCGACCTCGCGGTACGTCGCTTCCGACAGCGGCGGGGCCGCGAGCCGCTGCGGTGCGGTCGGTTCCCGTTCTCGCCGGGCGTTCTCGCGGGCCAGGCGCCAGCCGCGCTCGCACAGGAGGTAGACGGCGTGGCCGCGTGGGTCGAGGGCGCGCGGCGCCGGTAGCGTCTCGGTGATGTCATTGCCCACGAAGACGGACACCAGCACCTGGTCCGGCCGCACCTTCCAGGCATCGCGCCGCAGGACGGCGAGGTACTCGCGCGGGCCGGCGCCGGAGACGCCGAAGTTGCAGACCTCCGCCCCGGGCAGGATGCGCTGCAGCCGCGTCAGGTAGTTGTCGGCGAACGGCACAGCGGGGCCGACGGCGAAGGAGTCGCCCAGTGCGGCGATGCGGTAGACGCCAGGCGGCTTCGTGGGAGCGACGTCCGGCCCCGGATAGCCGCGGCGGTTGCCCAGCAGGCCGGCGCCATAGTCCCGGCCGGGCTGCAGTCGATGATCGTCGAGCGTGGCACCGAGCAGCAGGGAGCTGCCCGCCCACGCCGCGAACGCACGGAGACAGACCTCCGCGAGCAGCAGGGCGAGGGCCGCGTTACTGACGACCAATTCCAGCGCCCGCACGCCCCTGCCGCCCATCTCGGTTTTCGGATACTTGAGACAGCGATACCACCAGATAGCGAGGACAAGGAGCCAGGACAGCGCCAGGGCCTGAAAGACCGGCCTGGCCCGGGGCGTGCCTCCCAGGCAGAGCGAGACGGCGACGTAGCAGACCACGGCGCCGACGAGCAGGCGGCGCAAGAAGCGGAGGGACAGGACCAGTCGCACGCGTGCAGACATTCGGGCCTCCTTGCCAGAGGGGAACGGCATTGTCGGCGAGGCGGCCGCGGGAGACAAGACGGATCTGCCGCCGCGAACCTCAGAACGGCCACGTCAGCAGCATACCGCGCACGAACGCGCCGAGCACCAGCCCCGTCAGCGACAGGTAGATCCACGCCTTCATCGAGGACGGATACCAGGGGAACGTGTAGACGCCGGTCCACAGCGGGTGCGCCGGCGGGTCGGGCTCGCGTGGCCGCAGCAGTTTCTCCACCAGCAGCTTCCGCCGCGCCGCCGCGCGCTCGGTCTCCGCGGGCGACTCGTCGCGCGCGACCCCGGGGCTCCGCGGGCCGCTCACGGGGTCGTTGCCGTCGAGGGGCAGCGGCACCGGGGCGGACGGCGCGGCTTCGGGATGCACGGCGTAGGCTTCCTCCTCGGCCTCTATCAGCACCCGCCGCGGTGCGGCCCGCGGTTGCGGGTCGGGCGACTCTTTCGCCAGCCCGTAAGGCTTCGCGGGGCGCCGCCAATCCTCTTCTTCCTCCTCGGTGCCGTTGAACTGAGGGAAAAGCCCCGCGCCCGCCGGCGGAGGGGATCCCAGACCGGAGGGCGGCCCCGACTCGTCCAGGGCCTTCGCCCCCTCGGTCCGTTTCCTCTTCTTGCGCCGCTTGCCCGGCTTCTCGGCGGTGCGGTACATGACCAGCCAGGCGAGGCGCCCGAACAGCCGCGCGTGGACGAGCAGCACCGCCGACCCCACCAGGGTCGCCGGCGGCAGCAGCAGCCAGGACCGGGAGAACAGGGCGAAGTACGCGAGCGCGCCCGCGCCGACGACCAGCAACCCCGCCATCAGGTACACGACGAGCACGGCAAATCCGTGCCGGGCGAGACGGCCCAGGACCGCCGGCCGGAAGACGATCCAGCGGCTGCTGGCGCTGAGCGACGAGAACAGGCTGAGGGGGAAGAGCAGCCAGATAGCCCCCACGAGCAGCGGATAGAAGCCGACGCCGTGGACGCCGACCGCCGGCGCCACGACGCCGTCGATGAGGAACCACAGCGGCACCAGCCAGAACGCCAGCAGCCAGGCGAGGTACCAGAACTTCCACAGCCAGTCGAACATCGGGTCGTCCGGCCAGCGCAGGTCGTCGTCGCCGGCCGCGGTACTCTCCAGCACGACGAGGAAGCAGTGGGCGCCGTAGGACAGGGCCCAGAGGCCCATCACGACCACGCCGGCCGCAAAGAAGAAGAACAGAATGGCGTTGCCGACCGCACCGGCCATGGGGAACCTTGGAGAGTGGGACGAAGGTCGTTCACTGCGCCCCCGCGGCGCCTGTCCCGCCTATTCTGCCCGGCCCGCGCCGTCCACGCCAGAGTTTCCGCCCTGTTGCGGCGAGCTGCGGGTCGCGTTGGCCTTGCCCCGGCGCGGAGGTTATCGTATGCCGCTCGGGTCGATGCCCCGGTGCCGCGGCGCGTCTCGCGGCCGGGGTTCCTTCGCCCTGCGAGGTTGTGCCAATGGTTCGCCCTTCGTTTGTCCTGGCGGCGCTGACGCTCTGTGCAGGCGCGGCCCGCGCGCAGGGGCCGGGAACTCCTCCCGACGGTCCCCCTGCCGTGCTGCCCCTGCCGGCCCTGGCGGCCCCGGTGCCCACGCTGCCGGCCCCGGGACAGGTGCCGGTCCTCGTGCCGCGCCCCGACGCGGTCTACGTGTACGACACGCCTCCCCCGGCGCTCCCCTCGCCCGAGGAGCCGGCGCCGTGGCGCTTCGGCCAGCCGCCCGGCTGGTTCGTCGCCCTGGAGGCGGCGGCGGTACGTCCACACACGCGGACGTACGACCTCTTTGACGGCCCCGGCAACCGGACGGATCTGGACGGGACGGTGATGCCGCAGGGCACGCTGGGCTACAAGTTCCAGCACGGCGGCTCGCTGCTGCTCACCTTCCGCCATGTGGCTTCGGAGGGCAATTTCGACAATCCCAGTGGTTATGGCCCCTTCAACGAGCGCGACCGCTTCGACGCCAGCTGGCTCGACCTGAATTACCTCTCCCGGCCGTACGGGCCGTGGCTGAACATGCGCCTGCAATGGCAGCTCGGCGTTCGCAGCGCTTACCTGTTCGCCGACGCGCAGGCGCAGTTCACCGGCGCCGGCCTGACCGACCACAGTCATTTCTGGGGGGCGGGGCCTGACGCGGGCCTGACGCTGTCCTGGGCGCTCCGCGACACCGGCCTGGCCCTGTTCGCCCACTTCGACGCCGCCGTCCTCATCGGCCAGACCACGGAGCGCTACGCCAGCTTCTATACCAACCTGGATGGCAGCCCCTCGAACGGTCAAGACAGCTGGCGCAAGACGCGCGGGGCCGTGGACGTCCGAGGCGAACTGGGCCTGAGCTGGACGGTGCCGGCCCGGCACTGGCTGCGCTTCGACGTGGGGGTGCAAAGCCAGACGTTCTTCTGGAACGGATTGGAGGTCAACAACGTGGGGCCGTTCGCGCGCTGCGTGTTCGGGTTCTGACGATCCGTTTAGAACGGTTCGGTCGTGGCGACAAGCTGCCAGCTTGTCGCGGAACGCTCCGCGACAAGCTGGCAGCTTGTCGCCACGACCGAGGTGAGTTACACCGTCGGCAGCGACGCGGGCGCCTCCTCGGCCATCTTGCGGATGTTCTGCGTGATCGCCATCGAGCAGAACTTCGGCCCGCACATCGAGCAGAACTTCGCCGACTTGAACACCTCCCGCGGCAGCGTCTCGTCGTGCATCGCCCGCGCCGTCTCCGGGTCCAGCGACAGCTCGAACTGCCGGTTCCAGTCGAACTCGAAGCGCGCCTTCGACAGCTCGTCGTCGCGCTTGCGCGCGTTCTTGCGGCCGCGGGCGATGTCGCCGGCGTGCGCCGCGATCTTGTACGCGATCACGCCCTGACGCACGTCGTCCTTGTTCGGCAGCCCCAGGTGTTCCTTCGGCGTGACGTAGCACAGCATCGCCGCCCCCGCCTCCGCCGCCAGGGCCGCCCCGATCGCCGACGTGATGTGGTCGTAGCCCGGCGCGATGTCCGTCACCAGCGGCCCGAGCACGTAGAACGGCGCCTCGTGGCACTCCGCGCGCTCCTTCTCCACGTTCATTTTCACCAGGTGCATCGGGATGTGCCCCGGCCCCTCGATCATCACCTGGCAGCCGTGTTCCCACGCCTTCAGCGTCAGCTCGCCGAGCGTCTTCAGCTCTGCGAACTGCGCCGCGTCATTCGCGTCGGCGAGGCACCCCGGCCGCAGCCCGTCGCCGAGGCTGACCGGCACGTCGTAGGCGCGCATGATCTCGCACAGCTCGCCGAAGTGCGTGTGCCAGAAATTCTGCTCGCGGTGGGCCAACATCCAGGCGCCCATCAGCGAGCCGCCGCGGCTGACGATGCCGGTCACGCGCTTCGTCGTCAGCGTCAGGTACTCGCGCAGCACGCCGGCGTGGATCGTCATGTAATCGACGCCCTGCTTCGCCTGGTGCTCGACCATGTCCAGCGCCATGCGCGGCGTGATGTCCGCGGGGTCCTTGACGTTCTGGATCATCTGGTAGACGGGCACCGTGCCGATCGGCACCGGCGAGGCGTCGATAAGCGCCTGGCGGATGCCGTCGATGTTGCCGCCGGTGGACAGGTCCATGACCGTGTCGCTGCCGAGGTGGACGGCGGTGTGGAGCTTGTCCAGCTCGCCCTCGACGGTGCCGGTCACCGCGGAGTTGCCGATGTTCGCGTTGATCTTGCACTTCGACGCCACGCCGATGCACATCGGCTCCAAACGCTTTTTGAGATGCTCCTTGTTGGCGGGGATGACCATGCGGCCGCGCGCGACCTCGTCGCGGATCAGCTCGGCGTCCAGGTCCTCGCGCTGCGCGACGAAACGCATCTCGTCGGTGATGATGCCCTTGCGGGCGGCTTCGATCTGAGTCACGGAACGGCCTCCTCAGGGTGAGACTTTCGGGGGGAGCCAGCCCTCGGCGACGCTGAGGGGCAGCGTGAAGCCGAGCAGGTTGAGCGCGCCGAGCAACAAGCCGGGCAGGAAGATATAGATCATCAGCAGGCTGAAACCCTGCCCCAGGTCCTCCAGGGCGAAGATCCAGGTGAGGAACCATGTCGCTAGCGGCACGTAGGCCATGAACAGGGCGATGTGGATCATCCCCGGCGGGAACTCCATGCCGACGGCGAAGAGGCGATCCAGGCCGACGAGCACGAGGGCCATCAGGGCCAGGCCGAGGGCGGCGAAGGTGCAGCGCGTCCAGAACGGGCCGGTCTCCAGGGGGACGGGCGCCGGACCGTTGCGCACCTTGTACGCCAGCGCCGCCAGCGGCACCGTCAGCGGCCAGAAGAGCGTGGTGGTGATGGTGATGACCAGCACCCAGCGGAAGAAGTTGAAGATCTCCACCGCGCGTCCTCCGAGCAGGGAAGCAACCGTTCGAGGGACGCGGCCGGGTTACGTCGTTTGAAGAGAGATCAGGTCGCTTTCCCACGCCGGTATGACCCGGATCAGGTCCCAGGGTCTGCTCTCAGCCCGCGGTTGGCGGGCACCCCTAGCGATCTGCTCTGATTGTACGCGGGGAGGGGAGACGGTCAAGCAAGCCCCACCACCCGAGTGGCAGAGCGGCCCAAAGGGTCCCGGCCGCTTATTCGGTTGACCTCGCGCCGGTCCGGCGAGACAATGAGCAGGAAGGGTAGCAAATGCCGAATCATGCCTCCCTGACCTACGGCTGGCTTCACGACAAGCTCAGGGCCTTGGGGTTTCAGGAGTACCGCGTGGAACTCGACGGTAAGTCTGGACGGGCGTTTGAGCATCCGACGATTCCAGGGACCTTGCTCGTGCTGCCGAAGCGGAAGCCGACCGACCTGGTGGAGTCCTTCTACCTCCAGCAGGTGCTGGTGACACTCAAGTCCCGCGGTTTGCTCCCGGAGATCAATCCCCTCTTGACGTGAGCAGCGGGCAAAAAGGCGTGGCTGCGAACCGGAACAACTGCACCGCCCCGACTATAAGCTCGCCTTTCGCCCGAGATTCCCGACTTCAAACCCGCGTGCTCCTGCAGCGCTCGCGAAGACAAGTCGTGGGTTTGGACTCCCCTGTTGTGTGAACTTGCCGCACCCGCAACAATAGAGGCAGACCGATGGGGAGAGCGTGCGCGGAGGGACGGCGGATGCGTTACTTCATGGTGCTGGTCGGGCTGACGATTCTGGCCGCCTTCGGCGGTGCCCCCGCCGACGCCCAGGTCAAGGCCGCGAAGAAGGAGCCGCTCGTCGAACAGGTCCGCAAGGCGATCGAGCGCGGCGTCAGCTACCTCCGGCAGCAGCAGCGCACCGGCGGCTCCTGGGACGACAAGGTCGTCAACCACCCGGGCGGCGGCAGCTGTCTCGCCCTGCTGGCGCTGCTCAACTGTGGTGTGCCGCCGAACGACCCTGTCGTCACCAAGGGCCTCGACTACCTCCGCACCCTGCGCAACCCGACGACCTACGTCCGCTCGCTGCAGACGATGGTCTTCGTCGAGGCGGGCTACAACGAGGACCTTGGCCGCGTCCAGCGAAACGTCGATCACCTGATCGACATCCGCCTGCCGCGCGGCGGCGGGCGGCTGGATGGCTGGTCGTACGATTACCCCGGCAACCCCGGCGCCCGCGCCGACAACTCCAACTCGCAGTACGCCGTCCTCGCCCTGTACATGGGCCGCGTCGGCGGCGCCAAGATCAACTCCAAGATCTGGGAGGAGATCCGCGAGTTCTACACGCGCACCCAGGGCGACGATGGCGGCTGGAGCTACGCCCCGCTGGACCGCGGCGCCTTCCGCAAGGACCAGACGACACTGACCATGACGACCGCGGGCCTGTCCGGTCTGCTCATCGCCGGCATGGAGCTGAATAAGGGCCGCGAGGTGCTGCGGCCCGACGGCACGGCCGACAACTGCGGCGTCTACAAGGAGAACGAGCCAGTGCGGCGCGCCCTGAGCTGGGTCGGCTCGCCGGCCCGCTTCCGCTTCGAGCAGCCGCAGCGCACGTTCTACAACCTGTACGGCATCGAGCGCGCCGGCCGGCTGTCGGGCCTGCGTTTCTTCGAGTCGCACGACTGGTACCGCGAGGGCTGCCAGTTCCTCGTCCGCCGGCAGCACCTGACGGAAAACGGCGGCTACTGGAGCGAGCCGAACGGCTGGGACGCCTGGCAGGTCGTCAGCACCAGCTTCTCGCTGCTGTTCCTGTCCAAGGGCCGCACGCCCGTCCTGATCAGCAAGCTGACGCACCGCCCGCCCGGCGCCGCCGACGACCTGGACTGGAACAACGACCGCAACGACGCCCGTCACCTCGTGGACTTCGCCAGCAAGAACCTGTTCAAGAAGCTGCCGCTCGCCTGGCAGATCTTCGACGTCCGGCGTGCGGTGGACTTGCAGGGCGGCAACCGCGCCCCGACGGAGGACGACCTGCTGGAAGTGACTTCCGACCTGCTGCAGTCGCCGATCGTCTACTTCAACGGTCACAAATCGCCGCTGCGCCGCTTCACCGATGTAGAGAAGGACATGCTGAAGCGCTACATCGATAACGGCGGCTTCATCCTCGCCGAGGCGTGCTGCGGCAGCAAGGCGTTCGACCGGGGCTTCCGCCAGCTCTGCGAGGAGCTGTGGCCCGACACGCCGCTGGAGCCGCTGCCCGCCGGCCACCCGATCTGGGGCACCCACTTCCCCGTCGCGGCCGGTTCGTTCAAGCTGCACGGCCTGCAGATGGGCTGCAAGACGGTGCTGGTCTACAGCCCCGAGGACCTGTCGTGCCGCTGGGAGGCGAACAAGCACGACGGCGACGGCCGGCTCGCCTTCTGGCTGGGGGCGAACATCGTCGCCTATGCCACGGGCATGGAGCCGCCGCGGCCGCGCCTGTCGCGCGTGGACCTGGCCAACGTCAAGGAAGACCCGCGCAGCGTGCAGCGCGGCTACCTCAAGGTGCTGCAGCTGAAGCACGCGGGCGACTGGAACCCGGCCCCGCGCGCCATGCCGAACCTGATGGCCCACCTGCGCGACCGCGCCGGCCTCGACGTGGTCCTCAAGGCCGAGGCCCTGCCGGTCCACTTCAAGGGCGTGATGGACTTCAAGTTCGTCTACATGCACGGTCGCAAGGAGTTCCACTTCGACGACAACGAACTGGCGAACTTGCGCTTTAGCCTGGAGAACGGCGGGCTGCTGTTCGCCGACGCCTGCTGTGGCAAGGCCCCGTTCGACAAATCCTTCCGCGAGTTCATCCGCCAACTGCTGCCGAAGCACAAATTGGAGCCGATCCCGTCGAACGACGAGCTGTACGGTGCGGCGCTGAACGGGGAGGAGTTGACGGAGAAGAACATCCGCTGCCGGCGCGAGAAGGGGGGCGAGTTCCGGCCGATGACGCCCGAGTTGGAGGGCGTCAAGATTAACGGCCGCTGGGCGGTGATCTACAGCCGTTACGACATCGGTTGCGCCCTGGAAAGGCACTCGTCTTCGGATTGCCTCGCGTACAATCACGAGAGTGCGCTGAGGCTCGCGGGCGCGGCGGTGCTCTACACGCTGCGCCCCTGAAAAGAAGTGCCGTTCGGGTTGTGGGTCAGGACTCCGATCCTGACTCACAGCCCGAACGCCTGGAAGAGGGGGCTTTCCGAATGGCGGACTGGCACCTGGCACGCGGCTACCGTTTCGCCGGCGTCCACAGCGGGCTGCGGCCCGACCCGGACCGGCTCGACCTGGCGCTGGTGGTGAGCGACACCCCGGCGTCCGCGGCGGGCGTCTTCACGCAGAATCGTGTAGTGGCCGCCCCCGTCCACGTCTGCCGCGAGCGCGTACCGACCGACAGCGCCCGCGGCGTCGTCATTTGTTCCGGCAACGCCAACGCCTGCACCGGGCAGCGCGGCCTCGACGACGCCCGCCGCATGGCCGCCGTCGCCGCCGACTCCCTCGGCTGCCGCACCAAGCAGCTGCTCGTCTGCTCGACGGGCGTCATTGGCCGGCATCTGCCGATGTCCGTGATCGAGCCGGGCATCCGCGCCGCCGCGGAGGGCCTCGCCGCCGGCGCCGACTCCCTGGAGCGCGCCGCCCGCGCCATCCTCACGACCGACACGCGCATCAAGGTCGCCACTCGTTTGCTTGGCCTCAACGGCCACGAGGTGCGCCTGACCGGCTTCTGCAAGGGCGCCGCGATGATCGGCCCGAACATGGCGACGATGCTCGCGTTCGTGCTGACCGACGCCGCGGTGGCGCCGGAGAACCTCCACCAACTCGCCCGCCGCGCCGCCGCCCGCACGTTCAACTGCGTCAGCGTCGAGGGCCACACCAGTACCAACGACACGCTGCTGCTGTTCGCGAACGGCCGCGGCAACCGGCTGCAGGGCGGCGACCTGGCCCGCTTCAGCGAGGCCGCCACGGCACTCTGCGCCGACCTCGCCCGCGCCATCGCTGCGGACGCCGAGGGCGCCACGCACACCGTCACCCTCGACGTGACCGGCCTGCGCACCGAGGCCGACGCCCGCCGCGTCGCCAAGACGGTCGCCGAGAGCGCCCTGGTGAAGACGGCGCTGTTCGGCGCCGACCCGAACTGGGGCCGCATCGTCTCCGCGGCGGGTTACGCCGGCGTGCCGTTCGAGGAGAAGGACGTGTCGCTGTGGGTCGGCGAGGCACTGCTCTACCGGGCCGGCACCCCGGAGCCGTTCGACGCGGCGGCCGTCTCGGCGTACCTGAAGAACAACCGCGACCTGTCCCTTCGCCTGCAGTTCACCCTGGGCGATGCTTCTTGCACTTTCTGGACCTGCGACCTCACTTATGATTACATCCGCCTGAACGCGGATTACACGACCTAGACGGCATTTTCTGGGAACGAATGGCTTTCATCGACCTCGATCGCGTCTCGCGCCGATTCGGCAAGCACCGCGCGCTGGACGACGTCACGCTACACCTGGAGCCGGGGCGGATCGGCCTGCTCGGCCCGAACGGGGCCGGCAAATCGACGCTGCTCAAGATCCTCCTGGGGCTGCTGCCGCTCTCGTCCGGCTCGGGCCGCGTGCTGGGCTACCCGCTGGAGGCGCCCGCGCACGGCCTGGGACTGTTCAACCCGGTGCGGGCGCTGCGGGCGATGTTCGGCTCGGGCAGTGCCCTGCGGCGCTCGATCGGCTACATGCCGGAGGCCGACGCGCTGGTCCCCGGCACGACCGGCGCCCAGTACGTGGCCCTGGCCGGCGAACTGTACGGCATGCCGCGTCGCCAGGCCCTCCGCCGCGCCCACGAGGTGCTCACGTACCTCGACCTGGAGGACGCCCGCTACCGCAAACTCGAAGAGTATTCGACCGGGATGAAACAGCGGCTCAAGCTGGCCCAGGCCCTGGTCCACGACCCGCCGGTGCTGCTGCTGGACGAGCCGACCAGCGGCATGGACCCGGCCGGCCGCGAGCGCATGCTGGACCTGCTGCTGTGCCTGGGGCGCGACCACGGGAAGGTCATTCTGCTCTCGACGCACCTTCTGGGGGACGTGGAGAAGGTGTGCGAGACGGTGGTCATTTTGCACCGGGGCAAGGTGCTTCTGCAGGGCGTGGTGGCGCAGCTTCGCGCGCGCCGGCACGACCGTTACCGCTTACAAATTCAGGGCCCCCCGCAGGCCTTTCTGGAGGAGCTGCGCCTTGAAGGGGTCGAGGTACTGCACGACAATGGCAGGGGCGAGCTGCGGGTCGCGGTGCCGCCGGGCTGGGTGACGCGAGCCTTCTTCGCCCTGGCCGACAACCACGGCGTCCTGGTGCGCGGCCTGCAGCCCGACGACGAGGCCCTGGAGGAGCTGTTCCACCGGGTCATCGGCGAAGCGCGGTAGGGTGGGCACTGCCCACCACACGCGGACGGTGGGCGGTGCCCACCCTACGAAGAGGTGTCGATGGCAACGGGCGCCGCACAGGACGTGACCCTCCTCCATTACCGCCCGTGGCGCGGCGAGTTCCGCAGTCCGGTCTGGGGCGTCTGGCCCATCGCCCGCACCGCCCTGGGCATGCTGCTGCGGAGAAAACTCTTCTGGTTCCTCTACGCCGCCGGGCTGCTCATCTTCCTGATGTTCTTCTTCGGCACCTTCCTGCTCGACTGGGCGCAGACGCAGCTCTCGAACACGCCGTTCGAGCTGTCCGCCACCGAGCGCAAGGTCCGCTCGACCGACCTGATCCGCATGGCCCAGCGCGGCCTGCGCGTCCTCAACGGCAGCCAGGAGACGTTTGCTTATTTCTTCATGTACCAGGGCGCCATGCTCATGGTCGTGCTGGCGCTGGCCGGCTCGGTGCTGGTCGGCAACGACTTCCACTTCGGCAGCCTGCCGTTCTACCTGAGCAAGCCGCTGTCGCGCTGGCACTACATCCTCGGCAAGTGCCTCGCGGTCGGCGTCGTCGTCAACCTGCTGACGACGCTGCCGGCGCTGGTCCTGTACGCGCAGCACGGATTGGACGAGTGGGAATACTTCACCGACCCGGAGTTCTTCTGGCGGACCAACAGCGGCACTGGCCCGGCCGGCCTGCCGCTGCTGCTGGGCGTGCTGGGCTATGGCCTGCTGCTGACCGTGTTCCTGAGCGTGACGCTGGTGGCGACGGCGAGCTGGGTGCGGCGGACCATGCCGCTCATCATGGTGTGGACGACCGTGTTCCTGTTCTTCCGCCTGCTGTCGTCCATCCTGGTTGACGGGCTGCATTATGATGAACATTGGCGGCTGATCGACTTGTGGAACGACCTGCGGCTCGTCGGCTACGCCTGCCTGGGGATCGACCAGCGGAGGGTCGTGCCCTTCCCCCAGCCGCAGGTCCACGAGGCCGCCCTTGTCCTGGGAGCGGTGTGCCTGTTATGCCTGACGTACTTAAATCTGCGGACGCGGGCGGTGGAGATCGTGAAGTAGTCGTCCGTTCGCCGCTGCCGGTTGTCGGAGAAGAGCGCGGGACTGCGGCCTCGGTACTGACGACCGACGACCGACAACCGACAACTGCCCCGGTGCTGCTGTTCGACAAGGTGACGAAGTGGTACGGCCCGGTGATCGGCCTCAACCAGGTGACGCTCGAGCTGCGGCCCGGTATCACGGGGCTGGTCGGCTGTAACGGCTCGGGCAAGAGCACGCTGCTCCGGCTGGCCGCCGGCCAGGTGCGGCCCCACCTGGGTTCGGTGCAGGTGTGCGGCCATGAGGCCTGGAGCGCCGGCGCCAAGCGGCACATCGGCTACTGCCCCGAGCTGGACACGTTCTACGAGGAGATGTCGGGCCGGCGCTTCGTCGAGGTGATGGCCCAGCTGTGCGGTTACTCCTGCCGCGAGGCCCGGCGGCGCACGGCGGAGATCCTGGAACTGGTCGGCATGGCGGACCGTGCCGAGGGGCGCCTGCGCGGCTACTCCAAGGGGATGCGCCAGCGCATCAAGCTGGCCCAGGCGCTGCTGCACGACCCGGAACTGCTGCTGCTCGACGAACCGCTCAGCGGCATCGACCCGATCGGCCGCCGCGAGTCGCTGGAGCTGTTCCTTGAGTTGGCGCGGCGCGGTAAGTGCCTGCTCGTCTCCAGTCACGAGTTGGAGGAACTGGAGAAGCTGACCGACCACGTCGCCATCATGGCGCGCGGGCGCATCGCCGCGGTCGGCACCTTGACGCAGATCCGCGACCTGCTCGACAATCACCCACTGTCGATCCGCATTGACTGCGACG
Organism: Gemmatales bacterium; assembly: GCA_038227745.1. Classification (GTDB taxonomy): domain Bacteria; phylum Planctomycetota; class Planctomycetia; order Gemmatales; family Gemmataceae; genus DASPXY01. The sequence goes on along the minus strand of JBBRPS010000157.1, from coordinate 2,160 downwards.
AGGCGCGGCGGCTGGCCGGCGCGCTGCTCGGTCTGGAGGACGTGGCCGGCGTCGAGTTCCCCGACGGCGACCACACGCTGCTGGTCCGGGCGCGCAACCCGCGCCGCTTCTTCCAGGAGCTGACCGGCCTGGTGCTGGAAGAGGACTTCGACGTGCGCCACCTGGAGACGCTGGACGATTCGACGCACGCCATCCTCGGCTACCTGCTCGGCAAGAGGACGACGTGAGCGCGCAATGACTCCCTCGTTTAGCCGCGAGCGGTGAGAACGACGGAGCTTCTGCCCACGGAGGAGGTGCTGGCGTGGCGACCCTTGGCGGAACGAGCGAAACTCCTGTTACCCCGCCGCCCCCCATCCCCGCCCCTCCGACCGCCGGCAGGGCCTGGCTCGCCCTGATCCGCGTCAGCTGGCAGCGGCAGGCGCGGGCGCGCATGATGGTGCTGATCGCGCTCGGCCTGCTGGCGTTCATGACCTTCCTCGTCGCGATCATCACGCCGCGCGCCTGGGACTGGCGCTACTGGCGCTCGCCGCCGCGGCGCGGCCTCTCTTATGAGCAGTGGCAATACCCGCTGGCCCTGGCGCGTAACGCGGTCCCCCTCGACCCCGTGACGGGGGCCGTCCAGCGCGCCGCGGCGGGGGCGTACCAGGCCGTCCTGTTCAACCCCGAGGCGACGCGCAGGGCGGGCTTCACGCGCTTCACCGACAGCATCGTCTTCACCATGTTCACCACCTTCCTGCTGCCGCTGTGGAGCCTGAGCTTCGCGACGGAGGGGCTGGGGCGCGAGCGCGAGGACCGCAACCTGCTCTGGCTGCTGACGCGGCCGCTGTCGCGGCCCGCCATCTACCTCGCGAAGTACGTGGCCATCCTGCCGTGGGCGTTGGGCCTGAACCTCGGCGGCTTCACGCTCCTCTGCCTGGTCGCGGGCGAGCCGGGGCGGCTGGCGCTGCGCCTCTACTGGCCGGCGGTGCTGTGGGGGACGCTGGCGTTCTGCGCCCTCTTCCACCTCATGGGGGCGTGGTTTCGCAGGGCAGCGGTCGTAGCGATTCTCTACTCGTTCTTCCTCGAAACGGTGCTCGGAAACCTGCCCGCCTACTGGAAGCGAGCCAGCCTCAGCTTCTATACTCGGTGCCTGATGTTCGACCGGGCGCAGGACCTGGGCATCCAGCCGGACAAGCCCCTGCTCTACCTGCCGGTCGGCGGCACCGCCGCCTGGTGCGTCCTGGCCGGCCTCACCGTCGTACTGCTGGCGCTCGGGGCGCTCGTCTTTGCACGGACCGAGTACCTGGATCTCAGTTAAGCCTTCAACCGCGGCCGCGGCGAAGGTATAGTGGGGAGAGGCAACCCGGCCGGGTTTGGTCCCGTCTCTCGCGAGGGGAACGGCGGCGCCCGGCCGACGACCCGTGGCCTACGGACACCGACTCATGCCGGAACACCTCCCGAACCTGAGCGCCGAACTGGAAGACCCCGAACGGGCGGTGCCCGAGTCGCCGCGCCACGGTTTCCAGGGGGACCGCGGCGCCCGCACCGGCGCCTCCCCTGTGCCGCGGTCGCTGACCGTTGCCATCAGCCGCGAGTCCGGCTCGCGTGGCGGCAGCATCGCCTCCCGCGCCGGCGTCAAGCTGGGCTGGCAGGTCTACACCCAGGAACTGCTCGAGTACATCGCCCAGGAAGGGTCATACCGCCAGGACATCCTCGACAACCTGCCGCCGTCCGCCCTGCCGTGGGTCGAGGCGGAAGTGGACCGCCTGCTGCGCGAGCAGAACCTGAGCCGCCACCCGTCGCTGCTGGCGATGGCGCGGATGATGCTGGCGCTGGGGGCGGCCGGCGAGGTGATCCTGATCGGCCGCGGCGCCGGCTACATCCTGCCGCGGCAGTCCACCCTGCACGTACGCATCGTGGCCCCGCGGGAGGATCGCGTCGCCTACATGAGCCAGTGGCTGCGCCTGACCGTGGACGAGGCCGCCGAGCAGGTCCGCGTGCGCGACAGCCGCCGCGCCGACTTCCTCTCCACCCACTTCCACCGCCAGCCCGGCGACGTCTACCAGTACGACCTCGTCCTCAATTCCAGTCTGCTGGGAGAGGATTTGTGCGCCGAGCTGATCGCTCAGGCGGCCCGCACCAAGCTCGCCAACTGGTCCGCGGTCCCGTGCTCGTAGACGT
>JBBRPS010000156.1:0-15193 GCA_038227745.1 Gemmatales bacterium | reverse complement strand
TAAACGGCTACAGATTTCTGCCGCCGTGTACTAGCGAGGGGAAGTCCATCCCGCGCTTGCGCTTCTTCGGGCTTGTGTCTCGCAATCCTCGACTCGGTCACCGCTTCCCCTGCAATTCCTCCACCAGCGGCCCGGCTTCGTAGAGCACCCGCAGCGCTTCGAGTACGCCGCGCGAATGTACCGAGACGTGCCGCGCCTGCACGTCGGTGTAGACGTAGTTGCGTACCAGGCCGTGGCGGTTGCGGTCGAAGTTGATGCCGACCAACTCGCCGGCGCGGTTCAGCACCGGGCTGCCGGAGTTGCCGCCGATCGTGTCCGCCGTCGAGGCGAAGTTGAACGGCGTCGCCAGGTCGAGCTTCCCCTTGCCTTCCAGCCAGCGTTTCGGCAGAGCGAACGGCGCGCGGTTGGCGTGCGCCGCCGCCCGCTCGAAGGCCTCGACGAAGGTCGTCGTGTACGGCAGGTCGCGGCCGTCCAGCCGGTAGCCCTTGACCACGCCGAACGCGAGCCTGAGCGTGAACGTCGCGTCCGGCGGGACGGCGGTTCCGTACAGCTTGAACCGCGCCTTCGCGAGCTGTCCGTACGCCTGCTGTTCCGGCTCGTCCACCTCTTCCTCGTGGCGCTGGCGCAGCCGCCGCGCGTCGGGGTCCACGAGCAGCGCGAAGCGGATCATGACATCGTCGGACTGCTGCAGCGCCTCCGGCCGGCTCTCGGCGAGCTGGCGGCGCACGGCGGGGTCGGCCAGTTTCGTGCCGGCGGTCAGCTCGGCGGCCCGCGCCGCCGGCGACTTGCCGCCCAGGGCCTTGACGACCAGCGGGTGGGCGCCGCCGAGGTTCTCCGCGAGGAACGACAGCGACCCGGCCAGTTTGACGCGCTCCAGCTCGGGGTGAATGGGGGCCGGCGAGAAGAGCTGGAACTTGAGCGAATCGAGGGCGGCGGCCCGGTACTCGCGCAGGCGCTCGGCGTCGGGCCGACCCTTTTCCGCCACCAGGCGCACCAACGTCCGGGCGATGCGGAACAGGCGGCTGTCGAAGGCGTCGCCCTTCTCCAGCAGGACGTACGCGCGCTCGAAGTCGGCCAGAACCTTTTCCGCGTCCGCGATGCGGCGGACGGCCCCGGTGCCGACGTCCCCGTCCGCCGTGTCCTCGGCGCGCAGCTTTTCGAGAAAGGCCGCCTCGGTCCGCCGTTTGTGCGCCAGGATCGCCGGGTCGAGCAGGCCCTGGTACTGGCCAGTGAGCGCCTTACGGGCGTTGGCCACACGGTGGAGGTCGATCCGCGCCATGCGCGCCTGCTCGGGGGCGGCGGCGCCGAACTGCTCCAGCAGGGCTTCCAGGTAGCGCAGGCGGTTGAGCGTGTACGGCAGCGTAAGGTCGCGGCGGTGCTCCAGGCGCGCCAGCGTCTCCAGGCGGTTCGTCGAGCCGGGGTGGCCGGAGACAAACACCAGGTCGCCCTCGGCGGGGCCGCGCGGGCTCCACGGAAAGTAGTCCGCCGTCCGCGCCGGCTTGCCATCCTCGTAGACGCGGAAAAAGCAGACGTCGAGGTCATAGCGCGGGTACTCGAAGTTGTCCACGTCGCCGCCGAACGACGCGATCGCCTGCTCGGGCGCCATCACCAGGCGGACATCGGTGTACTTTTTGTAGCGGTAAAGGTGGTAAGCGCCGCCCTGGTAGAGCTTGACGACGTCGCTGCGCAGGCCGGTCTTCGCGAGCGACTCCTTTTCGATCGCGGCCAGCGCGCCGCGGCGGGCGGCGGCCGCCGCGGCCGGCGTCTGCGCGGCCTTGACGGCCGCCTGCACCCGGTCCGTCACGTCGAGGATGTCCTGCAGCACGTTCAGCTCCAGGTCCGGACACTTCAGCTCCTCGGAACGGGTGCGGGCGTAGTAGCCGTTCCGGTAGTAGTCCTTGCCCTTGCCGCTGAGCTTCTGCAGCGAGTCGGCGCCGATGTGGTGGTTGGTGACGACCAGACCATCCGGCGACACGAAGCCGCCGGAGCCGCCGTTGTTGAAGCGCACCGAGGCGCGCAAGGCGCGCTGCAGCCAGGCGTCGTCGAGGTTGAAGCCGTACTTCTTCTTGAGCAGCTCGCGCGGCGGCTGATTGAGCAGCCACATCCCCTCGTCGGCGGGGAGGCGGTGCGCGGCGGCGAGAGCGAGGACAACGGCGGCGGCGAGGACGTGGCGCGGTTTCACGGCGGTAACCTTTCGACAAGAGAATTCGGCATGGGTCAAACAAGGGTAACAGCGTACGGACACCAGCCCGAAGCGCAAGCGAGGGGAAGTCCAACCCTCGCTTGCGCTTCGGGCTAGTGTGGGGCAGCGCACGGCGCCAACAACGGTTACCCGAATAGGACCCACTCTGAACCATGCCGAGAATTCCGGCAGTAACTGCCGGATGGCGCGCAGCCGCTCCTTGCCATCGGACCGCGCCACTTTCTCGCGCCAGTCGGGCGGCAGGAACTGCATCTCCGGGGGCTGACGCCCCCCGGCTCGCCAGCCGGTCAGCCGGCGACTTCCTTCTTCTTCGCCGCCGGGCCCAGTTCCTTGGGCGACTCCGCGACCTTGGCCGTCTCCGGCGTCACCAGGCCCATCTGCCTCTCGAAGTCGCGCAGCGCGTCCTCCGCCTGGACCTTCTCCAGTTCCTGCTCGACCTTGATGTCCGCCAGGCCCTCGCTCGACAGGTCGGCGGCGACGCGCGCCTGGGCGCGGTTGAGACTGATCTTGTCCTGCACCACCTGCTCCATCTGGCCGAAATCGGTCGTGACGTTGACGTTGAAGTCCTGGGAGAGCTGGGCCATCTCGGCCTCGGCGCGGCTCATCTTCAGGTCGGCGTCGTACTTGCCGATCTTGTCCTTCAGCTCCGCGAGCTTGCCGCTGGCGTGCTTGATCTTCGTGAGGTTGTTGGTGTACGACTCCTCGTGCAGCTTGAGCTGGCCCTCGTTCTCCGCCAGCTCCTTCTGGGCCTTCTGCAGCTCGATGGCGAACTTCGCCGCCGTCTCGCGGTTGCCGCTCTGCAGGTACGCCTTGACCTTGGCCTCCAGGCCCTTGACGTTCTTCTTGTTGCTCTCGACCTGGCGGCCGACGCGCTCGACCAGGGCGCGGTACTGCTCCAGGCCCAGGCGGCCGTCGCGGAGTTGCTCGACGGCGTGGTCGTACTCGTACTGCATCTGCGCGATGGGGTCGGCTTTCCAGAAGAAGTTCGCGACCTTGTTGAGCTGGGCGCGCAGCGCCCGCCAGAGTTTGCCGAAGATCATTCCTTCACCTGGCCTTTCTTCGCAGGGGCACGGGGCTGGCGAACGGCCGGCGTCAGCCGGCGGGTGCAGCACCCGCCAGCTTTTTATGCTGCCCGCGGGCGGCGGTCAACTTGGAGAGCACGTTGAGGGCATTGGGGACGTGCAGCAGAGTCCGGCTGTCAGCGAAGTCGTGATACCACTGCGGCTGGGCGAGGCGCGGCGCCAGCAGGGCGGCGGCCCCCGCCGCGAGGCTCACGCCGAGGAGGACGAGGAGGCGGGCGCGAAAGGCGGCGGGCGTCAGGCCCTCCGGCCGGGGGGGAGAGTTCATGGCTGGCGTCCCGTGGACTGGTGGCGGCGCCGCCCGCACGGCACGGGGACTCCAGTCTCTCGGGCACGGACGGCGGCGACAGGTCACGCGGGGGCGTCAACAAACCGCCCCCGGCGCCACAAGGGCGCCGAGGGCGGCGGGAGAGGTCAGGGAATGGGAGAGGGCTTTTTCAATCTCTCGACCCGCTTCTTGACCGTCGTGCCCTTCATGGGTTCGGGCTCTTCACTCCTCTGGCTCCCCCCGCAGCCCGTGCCGCCCAGCCCGATCACGATCAAGAGGAGAAGCAAGACCAGGTGCCGCATGCGCTGTCCTTTCTGTGGCCCGGAAGGGGTTACTCGATCGTGTTCGCCTGGTCGCCGGCGTTGCGGGTACAGATCGCCGTCAGGACGTTGTTGTTCACGTAGGACAGGAAGCGTACCGACCCGTCGCTAAAGCAGAAATTGGCCCCGCCGTCGTGCAGGCTCCAGAAGTGGGTCTGGTCGCACGGCTCGGTGAGCTTGCCGGGCTGGAAGTTGGCGTAGGCGGCGGAACAGCTCTTCCCGATGTCGCCGCTGTCCTGGGTGTAGTTGGTCTCGTGGGCGCCCAGGACCACGTCGCCGACGCCCTGCTGGCCGGGGTACGGGTTCGCCGGACTGTAATAGCCGGCACCGGCGAACCACCAGCCGAAGTTCAAATCCTGGCTGGGCGGGCGCTCGCCGGCGAAGACGGTGTTGCTGGTGCCGTCCCGGATGTCGGTCAGCCGGATCGTGGAGTTCCAGAACAGCACGCCGTCATTGGCGTTGTTGCCGCTGCCGGCATTGCCCAGGTACGAGGTGAAAGCGACCTTGAGGCCGAACACGTCCGTGGCGATGAGCGAGCGGTCGTCAGACGGGCACGCATAAATGGGAACCGGCAGTGCGAGGGCGGGGTTGGGGTTCCAGGGATAGTCGCTCACCGTCTTGTCATAGTTGTCCGCCAGGCGGTAGAGGGTCTGCTGCTCCACGTACGGCAGGATCTGCGCCATCCAGCTCCAGCCTTGATGTCCGCCGGGGGTGTTGAAGAAGCCGGAGAACGTGGGGGGGCCGTAGGGAACGAGGCCCTTGGGCAGTTTCTTGTACGTGTCGTGGAAGCTATGGCCGGCGAGGGCCATCTGTTTCATGTTGTTCTGGCACTGCGCCCGCGCCGCCGCGGCGCGGACTTTCTGGACGGCGGGGAGGAGCAGCCCGATCAGGATGGCGATGATGGCAATCACCACCAACAGCTCGATCAGCGTGAAGCCGGATCGACGAGACGGGTAACGCATAAGGACCCCCTCAGAAAATAGATAAAGCCAGCCGCCCCCCCAAAAGGGCAGCCTCTCCCGCCCGGCGCGGTAACGGCCGGTCCGTGCGGGAGCACGGAACGTGTTTCAAAAACCGAAGCTCGTGGAGAGAGGAGGCCGTCATCCGTCACGACCGCCGCAACAGGCGGCGGGTGCGGTCTACCCCGGTCGGCGTGCGCGTTCATCCCGAAGGCACTACGCGGCAACGAACGCCGAGCCCGGTCGAACCGGATGAGGGCCGATGAGCCCCAAGCAAGGCAACTATCAAGATGATCGCGCCGGATGAGAATTGCAAGAAAAACTTTCCGAGAAAACGATTTTTCTTGCAAGTGGATCTTTAGATATGAACGAAGATACACCAAAAGGGCGGGAGACCGCTTGCATTTCGGGCAGGCACGCCCCGCCGCGTGCATCTGCAAGCCCCTCCGCGATTCGACGATCCCTGACGTCCGGAATCCCCCGAGGCCTTCTCCCGACAAGAAGTCGCCTGCGAAGAAGGAGTGAGGCAGCCGCCCTCCGAAGTCTTGCCGGGGAGTCGGACGGCGTTGCCCCCCGCGATACCAACCCGGCGCCAGGGAGAAAGGCGTGCCACCCGGCCTGCTCAATCGTTCCGCGGATGCAGGTCGAGCGCCCGCGAACCGATCCGCGCCAGGAAGCGCACCTTCTGGTCGAACGTCAGGTCGCGCGTGTAGCGGGCGCGGGCGGCGTCGATCCAGCGGATCGGGCGGACGCGGTAGTCCGTCACCACCCGCGTCAGCACCGGCCCGTCGTGGCACAATGCCCCGCGCACGCAGCCCTCCACGTCGCCCGGCCCCGTGATCTCCTGGTACGCCACGCCGAAGCCCTGCGCCAGCGCCCGGTAGTCCAGCCGCGCCAAAATCGTCGCCGTCGTCCGCAGGTACGCGGGCCGCTGCAGGAGCTGCATGTAGTGGTACGCCTGGTCGTCCAGCACGAAGAACTTCACCGGCAAATGCGCGCGCCCCGCCGTCGAAATCTCCATCGCGGACATCAGAAAGCAGCCATCACCCGTCACCGTCAGCACTTGCCGCCCCAAATAAACGCGCTGCGCCCCGATCGCCGCCGGGATCGACCAGCCCATCGCCTGGTTGTTCGTCGGGTTGAAGAACGTCCGCGGGCAGAACGTCGTGAACGCCTCCGTCATCCAGTACTGGCTGCACGTCACATCCACGAACGCCAGCGCGTCGGGCGCGGATAGGCGCCGCAGCGCCAGGAAGAACGCCATCGGGTCGGCGCCACAGCGGGCGTGGACCTCCGAGTTGATGGCCAACTCGCGGGCGCGGAAGGTGCGGATCTGCTCGACCAGGTGCGGGTTGCACGGCCGTCGGATCGGGTCGGCGTGGGCCAGGAGGGAGTCGATGAACAGGCCGGCGTCGGCGTTGACGCACACCGCCGCCTTCAGCACCCGCCCCAGGTTCGCGGGGTTGGCGTCCACGTGGATCAGGTGGCGCGGCTGCGGCTGCGAGTAGACGCCCGTGGACACCTCGCCGAATTTCACGCCGATGGCCAGCACCAGGTCCACGTGGCGGAAGATCGCCTCGGCGGTGCGCGTGCCCTGCGGCCCGTAGCCCCAGCCGACCGCCAGCGGGTGCGTCTCGCAAATGACGCCCTTGCCGGAGATGCTCGTCGCGACCGGCGCCTGCAGCACCTCGGCGAGGTGGACGAGGGCGGGCGAATAGTCCATGCAGCCCAGGCCGGCGTAGATGCCGACGCGCAGGCGGCGGTCGGACAGCAGCGCCAGGGCGCAGTGGAACGCCGCGTCGTCGAACGCCAGCGCGGGCGGCGGCGGCGGCGGACAGTTGTAGCGGTGCGACTCGATGAACAGGTTGTACGGGATGACCACGCCGACCGGCCCCGGCTCGCCGGTCATGGCGCAGCGGAACGCCTGGCGGACCGCCTGGGGGATCTCGGCGACGTGGTGGACTTCATAGACCTCTTTCGTCACCTGGCGCAGCAGGCCGACCTGGGGCAGGTCGTGGACCTGGAAGGCGTGCGCCCGGTCGCCGCGGGCCACGTCGCCGACGATGCACACCATCGGGATGCTGTCGAGCAGCGCCTCGCCGATGCCGGTGAGCGCGTTGGTCAGCCCCGGGCCGGGGACGACGCAGATCACGCCGGGGTGCCCGGTGCTGCGGGCGACGCCGTCGGCCATCGCGGCGGCGGAGAACTCATGGGTGACCAGCAAGTAGGGCAGGTGCTTCGCTTTGAAGGTATCCCATACCTCGTTCTCCTGCGCCCCGGGGATGCCGAAGACGCAGCAAACACCCTCGAGCAGCAGCGCCTCGGTCAAGGCCTCCGCGCCGGTCATGTGCCCGCTGATCCAGCCGGAGATGGGATGGCCGAGGTGGGCGCGGGCGTCGGCCTTGCCGCCGGGGAGAACGGCCGCCCCCTGCACCGCCAGGAGCTTGAGCATGTCGCGCCGCGAGATGGGGTTCTTCATGAAAGACCTCGGGGTTGGGGCGGGGTCGCAAGCGGTCGCAGTCCGCGCAGCGCCCTGGCGGTGGCGCTGCGCGGACGGTACGCTTATCCGTTATCGGACATCCGCCGCGGTTCCTTCAGCCGGCGCGACCGGCAGACCCCGCAACCTTGGCGCGTCCGCCCGGATGCCGTATCTTGCCTACTTCCGTCCGAACCGGAGGTTGTCATTCATGAAATCCTTCTCGGCCCACTTCGAGCGGCGGCTGGCGCCGGGCGCCGTCTACGGCCTGCCGCTGACCGTGGGCCTCGGCGTCAGCCTGACGGCACTGGCCCTGTTCGCGGCGCTGACGGTCGGGATACTGAGCGGTGCCGTGGACGGGCTCGATTCGGCCGTCGCCGAGGAAATGAAGGAGCACGCGCACAGCCACCCCGAACTGCTCGCGCTGCTGCGGTTGTTGACGCACGCGGGAGGGATCTCGGCGATGGTGGCCCTGTCCGCCGTCGGGGCGGCGCTGCTGTGGTGGAGGAATTACCGCCTGCTGGCGCTGGGCTGGGTGATCGCGGCGGGCGGGGGCGGCCTGTTCAACATCGCCTCGAAGCAGGTCCTCGACCGCGACCGGCCGCCCGAGGCGCTTCGCGACGCCGCCGTCCACGAGACGAACAAGAGTTTTCCGAGCGGGCACTCGATGGGTTCGGTGATCGGCTACGGCATGCTCGGTTACGTCGGGGTACTGCTGGTCCGCCGGCGCGGCGAGCGGAGGGTGTTCCTCGTCTGCCTGGTGGTACTGGTGCTGCTGATCGGCCTCAGCCGCATCTACCTGCGGGCGCACTGGCTCACGGACGTGCTCGGAGGCTTCGCGATTGGGGGGTTCTGGGTCGCGCTGTGCATCACCTGGGTGGAAGTGATGCGCCGGCGGCTGCGCCTGGCCACCGCGGCGGCGCCGGTGCCCCCCGTGTCCCTCCCACGGGGCACGCGGACGGACATCCTGCCGGGAGGCGCCGCGCGGCGCACCCCGGAGAAGGGCTGAAAAACCAATCTTGTGCTCCGCGCCGGATCCATCGCGCAGGTCCATGTCTTCTTTCGCCATGAGACACCTTCTTTGGGCGAATGTCGGCGGGGTGTTCCCGGGCGGGCCCGGGGATAACAGCGGTCCGAAGTGCGGCGCCGCTCTCACCCGGCGAGGTGGGGGGAGGTGCCGTTCCCGGGGGCCTCACGGATATTGTATCCCGGGAAGACCTGGCGAGGGGTCACTGCGGGCCGGCCCGCGGCGGGGGACGTCCGGCGCGGAAGTGGTCGCCGGGATTGCTTGTGGTACGGAAATTGCTCGCATTAAAGGTATGACGACTACCGGGGCGCCTTCTCTCCGATCGAGATGGGAGCGGGGCCTCGAGGGCAAGCAGCGCCGCGGGGCGAGGGGAGGATAATCCATGTCCAGCCAGTTCGGGCCGATTGACATCGCTTGTGACGCACCGCCTTACCCGATCGTCGAGGCGTGCTGGATGCTGGGCTTCCAGTCCGCCCCGGACGTCCGCTGGTGCCGCATGAGCTCGTTCCTCACCGGGGCGGAGGAGGGGAGCGGCGTGTTCAACTTCGGCGCCTGGAAGGGGCTGTTCGGCATGGGCCGTTCGCGCGACCGCACCTGCAGCTGCGGTGACGCCTTGCCCATCCTTGAGAAATGCACCTTCACGTTTCTGTCCGGGAGCAAGATCGATTACCTCCTCGGCCAGTGCCGGCGCTGCCGTACCATCTTCTGGGAAGAGCCGTGACGTCCGGCCGAATCTCACTCCTGGCGAACGGCCGGCGTAAGCCGGCCGTTCGCCTCGCCATTCGTCAAAATGCCCAGGCGGGCACAATGCACAACGAAACCCGCAGGGTGGGGATTTTCGTTGCGACGGCACGTCATGACGGTTAGGATAAACTTCTGACTGCCCTGCCTCGATGTCCTGCATTCCTTGAGTCTCCGGCGCCCCGCGACCTCCCGCCGGCTGGAAACCTGACCATGCGGCCTTCTCTCCCGATCGTTGCCGCGGCCCTCTTCCTCACCCCTGCCGCGCTCCGGGCGGACGAGGCGGCCGACTACCTGCGCCACGTCAAGCCCGTGCTGGCGGAGAAGTGCTTCGCCTGCCACGGCGCCCTGCAGCAGAAGAGCGGCCTGCGCCTGGACACTGTCAAGTCCATGCTCGAGGGCGGCGACCACGGCCCGGTCCTCGTGTCCGGGCAGAGCGGCAGGAGCCCGATCCTCGACCGCGTCCTCGGCCGCGGCAAGGCCCGCCGTATGCCCCCCGCCGGCGAAGGAGAGCCGTTCAGCGAGCAGCAGGTCGCGCTCCTGAAACGCTGGATCGACCAGGGGGCGAGGGGGCCGGCCGACGAGAAGCCCGAGGCCGACCCGCGCGACCACTGGGCCTTCCGTCCGCCCGTCCGCCCGTCCCTCCCCGCGCTGAAGCGCGGCGCGTCCGGCAACCCCGTCGATGCCTTCCTGGCCGCCGAGTGGGAGAAGCGCGGCCTGACACCGCAGCCTCCCGCCGACCGCCGCCTGCTGCTCCGTCGCGTTTACCTCGACCTCATCGGTTTGCCGCCGGGCCGCGAGGAGCAGGCCGCTTTCCTCGCGGACACGGCCCCGGACGCTTACGAGAAAGTCGTGGACCGGCTGCTGGCCGACCCGCGTTACGGCGAGCGCTGGGGGCGGCACTGGATGGACGTCTGGCGCTACAGCGACTGGTGGGGCCTCGGCCAGGAGGTACGCAACAGCCAGAAGCACATGTGGCACTGGCGCGACTGGATCATTGAAGCGCTCAACGCCGACAAGGGCTATGACCAGATGGTCCGCGAGATGCTCGCCGCCGACGAGCTCTACCCCGACGACCTCGACCGCCTCCGCGCCACCGGCTTCCTCGCCCGCCACTACTTCCTCTTCAACCGCACCACCTGGCTGGACGAGACGGTCGAGCACACCTCCAAGGCGTTCCTCGGCCTGACGCTGAACTGCGCCCGCTGCCACGACCACAAGTACGATCCCTTCCCCCAGGCCGATTACTACCGCTTCCGCGCCTTCTTCGAGCCGTACCAGATCCGCCTGGAGCAGGTGCCGGGAGAGACCGACTACGCGAAGGACGGCATCCCGCGGGTGTTCGACGCCAACCTCGATGCCCCGACCTACCTCTTCATCCGCGGCGACGACCGCAATCCGAAGAAGGATCGTGCGATCGCCCCCGGCCTGCCGCGGCCGCTCACCTGGGCGAAACTCGACATCCAGCCCGTCAGCCTGCCGCCGCAGGCCCATAACCCCGGCCTGCGTCCGCTCGTGCTGGAGAACTTCATCCGCGCCGAGGAGAAGAAACGCCAGGCCGCGGCGGAACTGCTGCAGCGCTCGGGCAAGATGACGAGCGACGCGACCACGGCGGCCAGGGCGCTCGCGGAGAAAATGCTGGCAACCGCGGCGGCGCAGACCGCGGCACTCCGGGCGCGGGCGGCCGCGGACCGGGCAAAGGCCCGGGACGGCCACGTTGCAGCAATCGTGAAGCTCGCCCGCGACGCCGCGCTTGCCGAGCGCCGCGCCGGCGCGGCGAAGGCCGAGGAAGACCTGGCGCGCGCCGAGTCGGAAGTGGCCGCCCTCCCGGCGGGCAAGAAGGCCGCGGCGGAGAAGAAGCGTGTCGCCGCGCAGGCCGCTCTCGTCGCCGCCCGCAAGGCGCTGGAGAAGCCCGGTGAGCAATACACGCCACTGCGCGGGGCGCTGAAGACGCCGGAGTCGAACCTGGAGACCGAGGCGTCGCGCAACCGCCCCTTCCCGAAGACGAGCAGCGGTCGCCGCAGCGCCCTCGCCCGCTGGACCACCGACCGCCGTAACCCGCTCACGGCGCGCGTCGCGGTCAACCACGTCTGGGCGCGCCATTTCGGCCGGCCCCTGGTCGAGACGGTCTTCGATTTCGGCCGCAAGGGCAGCGCGCCGTTGCACCCCGCCCTGCTGGACTGGCTTGCGGTCGAGTTCATGGAGAACGGTTGGAGCACGAAGCGCCTGCACCGGCTGCTGGTGACGTCGAGCGCGTATCGGCTGTCCTCCTCGAGCGCCGGGGCCGCCCCGAAGAACCGCGAGATCGACCCGGAGAACCACCTTTACTGGCGCATGAACCCGGCGCGGATGGAGGCCCAGGTTCTCCGTGACAGCCTCCTGTCACTGGCCGGCGAGCTGGATCCGAAACTCGGCGGGCCGTCGGTCCCGGTGCAGGACGAGGGCTCGCGCCGCCGTAGCCTGTACTTCGTCCATTCGCACAACGACCAGAACCGCTTCCTGAGCACGTTCGACGACGCCGCGATCCGCGAGTGCTACCGCCGTTCGACGAGCATCGTGCCGCAGCAGGCGCTGGCACTGTCGAACAGCAAGCTCGCCCTGGCAATGGCGGGGAAGATCAACGATGGCTTGCAGCAGAAGCTCGGCCAGGCGACCGACGCCGAGTTCATCCGCGCCGCCTTCGAGGCGGTCCTGGCCGCGACGCCGACCGCCGAGGAACTGGCCGCGTGCGCGGAGGCGCTGCGACAGTGGCGCGCGCTGACGCCGGACCGCCCCGACGCCGTGCGCCGCGCCCGCGGCCATCTGATCCACGCCCTGCTGAACCACAACGACTTCATCACGATCCGCTGACGGCGCGGGTAGCCCCAGCGCAGAACGGCGGTCAGCTTATTCTGGTGGGCAACGCGGCAAAGACGTAAGATCACCTGGACGGTCGGCTGCGGCGATATTCGGCAGAGGTCAACCCTGTTCCAGGGAGAATACAACCATGCCAATCCACGTTATTCAGTTCCCCAGCAGGGAGGAATACACCCGAGCAGTAGCCGCCCTGGGGGAGGTGCCCCGAACGCGCGTGGGGCTGCCCGACTTCAAGAGGGTGGTCAAGGACGATCACGTGAAGGCCCTGGACCGAGCCGGCATCCCCTACACCGACCTGACCAGGTACATCCCCCGTGAGCCCCCCACGCCCGTTCAACCCTGACGCGCTCAAGCCCTACGCTGTTTCATGACGATCCGCTGAGGGGCTGGCTTCGTGGGTCAGGATTCCAATCCTGACCCACGAAGCCAGTCCCTGCGAAGGAGTCTGGATATGCAACCTTCTCCCGCGCCCCGCCAACCGCGCCGCAGCATCCACCGCCGGGCTTTCCTTGCCGACCTGGGCATGGGCTTCACCGGCCTGGCGCTCGCCGCCATGCTCCACCGCGACGGCCACGCTTCCGAGGGGCACCGCTGGTCGCCGCCCGACGGCCGGCCGCACTTCCCGCCGAAGGCGAAGAGCGTGATCTGGCTGTTCATGAACGGCGGCGTCAGCCACATGGAGACCTTCGACCCCAAGCCGCTGCTCAACCGCTACGCCGGCCTGACCATCGCCGAGTCGCCGTTCCGCCACGTCCAGGACCCCGAGCGCCTGCGCCTGGCCCGCGTCGTGGTCGTCAACGACGCCAACGGCCAGCAGCGCAACCGCCTCCTGCCGCTCCAGGTCGGCTTCAAGAAGCATGGCCAGGCGGGCGTTGAGGTCAGCGACTGGTGGCCGCACCTCGCCACCTGCGTGGACGACATCGCCTTCGTCCGCTCCATGTACACCACCGACGACAACCACGGCGCCCAGACGCAGTTCCACTCCGGCCGCCACATGCTCGACGGCGAGTACCCGACGCTCGGGGCGTGGGCCCACTACGGTCTCGGCTCGCTCAACGACAACCTGCCGCAGTTCGTCTCGATGGGGCGGCGCGAGTACTGGAACGCCCGCGACGGCCATTACCTCGGCCCGGCGCACGACGCGGTGCCGCTGGCGATCAACCCCGCCCGCCCGCTCGAGTACGGCAGGCCGGAGGGCGACGTGACCGGCGCCGAGCAGCGTGTCGGCTTCGACCTCGTGGGCCGCCTCAACCGCCTGCGCGGCGTGGAGTACCCCGATGACCCGGCGCTGACGGCGCGCATCCAGTCCTATGAGCTGGCGTTCCGCATGCAGCGCTCGCTGCCGGACGTGCTGAACTTCAACGCCGAGACGGAGACGACGCGGCGGCTGTACGGACTCGACGACACGGCGACGCGCGACTTCGGCATGCAGCTCCTGGCGGCGCGGCGGCTGGTGGAGCGCGGCGTGCGCTTCGTGCAAATCCAGCACGGGGCCGGTGGGGCGGGCGTGTGGGACGCGCACGGCGGCCTGCGCGACAACCACCAGCGCAACTGCCGGCAGGTCGATAAGCCGATCGCGGGGCTGCTGGCGGACCTGAAGCGGCGTGGGCTGCTGGACGACACGCTCGTGGTCTTCGGCACCGAGTTCGGGCGGACGCCCGGGTCGCAGGGATCGACCGGCCGCGACCACCACATCTACGGCTTCTCCGTCTGGCTGGCTGGCGGCGGCGTCAAGGGCGGCGTGGTCCACGGGGCGACCGACGAGATCGGCTTCCACGCCGTCGAGGATCGGCATTACGTGACCGACGTCCATGCGACGATCCTGCACCTTCTCGGCCTCGACTCGCGCCGCCTGGACGTCCCGGGCCGGCAGCGCCTGGCGATCGACCACGGCACGCCGATCCGCCAGATCATGGCATGACCGGGGAGGTCCGGGGCAGCGTCCGAACGGCCCGCTTATACGGCACGCGGGATGAACTGACACAAGCCCGACGCGCCAGCGAGGGATCCCTCGCTGGCGCGTCGGGCTTGTGTCAACTTGCCCCGCGTCGAGTATAACAGGACCCCGGTGAGCGAATCAGTACAGGAGAGTGGTGAGGCGGTTGCGGTAGTCGTCGGCGAGGGGGCTGCGCGGGCCGACGACGTTGAAGACCTGTACCATCGCCTCGCGGACCTTGCCCGACGCCAGCTTCGGGTCGCGCTCGGCGGCCGACAGCAGCGTCGCCAGCGCCTCCTCGTACTTCCCCGCCGCGGCCAGGACGCAGCCCAGTTCGTAGCGCGCCGGGCCGTTCCCGGGGTCAGCGGCCAGGCGCTGCCGCGCTGCGGCCTCGTCGCCGAACGACCGCGCCAGGCGGCGCAGGGTGAGGACGCCGTTGAGGCGTTCAGCCTCCGCCCCGGCCTCGCCGACCGTGCCGGCCTCGGCGAGCTGCTCGGCGGCCTCGTCGTCCTTGCCCTGCGCCATCAGTACCCGGACCAGGCCGACACGGGCCGCGTCAAGGCCGCGGTCCTGAGCGAGCGCCTCCTGGTAGAGCCGCTCCGCCTGGGTGGGGTCGGTCAACTCCAGGGCGGCGGCCTGGCGCAGCGACTTCTCCTCCTGGGTCGGGGCCAGGCGGTCGAGGAAGGTCACGAGTTGCGGTTCGGGCAGCACGCCCTCGAATTCGAGCACGGGCGCGCCGTCGCGGAAGGCGATCACGAGCGGGATCGACGCCACCCGGAAGCGCTGGGCGAGTTCCGGGGCCTCATCGATGTTGACCTTGGCGAGCACGACGTCGCCGCCGCGCTGGCCGACGAGTTTCTCCAGGATCGGCGCCAGCGCCCGGCACGGGGCACACCACGGCGCCCAGAAATCGACCACCACGGGCCGCTCGCGCGAGCGCTCGATCACCTCGCGCTCGAAGTCCGCTTGCTCGACGTTGACGACCCAGGGAGAACTGGACGCGCTCACTTTGACCTCCGCCCGGAGAGAAAACGGCTCTCGTCTCGACGCTCCGCTCTCGCTATTTTATGCCGGGCCGACAAAATGGCTGGTGAGGGTTTCCCGCTTGTGGGTCAGGACTCCGATCTCCGACATGGACCTGTCAGGATCGGAGTCCTGACCCACAGCCCGGACGTGGATCTTTCCGTTGAGGATACAGACATGAGCGATCCGGTTACCGAGGAATTGCTGCGGCTGAACGAGCGGCTGCTGAACTGCATCGCGGCCGCGGACTGGGCGACGTATGATGAACTGTGCGATCCGACGCTGACCGCGTTCGAGCCCGAAGC
>JBBRPS010000155.1:0-15381 GCA_038227745.1 Gemmatales bacterium | reverse complement strand
GCCGCTTTCGGTCTTTCTTTCGTAGTCCCGCGGCCCGGTCAGAGCTAAAGAAAGAGCCAAAGCGGCGCCAAGCGCCGCACTCCAAAGCGCCCCCCGCTACACCCGAACGCAAACTGCTCTAGCTTGCCTGGAAGTTTGAAGTCATGGCGACCGATCTGCTTCATCCGCCGGCCTACCTGGTTATTCGGCTGCGCGCGAGAGGATTACTTCCTCGGCAGCCAGCCGCGCTGGACCAGCACCTCGGCGATCTGCACCGCGTTGGTCGCCGCCCCCTTGCGGAGGTTGTCGGCCACCACCCACAGGTTCAACCCGTGCGGCACCGTCGGGTCGCGGCGGATGCGGCCGACGAACACCTCGTCGCGGCCGACGACGTTCAGCGGCAGCGGCACCTCGCGCTTCTCCAGGTCATCGAGCAGGACGATACCGGGGGCGCGGCGCAGCGCCTCGCGGGCCTGCTCGACGGTGATCGGGTTGTGGAACTCCAGGTTGATCGCCTCGCAGTGGCCGATCCGCACCGGCACGCGCGCCGTCGTCGGCGAGACGAGGATGCTGTCGTCGCCCATGATCTTGCGCGTCTCGCGGACCATCTTCCACTCTTCCTCGGTGTAGCCCTCCTCGGCCGCCTTCCAGTCGTGCGGCAGGACGTTGCCGGCGAGCTGCGCCGCGTGTGCCTTCGCCGGCGGCACCGCCTCGCCGCGGCCGATGGCCGCCAGCTGCGCGTCCAGTTCCACCAGGCCCGTGGCGCCCTTGCCCGACGACGCCTGGTAGGTCGAGACGACGACGCGCTTGATCCGCGCCAGGTCGTGCAGCGGCTTCAGCGCCACGACCATCTGGATGGTCGAGCAGTTGGGGTTGGCGACGATGCCCTTCGGGATGCGCCGGAGGGCGTCGGCGTTGACCTCGGGGACCACGAGCGGCACCTCGGGGTCCATGCGCCAGGCGCTGGAGTTATCGATGACGATCGCGCCGGCCCGAGCGGCGATGGGGCTATACTCGCGACTGACCGCGGCGGGTGTGCTGGACAGGACGATGTCCACGCCCACGAACGCCTCGGGGCGGAGCGGCTCGATGGTGTGTTTTTTTCCCTGGAACTCGATCGTTTTGCCCGCGCTGCGCTCGGACGCCAGAAATTTGATCGCGCGCAGGGGAAACCTATGCTCGACGAGCACCTGCCGCATGATCTCGCCGACCGCACCGGTCGCGCCGACTACCGCAACGCTTGGCACCACGCTTGAAACCCTTTCGTAAACAGAGGAAGCGGAACAAGGGAATTCTACCACTATTATCGGGAGCCGTCGGGTTTGGCAAGAGAATCCGACGCGCGGCCGCGCGGACGGTGGACGGCGCGGCGTGACAAGGACCGGCACCAGTGTTCCGGGCTCACGCCTCGCCGATCAGCACCACCAGCGAGTGCGGCGCCAGCGTGTAGCGCGACTGGTCCGGCACGCGCGGCCCGCTGTCGTCGTCCTCGTAAACGTCGTCCGGCGACGGCCGCGCCGTGTCGAGGAAGCGCCGCCACGGCCGGCCCGACGGCGACCGTGGGATGCGGAAGGCCAGCGGCTGCGACCACGAGCTGCATGCGACGTAGAAATCGCGGTCCGCCTCCTGCCCCGTCTGGCTGCCGTCCAGGCTGAACGCGAGCGAGCGGCTGCTCGCCGAGAAGTCCGGCTGCCCCGGCTCGACGCCGTGCCACACGACGTCCGGCGTCACCTCCCGGTGCGGCCCGCGGCCGTGCAAGAACTGCCGCCGCCGCAGCGCCGGGTGCCGCTTCCGCAGCGCGATCAGGCAGCGCGTGAAGCGCAGGAAATCGGCGTTCTCGGCCGCCAACCCCCAGTCGAGCCAGCTCACCTCGTTGTCCTGGCACCAGGCGTTGTTGTTGCCCCGCTGCGTCCGCAGGAACTCATCGCCCGCCAGCAGCATCGGTACGCCCTGCGACAGCAGCAGCGTCGCCATCAAGTTCTTTGCCTGCCGCCGCCGCAGCTCCAGCACCGCCGGGTCGTCGGTCGGCCCCTCCGCGCCGCAGTTCCAGCTGTGGTTGTCGTTCGAGCCGTCGCGGTTGTCCTCGCCGTTGGCGTCGTTGTGCTTCTCGTCGTAACTCACCAGGTCCCACAGCGTGAAGCCGTCGTGGCAGGTCACGAAGTTGATCGAATGCGCCGGCCGCCGCCCCGACGGCCCATACAGGTCGGCGCTGCCGCACAGCCGCGTTGCCAGCTTGCCCGCCGTGTTCGGATCGCCCTTCCAGAAACGGCGGATGTCGTCGCGGTACTGGCCGTTCCACTCCGACCAGCGCCGGCCGAACGGGAACTGCCCCACCTGGTACAGGCCCGCCGCGTCCCACGGCTCGGCGATCAGCTTCGTGTCCGCCAGCACGCCGTCCTCGACGATCATCTCCACGACCGGCGGCTCCGCCAGCACGTGGCCGAACTTGTCCCGGCCGAACACCGAGGCGAGGTCGAAGCGCAGGCCGTCCACGTGCATCTCCGCGACCCAGAAGCGCAGGCACGTCAGGATCATGTCGCGGACGATCGGGTGGTTGCAGTTCACCGTGTTGCCGCAGCCCGAGAAGTTCAGGTACTGGCCGTTCGGGCCGAGCAGGTAATACAGTTCGTTGTCCAGGCCGCGGAAGGAGTAGGTGCGGCCGCGGTCGTCGCCCTCGCCGGTGTGGTTGAAGACGACGTCGAGGATGACCTCAATGCCGGCCCCGTGGAAGGCGCGGACCATGTCGCGGAACTCGGTGACCTGGCCGTGCTCGCGCGCGGCGGCGGCGTAGGCGGCCTTCGGCGCCGCGAAGGCGATGCTGTTGTAGCCCCAGAAGTTCCGCAGCCGCTCGCCGGTGACCGGGTTGGTGAACGGGCAGTCGTCCTCGTCGAACTCGTGGACCGGCAGCAGCTCGACCGCGGTGACCCCCAGGTGCCGGAGGTAGGGGATCTTCTCCACGAGGCCCACGAAGGTTCCCGGCCTGCTCGCGCCGGCGGACGGGTGGCAGGTGAAGCCGCGCACGTGCAGCTCGTAGACGATGCTGTCCTCGAGGGGCGTCAGCGGCGGGGCGTCCTCGCGCCAGTCGTAGGGGCGGCGGATGAAGAGACTGCGGCGCGTCGAGCCGCGCACCCCCGGGCGCAGGCCGGAGCAGGAGCGCGTGCCGTGGCCCCAGGTCGAGCCGTCGGAGAGGGCCGTGCAGGAGGGGTCGATCAGGACGAGGCCGGGGTCGAAGCGGTGGCCGTGGCCGCGCGGGCCGTCCACGCGCCAGCCGTAGCGGAACGCAGGCGGCAGGCCGGCGACGAGGATGTGCCAGTGGTCGCCGGTGCGATGCTTGCGGGCGTCGAGGGCGATCTCGGCAAGCGGCTCGCCGGTCTCCAGCGCGTAGAGGACCAGGTGGACGGCGGTCCCGTGGCGGCAGAGCAGGGCGAAGTTGACGCCGTCCGCCAGGGCGGTGGCGCCGAGCGGCAGGGAGCGCCCGCGGGCAGTGCGGAAGGTGTGCATGGCAGGTCAGGATACCAGAAGCAGGGAGTAGGGAATAGGGAGTAGGAAGCAGGGGAAGACAGGGACACTCCTGTCTTCCCCTATTCCCTACTCCCTATCCCCTATTCCCTCCTTTTCGCCGTTCTCGCAAAAGTCCCTCTTTTCTTTGGGCGGACCTGTGCCATAATAGCGGAAATAGGCGGGCCTTCTCCACGGTCCGCAGACCGTGGCCCCATTGAAGCCGCGCGGCGGTTGTTCATAATGAATGCGTTTGGGGATGACCGGGCGGCCTTAGCCCTCGGCCACCGGGCTCGCCGGCCGGGGAAGCGCCCTGGGTGACTCGACCATCTCCGGCACCCCTGACCGCCCGCAGGCGGTCACGCCCGCCATGTGGGCCAGGACAAGCGAACGTAACTTCAACAGCGGAGACTTATGCTCTTCCACGGCCGACGGGCCGCGGAATCGGGGCCGTGAGCGCCCCCTTCGGCCGGTTGGCCCGGGGAGCCCAATTTTCCCCACGGCGTTGGCGCCGTGGCTCTTTTGCAAGCAAGCACTCAAGACAGAGGTCAGAAGCCAGAACCAGAGCAGACAGGGCGCGCCCTGTCTGCTCTGACCTCTGACCTCTGACCTCTGCGGGCGGTCCCCGTGCGTATCCCTGGCGGCACGGCGGACGGGTACTGACGATCCCAGGGGACGCCCCGTTAAGACCCGGAGGAAACCAATGGCCGTCGCCCGCAGCGACGACGGGTCCAGCAATGTGACCCGTAAACGGACCGTACGCAAGCCCGCCGACCCCCAGGCGCCGCAGACGCCCCTGCCCGCCGCGCAGCGCCTGGACGACCTGTACCGCCTGCCCATGCCCCGCCTGTTCGCCCTCGCCGAGCGCGAGGGCATCGCCGAACACACCGGCATGAGCCGCGGCCAGCTGATCATGGCGGTCGTCCGCCACCAGATCCAGCGCGACGCCATCGTCCGCGGCAGCGGCACCCTCGAGGTGCTGCCCGACGGCTACGGCTTCCTGCGCAGCGTGGCCCACAACTACCTCGCCTCGCCGGAAGACATCTACGTCTCGCCGAGCCAGATCCGCCGCCTCGGCCTGCGCACCGGGATGGTGGTCGAGGGACCGATCCGTCTGCCGGTCGAGGGCCAGGAGAACTTCGCCCTCATGCAGGTGGACGCGGTCAACGGCCACGCGCCCGACGAGCGCGTCGCCGAGACCGGCTTCGAGGACCTGACCCCCCTGCACCCCAACCGCCGCCTGGTGCTGGAGACGTCGGCGGAGGACCTGGCCATGCGTGTCGTGGACCTGGTGACGCCGATCGGCATGGGGCAGCGCGGCCTGATCGTCTCGCCGCCGCGTGCGGGCAAGACCATCCTGCTGCAGAAGATCGCCCTGAGCCTGATCAAAAATCATCCCGACTGCTACCTGATCGTGCTGCTGGTGGACGAGCGGCCGGAAGAGGTCACGGACATGGTGCGGACCGTGGCGTGCCAGACGGCCGAGGTGGTGGCCAGCACGTTCGACGAGCCGCCCGGCGAGCACATCCACGTCAGCGAGATCGCGCTGGAGAAGGCGAAGCGGATGGTGGAGCACGGCAAGAACGTGGTACTCCTGCTGGACTCGATCACGCGCCTGGCCCGCGCCCACAACACCGAGGCGCCCTCGGGCGGCAAGTTGCTCAGCGGCGGCCTGGACACGAACGCGATGCAGAAGCCGAAGCGTTTCTTCGGGGCGGCGCGCAACACGGAGGAGGGCGGTAGTCTGACGATCCTGGCGACGGCGCTGATCGACACGGGGTCGCGCATGGACGAGGTGATCTTCGAGGAGTTCAAGGGCACCGGCAACATGGAACTGCACCTCGACCGGCGCCTCGTGGACAAGCGCGTCTGGCCCGCGATCGACATCAACCGCTCGGGGACGCGCAAGGAGGAGATGCTGCTGCACCCCGGCGAGATGGAGCGGGTGCGCATCCTGCGGCGCGTGCTGAGCGACATGCACCCGGTCGAGGCGATGGAGATGATGACCGGCCGGCTGCGCAAGACGAAATCGAACGCCGAGTTCCTGATGAGCATGAACATGTCGTGACGGCCGGGGCCAAGGTGGGCGGCCTGAGTGCGGGCGCGGCAGCGCCGGGGTCCTTCTCGGCACTGTCGTCCCCGCAGGCGGAGGGCCGACCATCCCTCCCGTGCAGCCGCCAGCCGGCACGTAATCGAGATCGTCTCCTTGAGAGAAGGTGGGAGGATTGCCATGAGCAGAGCCAAGGAAATCCCCAAAGTCGTGATGGAAGTAGTGACCGACCCGGTGGAACTGGAGAAGGCCCGCGCGCAAGACGAGCGTTTCGAGCGGAACTGGGCATGGTTCAACGCTCATGCCGACGAGATTTATCGCACGCACCGGGGTAAGATCCTGTGCGTCGCCGGACAGGAGCTCTTCGTGGGGGATACTCCGGAGGAGGCCCTGGCGCTCGCAAAGGCTGCCCACCCGGAGGACAACGGCCGCTTCACCCGCATCATCCCGCGCGAGAAGATGGAACACATCTATGCGTATCGATGGTGAGTGGTATCGCTGCGACGATGGCGTAGTGCGGCCCATCTTCCGCGGCGAGGCCCTGGCGAGCGATGACACGTGGGCAAAAGTCTATTTCCTCGCCGACACAGGAGCCGACCGGACCGTCTTCAGCGCCGACGCGCTCACCGCGCTCCAGCTCCAACCCCTTGCGACTCGGCAGCAACTCGCTGGGGTGGGCGGGGTCGCCGCCTCAATTCTCGTCAATACCTCGATTCGGATGACCCGCGAGGACGGGACGAAAGTCGTGTTCCGGGGCCAATACGCGGGCTTCACCGACCCGGCCGCTCTGGACATGAGCGCCCTGGGCCGTGACATCAGCAATCTGCTCGCTTTGATTGTTGATTGCCCCGGCGACATCGTCTGTTTGCTGGGACAGCACCACGGATACACGATCAGCCGCAAGTAACAGGGATGGACCGGGCAGTAGCCGTCTGCACGGTCAGTAAGGTTCCGGGGGGCGTCACGCCAGGTCGAGCGCCTGCAGCACCAGGTCGCGCACGTCCGTCATCGCGACCTCTCCCGGGGGTGCCGGGCCGTCGCCGACCAGCACGGGCCGGTCCTGGGCGTCGGCCGCGGGCAGGCCGTGACTCCCCTTCACCAGGCCCGGGTCGAGCGGCACCACGTCGAACAGCGTGCGAAACCCCAGCTTTTTCTGCAACAGCCGCCTCAGCGCCCTGCCTTTTGGCCACCACAGCTTCGGGTCGAAGAACAGCTCGCACGGGTCGTAGCCCGGCTTGGCGTGGATGTTCACCGTGCGCGCGAAGTCCGGCGCCTTGCGGTCGTCCAGCCAGTACGGGTACGCGAACCACGAGTCCGGCCGCGACAGCAACACCAGGTCGCCGGCGCGGTCGTGACGCAGCCCCACCTCGGCGCGGGCCTCCCCGGCAAGGACGCGGGCCACCCCCGGCACGGCGACGAGCAACTCGCTCAGCTTCTCCGAATCGGTCGGGTTCTTCAAGTACACGTGGGCGACCTGGTGGTCGCAGACGGCGAAAGCATCGCTCTCGAAGGTGTCGAGCATCTCCCCGAACGGCCCGTCGCGGGCCTTGAGGAAACCGTTCTGCCGCAGCACGCGGTTCAACGGCACCGCACTTCCCACCTGGAGGTGGGTGTACTCGTTCACCACCCAGACGCGCGCCCCGACTGCCCGGGCGGCTTCGAGCAGCGGTTCGCAGGCGGTGTCGAGTTCGCGCAGCAGGCGCGGCCAGTCGCAGCCCGCGGGGCCGAGGCGCTGCGTGTCGTAATCGAGGTGCGGCAGGTAGACCAGTGTCAGCTCGGGGCGGGCTTCGCGCAGCACCTCCGCGGCGCAGCGCGCGATCCACGCGGTGCAGGGCAGGCCAGCCATCGGCCCCCAGAAGGTCGGGAATGGGAATGGGCCGAGCTTCGCCTTGAGCCGCTCCGTCAGGCCGTCGGGCGTGCCGAGTACGTCGAAGGCCTTGTTGCCGTCGGCGCCGTAGTGCGGCTTGGGTGTGACACTCATGTCCACCGCGGCCCCCTGGTTGAACCACCAGAACAGCTTGGCGCAGCGGAAAGGGCGGCCGCGCTCGGCGGCGCGGCGGCGGGCGGTGACGTAGAGCGGCTCGGCCTGGACGAGGCGATTGGACTGCTGCCAGAAGCGGATTTCGCCGGTGTCGCGGTAGAGCCAGCCGTTGCCGACGATGCCGTGCCCCTCCGGAGTCCGCCCGGTGAGCAGGGTCGCCTGGGCGGTGCAGGTGACGGCCGGCAGCACCTCGCGCAGCGGCCGGTGCCAGCTGGCCTGCGCCAGGGCGTGGAGGCGCGGCGCCTGGGGGAGAAGGCGCGAGGTCAGGCCGACGGTGTTGACGAGCAGCAGCGGTTGCA
Organism: Gemmatales bacterium; assembly: GCA_038227745.1. GTDB lineage: Bacteria > Planctomycetota > Planctomycetia > Gemmatales > Gemmataceae > DASPXY01. Next base: position 7,514 of record JBBRPS010000155.1, on the reverse strand, counting down.
TGGTGTGGGGCCGTTGGCGGGGCGCGTTCAGTATATCGGCCGTCGGCCGGAGGGCACCCCTTGCAGGCCGGGCAAGCCCACGGGTGGCAACCCGTGGGCTTCCCCCCAGCCCCCTACGCCCTGAGCTTCCTGGCGCAAGCCTCGCATAAGCGCCCGTTAGTACCATGCGCAGCCTCCCGCGGCTTGTGCTGGTTGGACAGAGGGGGGCCGCCAGGGGGTTTGGTCCGGGATTTGCACCTGATCGCCTGGAAGGCACGGCCCGCCGCGCCTCGAACGGACCGGACTGAGAAGAGGTCGGGGGACCTGCACGGAGGGTGAGCACGAAGGCGCGGCGGGCCGTGTTTCGGTGCGCTCGCGGCCCGCCGCTTCCTGGCGAGACGTCAAGCCGCGTCCCTTCAGCCGTCTTTCCCGTCCCAGCCGCTAAACTCACGGACGGAGTCGGAGAGTCCGAGGCCGCGCCGCGCCAAAACGGGAAGACTTCAACGGTTATACTTGAAGTCTCCAGGGCACGGCGCCGGCGGCAGCTGCTTGGGACCGCCGAGGAGGCCATCTCATGCGACGTGTGCTGCGCATCCTGATCGTCCTTGCCATTGTGGCCGTGGCCCTCGTCCTCGGCGCCGAATGGTATCTGCACTCGCACGCCGTCACCCGCAAGGTCGAAACCCAGCTCGCCGCCCTCTACGGCGGCCCCGTCCAGGTCGAGAAGGCCGCCCTCGGCCTGAAGCACACCACCCTGCACGGCGTCCGGCTCTTCGAGGAGGGCGACGAGGCCCAGACGCACCCGTGGGCGGACCTCGGCACCGTCACCGCCGACGTCTCGCTCTGGGAACTCGTCAACGGCACGGCCATGCCACGCCGCGTCGGCCTCAGCGGGGCGAAGGTCACCCTGCGCTTCGACAAAAAGGGCCACCTGCTCACCCGCTTCCCTTCCGGGGGACAGCTTGCCGGCACGCCCGGGAGTACGGGACAGGTCGAGAAGATGCCGGACATCAACCTGGAGCAGAGCGAGCTGACCCTGCGCAAGGAGGGCGGCCCGGAGGTGGTGCTGACCGGCGTCAAGGTGCAGGTCAAGCCCGAGGCCGGCAAGCTGGTCATCAGCGGCAGCGCGGCCAACCCACAGTGGGGCAAGCTCGAGCTCGCCGGCACCTACGACGAGAAGGCGAAGGCCGTCGTCATCAACCTGCGCAGCGACGACGAGGTCAACGTCACCCAGGCGATGCTCAACGCGCTGCCGTTCATCTCGCCGACGATCTGGGAGGAGGTCCAGGCGGAGGGCACCACGCCCGTCCGGGCGACGCTGCGCTACGACCTCTCGGCCCACGCCATGCACTACCGCGTCGAGCTGGAGCCGAAGGGCACGCGCGTCACCGTCCCGGCAGCCCACTTCCACGCCACCGGGGCGAGCGGCAAGCTCATCATCGACGACCTGAGGGTCCACCTGCGCGACGTCAAGGGCAAGGCGTACGGCGGGGACGTGGCACTGAACGCGAACCTCGACTTCAGCGGCGCCGCGTCGCAGCTCGACTTCGAGAAGCTGAAGGCGCACGGCCTGGACGTCCACCGCCTGCCCGCGAGCTGGGGGCTGCCCGCCGAGATCGACGGCCGCCTGAACGCCGAGGGGAGTGTGCAGCTCACGCTCGAAAACGGCAACATCCACACGACCGGGGACGCCCACGCGGAGATCCGCGACGCCCATATCGCCGGCCAGCCGGTGGACGGGCCGATCCAGATTGAGCTGTCTCCCGAGGGGTCGCCGCTGCAACTGGGGGCGCCCGGCGAAGGCAAGGCGGACGAGGACAGTGCGCAGGAGCAGGGCGAGGCCGCGGCGCAGCCCGCGGGGAAGGACGCGCCGCGGAAGGATGCCCCACGCTACCTGACGATCGAGCTGCGCTTGAAGAATGCCGACCTCGGCCAGATGGCCGAGAAGCTCAAGTTCAACTTGCCGTTCGGGGTCGCCGGCCGCCTGAGCTTCCAGGGCCGGGCCGCCATCCCGGTCAACAGCACCAAGGACGCAAGAACGTACCGCTTCAAGGGCAGCGCCGTCATCACCGAGGCGGACATTGCCGGTGTCCGGCTGGAGCGCGCCTCGACCGACGCGGTGTACGAGGACGGCGTGCTGCGCCTCGACAAGCTCAGCGGCACGTTCGCGCCGGCGGAAGGCGTGACGGGGAAAGCGACTTCACGGACCTTTCAGGGAAAGATCCGGGCCCAGGTGGCGCCGGCGGGCGACCTGACGGTCGAGCTGAGGATGGAGGGCGTGGCGCTGTCGGGCATCGCGGCCAAGCTCGGATTGAAGGAGCCGGTCGAGGGGACGGCGTCGGCCACGGTGTTCGCGCGGGTGCCGGTGGAGCGGGTCAAGGAGTCGGAGGCGTGGCAGGCGACCGGCCGCGTCACGTCGCCGCGGGCGAAGGCGTTCGGCTGGACGCTGGAAAAGGCCGAGGCGGACATGCAGTTGAAAGACGGCACGCTGACGCTGTCCGACCTGACCGCGCGGGTCGAAGGGGCGGAGCTGAAGGGGTCGGGCGACCTGCAAGTCAAGGAACCCTACCGCTACAAGGCGAGCCTCACGCTCAAGGGTGCCGACCTGTCCGCGGTGCAGCGCCTGGCCGCGGACCTGCGGCCGGGGGTGGACCTGGCAGGCCGGCTTACGGTGACGGCGGACGTGAGTGGCACGCTCGAGCCGTTCAAGGTCGCCACCTCGGGGACCGCCGCGGCGACCGGGCTGAAGGTGGACACGGTGACCCTGCAGGACGTCGAGTTCGGCTGGGAGGGCACGACGGACCGGCTCAAGGTGAAGGAGCTGCGCGCCCGGCTGTACGGCGGCGAGATCACCGGCGGCGCCGTGGTGCCGCTCGAGCCGCAGGCCGCCGGGAACGTGGATCTGAAGCTCAAGGGCATCGACGTCGGCGCCCTGCTCAAGGAAGCGGGCTTCCCGCTGCCGATCGAGGGCAAGGCCAACGGCTCGGTCAAGGGCACGCTGCCGGCCGCCCCCGCGGGCAAGGAGCGCCCTGTGGACATCGCGCTCGACCTGAAATCGACGAAGCTGCAGGTGCAGGGGTTGGACGCGGAGGGCTTGCAGGGAAAGGCGCGTTACCAGAAGGGGGAACTCTCTTACGACTTCGAGGCGAAGACGCTGGGCGGCACCCTGGAGGTCGAGGGGAAGGTGCCGCGGGCGGCGCCGAAGGCGAGCGCGGAGGCGGGCGGGGGGCAGGTCAAGCTGCGCGGAGCACGGCTGGATCGGCTCGCCGCGTGGCTGAGCGGCGGCCGGGGCCGCACGCCGCTGCCGCTCGGGGGCCGCGCCGACGCCGACCTCATCTTCCGCCACGAGGGGCCGGGCCGCACGGCCGTGGGCAACGGCCAGGTCGTGCTGACGGACGTATCGTGGGACGGCACCGACTGGCTGCCGCGCGTGCAGGGGAACCTGGAACTGACGCCGCAGCGGCTGCTGCTGCGCGAGGCGACGGCCAGCCTGGCCGAGGGCACGGTGCGGCTGCGGATGGCCCTGGGGCGGAAGCCTTCGGTGCGGAGCTGGTTCCGGGTGGACATCGACAGCGCCGAGGCGGCGCGGTTGCTGGCGCCGTGGCCCAGCCTTGCGGAGAACGTGCAGGGGTTGGTGAGCGCCAGCCTGCGCGGCACGCCGGGGAGCCAGTGGGCCGCGCACGGCACCGTCCTGCTCGCGCGCGGCAAGGTCTACGGCGTGAACGTGAGCGAGTGGCGGCTGCCGGTCGGCATCGTGTACGCGCCGAAGCAGGGCCGCGGCCGGCTGGAGATCCGCGACAGCAGCGCCGAGGTGGCAAACGGTCGCGCCACGGCCGAGGCGACGTACAGGTGGGGGCGCTGGGACAAACAGCTCCAGGGCAAGATCAACTTCACCAACGTGGACCTGCGCGGGGTGCTGCACAAGACCGCGGAGACCGCCTACCTCGGCGGCGGCAGGATCACGGGCAGGCTGGACTTCTCCGGCCCGGGGCTGACGTCGCTGGACGACCTGACGGCCACCCTGGACGCGAAGCTGGCGCAGACGCAGGCGATGCAGTTCCCCGTGCTGCAGCAGCTCGGCCCGACCCTGGGGCTCGGCGGTTCGTCGAGCTTCCAGAACGGCCAGGTCCGCGCCCGCCTGAGCGGCGGCGTGGTGCGCGTGGAGCGGCTGTCGCTGCAGGGCGGCCCCGGCGACATCTTCATCACCGGGTCAATCACGACCACGGACCGGCTGGATCTGAACGTCCACGCGAACACGGCCCGGCTCGGCCTGAACCTGGTCGGCGCCAAGCTGCTCGGCATCCGCGTCCCCTTCCAGGGCACCATCCCGGTGCGGATGCTGGGGTCGCTCAACACCTTCCTGTCGAACCGTCTGATCCAGCTGCGCGTGCTCGGCACGATCCGCAGCCCGACGGTCCAGATCCGGCCGCTGCCCATCTTGCAGGACGAGGGGATCCGCTTCTTCTTCCGCTCCGCCGCGGGGGCGTGACTTGCGGTCGGACAGGAGATTGACAAGTCCTCGGGTCGTGACCCAGTAAAGCTGACAGCAACAGCTGATTTCGGTTCTCGTTCAGGAGCCGGTGAGCCGCTTTCGGAGGCAGGCCTCGGCGTAGGTCGCCTCGAAGTCCACGGGAATGACCCGGTCGGCCCGCAGTCCGAGAGGCAGCGTGGGCAGGGCCTGGCCCAGCGCCAGGGGCGAGCGCCAGACCTCGATCTCATCGCCCTGGCCGCGGCGCAGCGGCCGGTAGGCCACCGCGTACAGGCTCGGCTCCGGCGGCAACTGCAAGATGTCTTCGGCCTCCATGACCCGCAGGATCTCGTTGTGCAGGTTGGCCCGGCGGTTCGTCACGATGTCCACGATGATGACGCTGATCCCCTGGTACAGGTAGCTCGCGCACTTGGTGCCGAAGGCCCTCCTTTCGGCCGGCCGGTCCTTGTTGCCGGGGCTGATCAACTCGATGGCTGCTACCAGCTTGGGCCCGGTGTCCGTACACAGCACTCGGACCTCGAATGTGTCCGGGAACACGGCGGGAAGAACGCCGTCGGCAGCAAGCGGGGTCCACACTTTCGGGCCCACGGTCGCCACCGCCCCGTCCCCTTCCTCTCCGGTTGCCAGCGCTTCCCGCTCGAAGGTACCCACGTCGATCTCGACCGACGGGCCGATGTGAGCGTGCTCTTCGGCGATGTAGTTCGGGGGCAGCCAGCGCTCCGTCAGAGCGTCCGCGAGCCTGGTGGCCCAACTGGAGTGGAACGATTCCCAGCGCCGCTCGAGACTCAACGGAGGGTGAAAGTGATCGAGTAAAGGCATGGGTCTTCTCCGCAGCGGGGCGGGGTCGTTGTCCCTTCGTCAGGCGAGACCATGCTTATTGTGGCGGGACCGATGGCGAGTCGTCAAGCCGCGTCCAATGGGAGATTCCTCGACCGCGCCGGAGCGAAGAATCTTTCTTTAGAATCCTTTTCACCTCCGTTAATGAATTCGGTTCGCGACACCTTTTCTCCTCTTTTCTCCTCCGGCGCGATGCGGAGCAGGCCGCGAGCGAGAGCCAGCCGGATCTCACGATCGGAAAGGATCACGCGGACACCCGGTCCCTGACCGTGAGGTGGCCCCTGGGGACGAACAGGCGCCGCGCCCCAGAGTCCGCTTCCAGGGGGAGTTCGATCAGGGCGGAGTTGGTCTCGGGGTGCTCGTAGATAAAGCCGACCGGCAGGTAGGCGTGCTCGCCTTCCTGGAGCAAGTAGCTCGCCTCGATGCGCAGATACTCGCGCCGGCCCTGGACGCTGGTCACGGCCACGGTGCGCTCCGAGGGGCGCAGACCAGGGGAGATTTCACAGAGGACGGCGTATTCCACGGTCCACCTCGATTGCTGTGATGACTCCGCGAAGATTTCGTGGTGTTATACCTTCTCCAGCCAGGAAGCGCCAAGGGCGGAGAGGAGGCCGTCCTTCTTCCTTCGGGTCGAAGGTGTCGAACGTGCCGGGCTTCTCGGCCAGGAGGCGCCCGGTGTCCGTACACAGCACTCGGACCTCGAACGTGTCCGGGAACACGGCGGGAAGAACGCCATCGGCAGCAAGCGGGGGCAAGATGCGAACCGGAGCGTGCATCACCGTCCTGCTGACCCGCCCCTCGCTCGAGGGTCAGGACTTCGTCCTGACTCTGCCCTCCGCGAAATTCGAGGTGCCACGGGTCGGGGCCGGAGAACCGCGGGTGCCGGTCCGCTGGGATGAGGCGGATTTGCCGCATTCATCGGAGGGAACCATTCTGTCGATAAACACGAAAGGGCCGCCAGCAACGACTCGCCCCGGAAGCCGGGGAAGAACCTATGGAACGACGACGGTACGGAGGCCGGCACATGGCGGGTAACCTGGGCAAATCCCTCGCCCAACAGGCGGCGCTTTGGGCGCTCCTCCTGGCGCCCCTCTTCCTGAGCGGCTGTTCCACGTCGGGAAGCCGCTTCACGCTGTTCCCCTCCGGACACCCCCTCCTCGACTCGGCCCGCGACCTGCGCCTCGCCGCGGGCACCGACCCGCTGCCGCTGCCGCGCGAGCTGGACAAGCGCGTCCTGCCGCTCTACGTCGTCGAGCCGGGCGACACCCTCTCGATCCAGCCGGTCAACCTCGACGCCAACATCCAGCTCCCCGGCGACCAGCCAGTCCTGCTCGACGGCACCGTGAACCTCGGCCGCTACGGCCTGCTCGTCGTCGCCGGCAAGACGGTCCCCGAGATCGAGCAGCTCGTGCGGGCGCACCTCCAGGCGCAGGCCAGGGACGCCAAGGACCTCAAGGACGTCAAGGACGTCGGCCCGATCGTCGTCCGCGTCGTGGCCCGCGTGAGCAAGGTCTATTACGTCCTGGGGGACGTCAACAACCCGGGCGCCTTCCCGCTGCAGGGGCGCGAGACGGTGCTGGACGGCATCATCGCCGCCGGCGGCCTGACCGACCGGGCGTCGCGCAAGAACATCATCCTCGACCGGCCGACCGCCCCGCACAGCTGCCGCGTCGTCCTGCCCATCTGCTACCTGAACATCGTGCAGCTCGGCGACACGACGACCAACTACCAGCTCGCGCCCGGCGACCGCATCTATGTCGCCACCCGCTCGTTCTGGGACCGCTTCTGTCGCAAGAACGAGAAAGCCCTGTGCACAGGCTGCCAGACGGCGTGCCCGCTGGCCCCGGGCGATGCCCCGGCCCTGCACCCGCACACGGCGGAGTACCACGGCCCGGTCACCGTCGGCCAGCCGGTCGCCGACCCAGCGGCCGGGGAGCGCCCGGCCCCTCCGGCGCCGGCCGCGGACGCGGTCCAGGGCGCCTCGCACCGGCTCCCCGCGACTCTCCCGCCGAGCCTCCCCGCCCTGAGGGCCGGGGAGTAAAACACGCCTGGAGCGGGGCCACCCCGGCCCCGCTCCACCCTTTCGGGAGTGGCGCCGTCCCATGCTCTGGTGGATCGTCGATAACGCCGGCCTGGTTTATCTCCTTCTGGGCGCCGCCGCCCTCGCGCTCGGCGTGCGCTGGTGGCTGACGCGGCGCGGCGGCTACCT
>JBBRPS010000154.1:0-15404 GCA_038227745.1 Gemmatales bacterium | reverse complement strand
TGCGACGCGGGGTAGCCATGCGTGCTCCAGCCGAGAGGAAAGCAGACGGAGTCCGACAGCGCGGGAGGACGCCCCCGTCTTGCGTCCGTTATCTCCAGCTGACAGAATAGGCGACGAGCTATAATCGGACAGTCTCCTAGTGGGCCGACAGGCTTGACTTGTAGGGTGGGCACTGCCCACCGGTCGCTACACGGTGGGCAGTGCCCACCCTACAAATCGAGCGTGTCGGGATACTGGGTTCACCCTGGCCATCGACCGCGACCCCGTCCGCCGTGGCCGCCTTTCCGCCCTGAACGCTTGCCTTCGCGACAAAGCAGAGTATAGTCAGCCGGGTGTTGCCCCCTGCACGCGCCCGGGAGAACCATCATGGGCTTCAAACAGACCAAAACCCACCGCTTCGGCAAGCACTCGTACCACCAGATCGGCCTCGTCCGCGGCCAGTTCGGCAACGTCGATGAAGGGAAGTGGTTGCCGTTCGTCCAGGACACCGGCTTCGACGGCTGGGAGGAGGCGAGCTGGGAACTGGCCCTGGACCGCTGCGCCACCGACGCGGGGGCCGAGGAGTACGCCCGCGAGCGCGTGGGCCTGGCGAAGAAGCACGGCCTGGAGATCTTCACCGTCGCGACGCACCTGCAAGGCCAGGCCCTCGGCGACGAGCCGAGCGCCAAGACGCTGAACTTCCTCAGCCCCAAGACCGAGGCCCGGCAGGCGTACAAGGCCTGGCGCGACAAGGGCAACAAGCCGCCGCGCACCGACCCCTACCACGTCCCCGAAGAGGTCGGCCGCCTCGTCCACCAGCAGGCCCAGCGCGACCTGCTCGCCTGCGTCCGCCTGGGCCACTACCTCGGCAAGCTCCAGGACCGCAAGATCGCGCTGTCCGGCTTCGTCGGCTCGCCGGCCCACTGCTGGAGCCACTTCTTCCTGTTCCCGCCGCTGCCGACCGGCCTCGATGGCCACGCCATCCCCGACGTGCGGCAGGTGAGTCTCGAGTTGCTGGCCGAGCGCTTCGGTCCGGTGTGGGACGCCTGCAAGAAGTACGGCGTGACCTTCGACCTGGAATGCCACCCCAGTGAGCGGGCGATGGGCGACCTCGAGTCGGCCGGCGATTACATCAACTCCATGAACAAGGCCGGCTACGAGGGCGTGGTCGGCTTCAACCTCGACGGCTCGCACATGGAGTGGCAGGGCGTGTCGGTGGTGCAGTTCATCCGTGAGTTCGGGGCCTACATCCACTGCGCCCACATCAAGGGCGTGCAGGTGATCCGCGAGCACACGCGCGCCGGCCTGCTCGGCGGCCACCGGCCGATGGGCGATCCGCGCAACGGCTGGAACTTCGTGACCGCCGGCAGCGCCCGCGACGCCAACAGCGTCGAGGAGATTATGATCGAGCTGAACCGGGTCGGCTACGACGGGGCGGTGAGCATCGAGTGGGAGGACAACGACGCCGAGCAGCATGCCGGGGCGAAGGCGGCGCTGGCCTACGTTCACCGCGCCGACCTGCCGCCCAGCGGCATGCGCCACGACCAAATGCTGAAGGCGTGAGGGTCTGTGGGTCAGGACTCCGATCCTGACAAGTCCATGTCAGGATCGGAGTCCTGACCCACAGCCCGGGACCGCTCTACCGCGGCAGCAACGGGTTCCCGCTCTTGAGCGCCCGCCGCAACTTCTCCGGGTCACCTCGCAGTTGGAAGCTCACCCACGGCCCGGCGTCGCCCGGGCCAACCACCTTCGCCGCCCCGACCTCGGGAAGCGAACGCCCTTCCAGAAACTTCTGCAGCGCCACGGCCGCCTCCCGGTCGGCGCACTCCAGGTCGCCGAGCAGCCCAACCTCGCGCCGGTCGGAGTAGAAGCGCACGCCGATGTCGAACGCCTTCACCTTCGCCAGCGGCGCCGGCAGCCCCTTGACGCCGCGCGTGAAGGGGAGGATCGCCGCCAGCATCTGCGGCGGGATCGACTCGCCCGCGACCCAGATCGGCGTCCCCTGCGGCAAACGCTTCTCCAGGCAGGTGCGCAGCGCCGGCGACAGCCCCTGCAGCGGCGGCCGCGGCGCCAGGGGCAGGCCCTTCCGGACCTCCTCGAAGCGCGCCCCGTCCCACCACAGCGTCAGCAGCAAGGTGCGCTCGCCGACGCACCACAGTGCCCCCTCGCCGACCGGCTTGATTTGCAGCGGGTAGAGCAGCCGGCCCTGGTGGTTCATGGGCTTGCTCTCGTCGAGGACGAGCTTGAACGCGGCGGGGTCGTAACGGTCGTGCGTCTGCACCACGATGGTCAGCCGCGGCAGGAGCTGCCTGGTCCGCACGCCGAGCGCGACGTGGTCGATCGCCTCCTTCTTCAGGCCGGTCCACTTCTCCACCTGGGTCAGCGCCGCCCGCAGCGGCCCCCACGACGGCTGTTCCAGGAACTCTTTCCCGGCCGGTTCGCGCAGCACCTCGGCGACGTGGATGCCGACCAGAAGGTTGCTGTCCTCGGGGAGCCAGCCCAGCGCCGGCAGTTCCGCGGCGGAGGCGCGGGCGTCGGCCGCCCCCGTCCCGTCCGGCGACTGCTTCAGGCCCCCTTTCGGCGACGGATCGCGGGCGCGGCGGAAGTCGGTGGTGGCCAGCGCGAAGGGCAGAACGAGCACCGCGACGGCCAGCATGTTGCCCAGGATGAAAAAGGCCGCCGCCCCGTTGGAGCGCGGCCGGCGGAAGTACCACAGCCACGCCGAGGCCGTCGCGCCGACTGCCCCGAGGAGGAACATGAAGGGGAAGGCCCTGTGCGTGATGTCGCTGGCGACGGCGAAGCGCAGCACCAGGCTGACGCCGACGCTCAGGGCGCTCAGGACGCCGAGCTGGACGGCGAGGTGCGCGGGCGTCGATTCCAGCAGGGAGGGAGCGTCCTGGGGGGATGGGGGCGGTGCCGTAGTGCCTGCGCCGGTCTCGGCCGGACGGTAGGGGAAGGTCTCGCCGCAGCGCGGGCAGGGGATGCGCCCGGGAGCATTCGCGAGGCCCGTCGCAGAGACCTGGGCGTTGCAGTAGGGACAGGTGAGCGGGTCGCGGTTCATATATAATGAAGCTGAGCGGGAGGGACAGCCCTGGCAAGGCGGTGAATCCTCTTCGTGGGTGTCCGCCTCAAACCCAGTATAGCAATTCCCCTGAGGGGAGCCGTGGACCGGCGAGATTCGCGCCTGCCCGGCGTCCCGTTACGGGCGGAGCAGCGGCGGGAGCCACGGCGCCTCAAGCCCACCCGTCGCACCGGGTGGGCTTGGCGGCCCGGCGGTCCGTATTGACCCCTCCCCCCGGCAGACTTAGACTGGTTTTTTGGGTCATTAGTGCGTCGGTAAGCGACCTGTCGGCGAACGGCCGGCGTAAGCCGGCTGGTACGGCACACTGCTCGGGGCAGCACCAGCCGGCTTACGCCGGCCGTTCGCCAGGAGCGACAGAAATAGTGGTACGGGCCGGAGCGCTCTGTCCGCAAGAGCGCTTCCATCCTTCAGCCGAGTGTGGATCGAATCATCATGGCAGACGAAACAAAAGTCGAAGGCAGCTTCTGGGAAAAGCTCACCGACTCGATCGGCGCTTTCGGCGAGGGCGTCGTCGGCTTCCTGGGCCGCCTCTTCGGCTCCAGCAACGAGCGCTACGTCCGTAACCTCGGCTACATCCGCGGCCGCGACGGCGAGTACACCATCACCCCCAGCTCGCTCCTCGCCCAGGTCAACGAGCTGGAAGAGACGATGAAGGCCAAGAGCGACGACGAGCTCAAGGCCCTCACGCCGCACTTCCGCGAGCGCCTCGCCAACGGCGAGACCCTCGAGGACCTCATGCCCGAGGCGTTCGCCGCCTGCCGCGAGGCCGCCTTCCGCACCAAGAACATGCGGCACTTCGACGTGCAGATCCTCGGCGGGGCCGTGCTGCACCGCGGCAACATCGCCGAGATGGTCACCGGCGAGGGCAAGACCCTCGTCGCCACCCTGCCTGGCTACCTCAACGCCCTCGAAGAGAAGGGCGTCCACGTCATCACCGTCAACGATTACCTGGCCCGGCGCGACTGCGAGTGGATGCTCCCCATCTACCGCGCCCTCGGCGTGACGGCCGGCTACATCCAGAGCGACATGGACCCCGTCGCGCGCCGCGCCGCCTACGACTGCGACATCACCTACGGCACCAACAGCGAATTCGGCTTCGACTACCTGCGCGACAACATGAAGCCGGCCGCCTGGGCCGACCCCGACTACGAGCCCTTCTACCAGCAGTGTCAGAAGGCGCTCAACTTCGCCGTCATCGACGAGGTCGATAACATCCTCATCGACGAGGCGCGCACGCCGCTCATCATCTCCGGGCCGGCGTTCGGCGACCTGCGCCGCTACGCCCGCGCCAACGAGATCGCCGTCCAGCTCAGCGACCTGCAGAAGAAGGAGCCCGGCCATTACTTCGAGGTCAAGGAGAAGGAGCGCACCTGCCACCTGACCGACGAGGGCATCCGCAAGGCCGAGGAGTTGGCCGGCGTCGAGAGCTTCTACACCGCCGGCAACATGGAGTGGCCGCACCTCGTCGATAACGCCCTCAAGGCGCACCACCTGTACCTCAAGGACAAGCAGTACGTCGTCATGCGCCACCCCGAGACCCACGAGATGAGCATCATCATCGTGGACGAGTTCACCGGCCGCCTCATGCTCGGCCGGCAGTGGAGCGACGGCCTACACCAGGCCGTCGAGGCCAAGCACGCACGCGAGGGCGTCAAGATCAAGGAGGAGACGCAGACCCTCGCCACCATCACCCTGCAAAACTTCTTCAAGCTCTACCAGAAGCTCGCCGGCATGACCGGCACGGCCATGACCGAGGCCAATGAGTTCTGGAAGATCTACAAGCTCGACGTCATCGCCATCCCGACCAACAAGCCGCTCATCCGCATCAACTCCCCCGACATGATCTACCTCTCCGAGAAGGAGAAGTGGGAAGCGATCGTCGAGGAGATCGAGCGGATGCAGAAGTGGGACGTGATCCGCAAGGGCGACGGCACCGAGCTGGTCGGCATCATCCGCAAGGAGGCCGACGACTCGATGGAGCTGCAGCTCCGCGACACCAACGAGCGCGTGACCGTCACGGCGAAGGAGGCCGAGGAGATCGAGCGCAAGGGCCGGCCGATCCTGGTCGGCACGACGGACGTGGAGAAATCGGAGAAGCTGTCGGCGATGCTGAAGCGGCGCGGCATCAAGCACGAGCTGCTCAACGCCAAGCCCGAGTTCGCCGCCCGCGAGGCCGAGATCGTGGCGCAGGCCGGCCGCATCGGCTCGGTGACGATCGCGACCAACATGGCGGGCCGCGGCACCGACATCATCCTGGGCGGCAACCCCGAGACGATGGCGTGGGCCAGGCTCAAGGACACGTACGCCACGCTCCTCGACGTGCCCGAGGAGGAGTGGAAGACGCTCGTCGCGGCGATCGAGGCCAAGGAGAAGATGAAGGAGGAGGGCCGGCGCGTCGCCGAGATGGGCGGCCTGCACATCCTCGGCACCGAACGGCACGAGGCGCGGCGCATCGACAACCAGCTCCGCGGCCGTGCCGGCCGCCAGGGCGACCCCGGCTCCGGCCGGTTCTATCTGTCGCTCCAGGACGACCTGATGCGCATCTTCGCCGGCGAGTGGGTCGCGAGCGTGCTGCAGCGCCTCGGCATGGAGCAGGGCCAGGCCATCGAGAGTCGCATGGTGTCGCGGCGCATCGAGGCCGCCCAGAAGAAGGTCGAGGAGCGCAACTTCGACATCCGCAAGAACCTCCTCGAGTACGACGAGGTGATGGACCACCAGCGCAAGAGGGTCTACGGCTTCCGCCAGGACATCCTTGAGGGCAACAACTGCAAGCTGCTGATCCTCGAGATGATCGACCAGCAGATCGACCTGGGGCTGGAGCGCCTCCTGGACGCCGACTACGGCCCGGCGACGTTCGCGGAGTTCGCCTCCCAGCGCCTGGGCGTGGAGCTGGACGCCTCGGACTTCAGCCGCGCAGACTTCCCCCAGGCGGACAAGACGGCCCACGAAAAGGCCAGCCGCATGGTGCCGACGCAGATCCAGGAGGCGATGGACGAAAACCTCAGCACGGACGTGGAGGCCAAGGAGTGGAACTGGCAGGCGATGGCGCACGCGGTCAACACGCGCTGGGGCCTGAACTACACCGACCGCGACCTGAAGAAGATCGGCCGCGACCATCTCTCCGAGGAAATAATCGCGCAGGCGGAGAAGAAGCTGGACGAGGTCGATCTGGCCGGCGGCCGGCAGTACCTGGAGGAGGACTGGGGCCTGCGCTCGATCGCCAAGTGGGCGGAGTTGAAGTTCCAGATCAAGCTGAACGTGGAGGAGCTGAAGGGCAAATCGGCCGGGCAGCTCAAGCAGCTGCTGTACGACCGGGTGATGGCGCTCTACCGGCAGAAGGACGTCGAATTCCCGGTGAGGCTGGGCATGGCGCGGTTCATGTCGGACCGGCCGGTGGCGCCCGGCGTGGCGCACCGCTACGATCGCGAAGGACTCTACCGCTGGTGCCAGCAGCGCTTCCCGGGATTGAAGGACAGCCTCTCCGAAGAGGACTTCCGCACCTTCTCGCGGCCGCGGCTGCACGAGAAGCTGCTCGAGGTCAGCCAGAAGGCGTTCCCGACGTTGGGCCAGGAAGCGATCGATGTGCGGCTGGACGAGGCGTTCAGCGGCACGCAGCTCTCGGAGGAGGACGACGCCAACGAGCTGTGCTCGTGGGCGGCGAGCGAGCTGGGATTGCAGATCCACCCGGACGACCTGGGCGAGGTCGATAAGGAGGCGGCGCGGCAGGTGCTGTGGAATGCGTTCGACGGCAAGTACCGGCCGGAGATGCGGCGCATGGAGCGCAGCCTGCTGCTGGGCCAGCTGGACACGTCGTGGAAGAACCACCTGTACACGATGGACCACCTGCGGCAGGGCATCGGCCTGGTGGGTTACGCGCAGATCGACCCGAAGACGGAGTACAAGCGGCAGGGCATGAAGGAGTTCGACTCCATGTGGGAGGGCATGCAGGACAAGGTGAGCGACACCGTGTTCCGCATGGAGGAGGAGGAGGGCTTCCAGGAGTCGGTGTGGTCGATCGGTGCGGCGACGCACGAGCAGGCGCAGAGCGTGCTGGTGACGGAGGGGAGCATCCAGGACCAGCAGCAGCAGGCGATCGCCGGCAGTCAGAAGGGTAACAAGAAGCCCGAGCCGATCCGCAACCGCGCCGAGAAGGTCGGCCGCAACGAGCCGTGCCCGTGCGGCAGCGGCAAGAAGTACAAGAACTGCTGCATGCGCAAGGCCGTCGGCTGATCCCTGTTTAGCCGCGGTTCGCGTTCGGTCGTGGCGACAAGCTTCCAGCTTGTCGGCTGCGTCCCTCGACAAGCTGGAAGCTTGTCGCCACGACCGACCGCAAACCGCTCTAAACGCGCGCACTCCGCCCCCGGGAAAGGATTCCCATGCCGTACCTGCTGAACCTCGTCTATCTCCTCACTCTCACGCTCCTCTCCCCCTGGCTGCTCTACAAGGCGCTCACGACCGGCAAGTATCGCCGCGGCCTGTGGCACAAGCTCACCGGCCGCGCGTTCGTCCGCGCGGGCGACGCCCCGTGCGCCTGGTTCCACGGCGTCAGTGTCGGCGAGGTCCACCTGCTGCGCCAGGTCGTGGCCGTGTTCCGCCAGCGCCACCCCGACTGGGAGTGCGTCATCTCGACGACGACCGACACCGGCTTTGCGGAGGCCGAGAAGTGTTTCCCCGACCTGCGCGTGTTCTGGTGGCCGTTCGACTTCACCTGGGCGGTGGGAAGGGCGCTGCGGCACGTGCGGCCGAGCCTCGTCGTGCTGGCCGAGGGCGAGGTGTGGCCGAATTTCCTCACGGTGGCGAAGCAGTGCGGCGTGCCGGTCGCGGTCATCAACGCCCGCATGAGCCCGCGCAGCTTCCGCCGCTACCGCCGCCTCGGCGTGCTGGCGCGGCGGCTGTTCGGGCGCCTGGACCTGTGCGTGGTGCAGACGCCGGAGTACGCCGAGCACTTCCGCGCCCTCGGCGTTCCCGCGGAGAGGGTCCACGTCAGCGGCTCGGTGAAGTACGACGGCGCCTGCACCGACCGCGACAACTCGCGGACAGCCGAGCTGCGCCGCCTGCTCGGCGTCGCGCCGGCGGATCTGCTCTGGGTCGCCGGCAGCACGCAGGCGCCGGAGGAACAGATCGCTCTCGACATCTACCGCAAGGCACGGGAACGGCACCCGAACCTGCGGCTTTTCCTGGTGCCGCGGCAGAAGGACCGCTTCGAGGAGGTCGCGGGACTGCTGCGGCGCTCGGGGCTGCCGTTCCGGCGGCGCGGCGAGCTGAGCGAACCTGTGCGCGAGCGCGACGCGATCGTGCTGGTGGACACGATCGGCGAACTGGGGGCACTGTGGGGCCTGGCGGACGTGGCGTTCGTCGGCGGCAGTCTGGACGGGCAGCGCGGTGGGCAGAACATGATCGAGCCGGCGGCGTACGGGGCGGCGGTGGTGTTCGGGCCGCACGTGTGGAACTTCAAGGCGGACGTGGCGCGGCTGCTGGAGGCCGGGGCCGCGGTGCAGGTGGCGGACGCGGCGAGCCTCGAAGGCGCGGTGCTCCGGTTACTGGAAGATGGGGCGGAGCGGCAGAGGCTCGGGGCGGCGGGACGGCGTCTGGTGCTCCAACAACTTGGAGCGACGGAGCGGACTGTCGCGCTGCTCGGGCGCTTACGGCAGGATCGTATCAAGAATGATTGGCCGGCCCCGTGCCGCGCCGCTGGCTGAGAGCCGTACTACCTTCGAGGTCCATGACCACGTCGGCTCGCCGCGTGGGAGCGGACGCGCGGGGCGGCTTACGCGGCCGGGTGGCAACAGCGCTCCAATTGCCATCCCCAAAGGTGTTCACGGCGTCCGCGGCCGGGTTGGGCGGTTCGGCCACCCGGCGCAGGGGGTGCAGCAATCGCGCGAGGGCGCGGGCCATGACGGCGGTCTCCGGCGGGCGTGGTTTTCCTCCTCGCCATCCTACGGCCCGGAGACCGGCCGACCGCACGCGGGGTTTTCACTCCGTCAGGGATTGGCTGCCTGGCGCTGGGAGAGCCGCCCCAGGGACGCCCGCGCCTCGCGGGTCAGCAGCACCTCCGGCGTCCCGCCGGCCAGGCGCTCCAGCACCCGCCGCGCCTCGGCCGTGCCGATGCGCTCCAGCACCTCCACGGCGCGGACCTCGCGAACCCGCGCGCCCGACGGTACCCCTTCGAGTCTCTCCACCAGCTTCAGCAGCCGGCGCCGCAGTTCCTCCGCGGGGCGGCGCGCCAACGCCTGCCGCAGCCCCGGCGCGGCCGCCTCGCCCAGCCGCGCCAACTCCTCATTCGCCCGATCCCGCACCGCGAACCGCGCACCGTTCAGCTCCCCGATCAGCCGGGCCACCTGCGCGGCGTCGGCCGCCGGGACGGGCTGCAGCCGCTCGCGCAGCAGCACCGTGGACCCCTCCAGGTCCGCCGCCAGTTGCCACCCGGCCGCGTAAGCCGCCCGCGCGTCCGCCCCCGCCAACCGCTCCCACGCGGCGAGCAGTTGCGCGCGCGACTGCCGTGCCGTCCGCCAGCGCCCGTCGGGGGCCCGCCCCGTCAGGTCCCAGACGAGCACCTGGGAGTCCGCGCCGCCGCTCGCCAGCACCTGGCCATCCGCGCTCACCGCCAGCGCCACCACCTCGCCGGGCAAGTGTCCGCGCAGCCGCAGCCGTTCCTCCCCCGTGGCGACCTCGCGCACGGAGATCACCCCTTCCAGGTTGGTGGCCAGCAGGGTGCGGCCATCGGGCGCGAACCGCAGGCACCCGGGGATGGCGGCGAGGTCCAGGTGGGGCAGCCGCCGCCCTGTCACCGCGTCCCACGCTCGCGCGTCCTGGCGTGCGTCGCGGTCGATTACTCCTGCCGGCCGCATCGACCCGCTGGCGACCAAGACCCGCCCGTCGGGGGACCACCAGAGGTCCCAGATAGTCTGCTGCGCCTCGGCCAGCGGCGGCGCCTCCACCCCGGAGGTCAGGTCCCAGCGGCGCAGCCGGCCGCCGTCGGGGAGGATCAGCCAGCGGCCGTCCGGCGAAAGGCAGGGGAGGCGCGCCAGCCAGCGCTCCACGTCCTGGCCCTGCGGGAGGCGCGGCAGGACGAACCGCTTGCCCGTCGCCTGGTGGCGGACGTGGACTTCCATGCCCGCGCCCGGCCGGCTGTGCCAGATGAGGACCTCTCCGTTGGCAGAAAGTTTCGGCCCGAAGTGGGCCTCGCGCGGGTCGCCGCGGAAGCGCGCCTTCCCCGTCCGCAGGTCCAGGACGGTGAAGGCCCCGTCCCGCGCACCCCCCAGGCCGGCGTACCTCCCGCCGGGGGCGACGACGATTTCGCCGGCGTCCGGCCGCCCGTCGATGCGCAGTAACTCCCGCCCGGCCAGCGGGTCGCGGATGCGGAACAGGCCCCGCACCGGCTCGGCTCCCGGGTCCGCCGTGAGGAGTCGGCCATCGGGCAGCAGGGCGACCACGCGCTCGCCGGTCGCTTCCGTGTCGGGGAAGCGGCGCAGCAGCCGGCCCGTCCGCGCCTCCCAGACGAAGAAGCTGCCGCCCGCGCGGCTGACGACGTGGCGGGCGTCCGCCGTGAGGGCCACGCCGAACACGCGGTGGGCGTGAGCGGCGAGCGGCAGGATGTCCTTGCCGGTGGCGACGTCGCGCAGCACGACCGCGCCCGCGTCGGTGGTGACCGCCAGCACCTTGCCGTCGGGTGAGAAGCAGGGCGGCTCGAAGTGGTTGACCGGCTCGCCCACCGCCTGCGCGGCGGCGCCGTCCCGCGCGACCGACCACACCTTGGCGATGCCGCCGCGCTCGTCGTAGCCAGTCCAGGCCAGCCGTGTGCCGTCGGGCGCGAAGACGGGCGGGCCGTCCACCCGCTGCGGCCAGCGCCGGATCTGCTTGCCGTCGGCAGTGTCCCACAGGTACACGCCGGTGCGGCCCGCAGTCGCCAGCGTCTTGCCGTCGGGGGCCAGGGCCAGCCAGTGTCGGCCGTCGTCCGGCAGGCGGATCGAGCGGGTGGTCGCGCCCGTGGCCAGGTCGCGGAGTTGGACCACGCCGGGAGCGGAACGGTCGAGCAACGCCAGCAGCGGGGCCGAGGCGGCGAGCGCCATTTCCTCGACGCCGGTGCCGGTGCGGAACTGCCGCAGCGGGCGCCCCGTCGTGGCGTCCCAGACGTGGACGTGCGGGGCGCCGCCGAAACCGATGGCCGTGACGAGGGCCGTGCCGTCGCCGGAGAACGCCGCGTGGGAGCCGCGGACGGTGAACAACTCCTGGCCGCCGGCGGCGTCGAAGACCTGCGAGCCCGAAGAGTTGTCGGAACAGGCGAGGCGTCGGCCGTCGGGCGAGAACGACAGACGGGTCCGCGTGGCGCGGCCGGCCATCTCCCGGAGCACCTTCCCGGTGGTCGCGTCCCAGAGGGTGACCCCTGACCCGGACGGGCCACTGGCGGCGGCCAGGCCGCGGCCGTTGGGCGTGAACGCGACGCAGCCCCGGGTGCCACGGAAGCGCAGCGTCCCCAGGCGGGCGATGGCCCCGGGCGGCAGCGGGTCGCCGTGCCCGTCGGCGCGCGGGCGCTCGCCCTTCGCGGGCTTCGGCCCCGGGTCGTCGGCCGCCTGCTTTCTCGCGGGGGCAGGTTGTTCCCGAGACTGCTGCGGGCCCAGCACGCCGGCCCCGAGTGCGGCCACGACGACGGCCAGCGCCAGCACGGCGGCGAGTTTGACCTTGCCCGCGACGGCCCCCGGCAGCACCTGTCGCGCCAGCGCGGCCGCCCCCGCGCTCGGCCCCAACCCGGCCCCCGAGTTCCCAGTGGCGGCCCGCGCCACAGCCGCGGCGACGGCTGTCGAGACCGCCGCCGGCGACAACGCCGCTGCCGCCAGCGCCGCCGGCAGGGTCAGCCCGCGCTTGACGAGCCGCTCTTGCAGTCGCTGACGGCCGCGCTCCAGACGGCCCTTGACCTGACCCGCCGTCCAGCCCAGTTGCCGCGCCGCCTCCTCCTGGGTCTTCCCCTCCAGGCAGCACAGGAGGACCGGCAGGCGCTGGGCCTGCGGCAGCCGTTGCACCTCCTCATGCAGGAGGAACAGCACCTCGCGCGCACTCAACTCGTCCAGGGGGTCGGCCTGTCGGGGCGCCGCGGCAGCGCGGGCCGTTGCCGCTTCGCGGCGCCGCCGGCGGGCGTCTCCACGCAGGGCGTTCAGGGACACCTGACGCGTCACGCCGTGCAGCCACGACGCGAGCCGCTCCCCCGGCCGGACCGCGGTCGCCTTGCGGGCCAGGACCAGCCACACGGCCTGGAAACTGTCCTCGGCTGCGTCCGCGTCCCCCAGCACCCGCCGACAGACCGCGAGAACGAGCGGGCCGTGGCGCCGCACCAGGGTGGCGAACGCTGCCTCGTCGCGGTCGCGGACGAAGCGCCGCAGCAAGGCGTCGTCGGGTTCGTTCTCCGGGCCGGACGGCGCCAGGCGGCGCAGGTGGTGCAGCAGTCCTTCGGAGCGGGTCGTCATGGCGCGATCCCCCGGGCAGCGGTCGTGTTTAGGCGAGCGGCAGGGAATCCTGTCCCTCCCCTCGCCCCTGAGTACAGGGGCGAGGGGGGAACCAGCACCTGCCGCTCGCCTTATCATGGTATTCTCCGCCGGCCCGGGGAACCGCACGTGTTTTCCCGGTCCCGCGTCCCATTCGTACAGGCCTTGCCCCGGCCCTCCGCGCGGCCACTTTTTCCTCAAAGGGGGCCTCGGCGTGAGGGCGGGGCGAGAACACGCGCGGTCCGACGATGGTGAGGACAAGTTGGCGGCTTGTCCCCACCATCCCGGAAATCATCCGTGAGACTGGCAACTTTCCCGACTTCAGACCTCCGCCGTGACTGCCTCCCTCGTGCGGGTCGCCGCAGCGGGCAGAGGCTCGCCGGGCGCTTGGTCCGCATTCCGCCGGAACAGCCCTGCCAGGCGTTCGATGAAGGAACTCGTGGGCGAGTTCAACTCGCTCCTCGGGTAGAAGCGGCCGAGTGCGGGCGCCTCCCGCGCGAGTACCTCACGCCGCAGCCGCCTGTCCCAGGCGGGCTCGCCGCACCGCTTCATGCTCATGTTCTCCGGCGGATGGTTGCGCGGAAGGCGGCCTCGTCAAAATCGTACGACAGCGAGCGCAAAATCGCGACCAGGTCGTCCGCCAGGTGTTCGTAGGGGCCGACGGTGTCCACCCACCCCAGCCCGGGGGGGCCGAGGTACCATTCGTACATGCGGCTCACATACCCCGGCTCGTGTCCTTCCGAGAGGAGCGTCGTGTCCTTGATTCCACGATGGTGCTTCACCGAACGGCCGACCGTTCCCGGCCCACTCGGCAGGCGACAAAAGAGGCGCAGGGAGGGGCGTGTTACCGTCGCAGGGACATGAAGAGGTACACGAGATTTGGAACGGGCAGGGGGTGCGGCGGTCCCGCTTTCACGGGCAGAGGACCGTCGGCCGGGCAAGGGGCGAGTGGATCTGCCACGACCCAGGGGAGTTGGGGGCGCTGGGATTGGCGCACGTCTCGGAGGCGCCATGGATCGCTTGCTGGCTGGACAGGGGCCCGGAGAAAAGCGAGCGACCCTGGTGCGGGTCCCCCCACCAATCGCAGGCGAGCAACAGGAGCAGGAGGAAGCGTCCGAGGATCATAGCGTACGCCGCCCGAGTACCCACTTCCCCGCCCGGGGTACACACTCCCGCGGCGGCAGAGATCCCTTGCCCATGAACAAACAACCGAATCCGTTGGCTCGGTCGAGCACCGATTTCCGGGCCGACCCGGGAGGGGCGGGCCGAGGGCGGCCGGCCTTGGGGGACTGGCCTGGGGCAGAAGCTTACCCGCGGGGCTCAAGCGCAGCAAGGCGACTTTGGAGAGCGATTTACCGAGAGCGGGCGGGAAAAGGATTGAGCCGCGAGCCCCGGCGAGCGCGGCTGGACGCTCGCCGAAGCCTCGCGGCTGCGAGGGGAAAGCCACCGCAGGTTACCGTGGTCGCCGGCCTTCCGGCGGGCGCCGCCCCTGCGGCGGCCGCAAGGTGGCGTCGTAGCGCTCCGCCTCCTCGGTGGAGATCAGGCCGTCGCCGTCCGCGTCGATCGCACGGAACTCGTCGCGCGTGCCGAGGAACTCGCGGAACGACACGTCGCCGTCCGCGTTGCGGTCCATCTTGCGGAACCACAACGGGCCGCGCGTCCGCGCCCGGACGGGCTCGGGGTTGAAGACGACGCGCGGCACGGCGCCGCTGAACCTCGGGCCGGCGGACGGCATGCCGAAGCCGACCGTCACCTCGAATTGCCTCGGGATCTCGTCGGCGGTGACGAAGCCGTCGCCGTTCTTGTCGAGCGGGGCCAGCCGCTCCCAGGCACTGCGCAGCTCGCGCAGCCCCAGCCGGCCGTCGCGGTCGACGTCGAGGAGCTGGAACAGCGCCCGGCCGTGGGCCGCCGCGGTGATGCTCAGCGTGCCGTCGCGGGCGCCGTCGATCAGGTTGGCGAACGCGGTCACCTCCGCGATGGTCAACTTGCCGTCGCCGTTGCGGTCGAGCAGCGGAAACAGAGCGCGCAGGAACTGCAGCCGCGGGTTGGCGGCGAGCATTTTCAGGTCCACGACGCCCTTGTTCTGCGTGTCCGCGGCGCGGAACTGCTGCAAGAACTGCTGCAAGTAGAGCTGCCCCGAAACGCCGACGCGGCCAGGCGCCACCCGGTCCGCCCCGGGACGCAGGTTGACCTGGGCATCGCCCACGGTCAGCCGCAGGCCGCCCTCGCTGCTGCGGCTCACCGCGGACGCCAACCGGGCGGGCTTGCCCGGTTCATGGAGGTCCAGCGCCTCCTGGCCGCGGCCCTTGCTCCCCAGCCGCACGATCAACTCCACGTCGCCGCGCTGCTCGTGCCAGCGCGACAGCTCGTCCGCGTCAAGCAGGCCGTCCTTGTTGGCGTCCAGCCGCGCGAAGGCCTCCGGATCCAGTCCGCTTTCCGCGCGACTGAGCCTTAAGTCCTTGTTTTTGTCGTAGTAGGCGAGCAGCACCAGTCCGAGCTGGCGGTCCGCCCCGGCGGAGCGGACGAGGTAGAAGGCATCGACCGCCCGTGGCCCGGGGACGGAGACCAGAGGCGGGGCGATTCGGCCCGGGAAGGGGTTGTTGGCGAGGCGCGGGTCCAGTTCGTCCGCGCGCAGCACTTCGTCGTCATCGACATCGAACTTGCGCAGGAGCAAGTCGGCTGCCCGGCGCACGCCTTCCTTCGACAGCTTGCCCTCCTGGTTGACGTCGAGGTGCTTGAACAGCACCTCGCTCGGCCCGTTGTAGAAACTCTGGTTCAGGCCGGCGCTCGTCATCTGCACCGGCTGGAAGCCGGCGCGGTCGAAGTGTCGGACCAGTTCCGGGAGCGTGACCTTGCCGTCGCCGTCG
>JBBRPS010000153.1:0-15480 GCA_038227745.1 Gemmatales bacterium | reverse complement strand
GTGTGTGGAGACTCTCGCATGCGCCGCTGCCTCGCCGTCCTCCTCGCCCTGCTGACGCTCGCCTTCGTCCACCCCGCCCGCGCCGACGTCAAGATGGACGAACCGACCAAGCGGGCCGTCAACCGCGGCCTGGAGTGGCTGGCCGGCCGCCAGAACGCCGACGGCTCCTGGAGCGACGGCCGTTACAGCCACAACACCGCCGTCACCGCCTTCGCCCTGCTCGCCTTCATGTCGCAGGGCCACCTCCCCGGCCAGGGCCCGTACGGCCCCGAGGTCGCCAAGGGCGCCCGCTTCCTCATCGCCTCCTCACGGCCGTCCGACGGCTACCTCGTCGGGGCGCGCGGCGGCAACATGTACTGCCACGCCATGGCGACGCTGGCCCTCGCCGAGTTGTGGGGCCAGACCAGCGACGACGAGATCAAGCCGGTCCTCAAGAAGGCGGTCACCCTCATCTTGCGCAGCCAGAATAACCAGGGTGGCTGGCGCTACGAGCCGGCGCCGACCGGGGCCGACATCTCCGTGACGATCATGCAGGTGATGGCCCTGCGCGCCGCCAAGAACGCCGGCCTGCACGTGCCCGACGAGGTGCTGCACAAGGCCATCGGCTACATCAAATCGTGCTACAACGACCGCCTGGGCGGCTTCTCGTACCAGCCCGGCGGCGGCTCCCCCGGCTTCGCCCGCACCGCGGCCGGCCTGTGCGTGCTGTTCCTCAGCGGCTCCTACAAGGCCCGCGAGATCCCGCAGGGCGTCGCGTACCTCAAACGGAACTTCTACTCGCCGATACACTTCTTCTACGGCCACTACTACGCGGCCCACGCCATGCACCAGGTCGGCGGCAAGGACTGGGAGGACTGGTACGCGCGCCTCCGCGACTACCTGCTGCCGCGCCAGTCCGGCGATGGGAGCTGGACGGCGGTCGAGCGCGGCGGCGTCGGCCCCGTCTACCAGACCAGCATTGCCGTCATCGTGTTGTCCGTGCCCGCCCACTACCTGCCGATCTTCCAGCGCTAAGGCGTCGTTTGATGATGCCTTGGCTGCGGCCTGGGTCTGTGGGTCAGGACTCCGATCCTGACAAATCCATGTCAGGATCGGAGTCCTGACCCACGGACCCAGCGCCGTAACCGCCGCACCGGCCGGGACAGCACGCCGCCCAGCGCGTTCGCGAGCTTCCAGCTCCGCGACGTCTTGATCGCGCGGATCTCCTGTTCGAGGGCGCGGTTGATCCGCGTGGTCTCGCGGACCGCCTCCAGGAGTTGGGCGCGTTCGGCCTCGGCGTGGGCGCGCTGTTCTTCCGCCAGCCGCGACAACTTCTCGGCCTCGTCGCGGAGGCCGGCGTTCTCCTGACGCAGCCCCTCGGCCTCGCGGCGGAGAAGGAAGTTGTCCTTGCGAATCGCGTGGACGCGCCGGCGCAGGAAATGGAGGTAGGGGACGTTCGGGCCGCCGTTGCGGAACCCGCGGGTGACTTCCTCACCCGGCTCGCACAACCCGTCCAGTTCGGCCAGGAAGAGTTCTACCTCGTGTTGCACTTCGGGGACACTGTCCCGGGCGGTGGGGCCGTGTCCGGCCACGTTCGCGATAGCCGTCCCTGGCCTTTCGTCCTCTCGCCCCGCCATCGCGACCTCTCTTCCCCAATCAGCAGATTTTGAGACGCCCGGCAGGCGCCACGAACGCTTCGGCTGCCTCCCCAACCGTTTATCGACGCAAATTCACCGCCACCTGCAATCTTCCCGGCCGTGGCACGAACCTCGGCTCCTCACCGGGCCCGCCCCGAGTGTTCCCTCACCCGGCGAGCGTTTCCGGGACTTTCGCGGCCGCGCTCGCCGCCAGGACCTCGGCCACGCGGCCGTAGAGGGAGCGTTCGGGGGGCGGCGCCACGTTCTCCGGGCGCAGGCCGGCCAGGGCCTGCCGGCGCGCCTCGATCAGGTAGCGCTTGACCTCTTCGCGGGGCGGGGCCAGGTCGTCCAGCACCGCCGCCCAGAACCGTTCGTGGAATCGGTCCCGCGCGAACCCCAGGCTGTACGCCCGCGCCCGCGCCACCCACTCGCCGCGCGGCAGGAAGCCCGAGTCGGTGAGGTAGCCGCCCTGGGCGCGGGCGGCGGCCAGCTCGCGGAGGCGCGCCGCCAGGTGATCGACGTCGCCGACGCGGAACGTCCGGCCCAGTCCCCCCGACGTCTCCGGCAGGGCGCCGGCGTCGGAGCAAACGGGGAAGCAGCCGCACGCCATCGCCTCGATCACCGGCACGCAAAAGCCTTCGTGGAACGACGGCAGGACCAGGGCATCCGCGGCCAGCAGCACCTCGGCCAGCTCGGCGTCGGGGACGTCGAAGTGGAACCGGAGGATCCCGTCCAGGTCGCGCTCCCGAGCGTACTGCTGCAGCTCGCGCAGATAGGTCTGGTCCGAGAACGTCGCGCTGCCGACCAGGTCGAGCTGTACCGGACCGCAACCGGACCAGCGGAAGGCCTCCACCGCACGGAGCAGGTCGAGGACGCCCTTCGACGATATGAAGCGGCCGACGTATGCCAGGCGCAGCACGTCGCTGGGGGGCAGGCGGCGGTTGGGGTCGGGCAGACGCTCGAACGAGACCGGGAGCGGAAGGGGCGTGACGCGCTCGGCCGGGATGCCGAAGCGATCGAGTTCCTCGGCGACGAAGCGGCTCGTCGCGAGGATGCGGTCGGCGGCGTACAGGTTGGCGGCCTGGCGGTACGACTTGTAGACACTCTCGCGATACTTCTCCGGCAGCAGGCCGGGGTGGGTGATGCCGTAGTAGGTCACGACCGTGCGCGCCGTGCGCGGGACGAGGTGGATCGAGTCAAACAGAGGGTAGTAGATGCCGAAGTGGTACAGGACCAGGTCGGACGCCTGAAAGTGCTCGTCGGCGGCGACGGCGCCGGCGTCGGCGGCCATGACGATGCGCGAGTCGCCGACATCGGTGTAACAGGCGTAGGCCTTGACATCGACACGGCGGCGGTGCAGTCGGCCGTGGCGGGCCACCGCCTCGAGCTGCTCGCGGCAGACGTTCGAGATGGCGTCGCGGTGGACGACTACGCCCGTCACGATGGACACGGTCAGCGGCTGCGCAGCGTTTGTCCCCATCGCGACTCATCCTTGTGGAAGGTGTGGGTCAGGATCGGAGTCCTGACCCACAGCCCATCGACCTGTTATGCGGCCTTCCGGGAATCGATGATGCCCGTGTAGGCGGCCAGCGCCCTCTCGACCATGCGGTCGGCGGAAAACTCGGCTTCGTAGCGCCGCCGCGATGCCGAGCCGCACGCGCGCCGCAGCGCTTCGTCCGCGATCAGCCGGCGCAAATGCTCGACCAACGCGCCCACATCGCCGGGTTCGACAAGGAAGCCGTTGCCCCCGTGCTCCACGACTTCCGTCATGCCGCCGACGTCGCAGCCGACCACGGGCTTGCCGAACATCATCGCTTCCAGGAACACCAATCCAAAGGACTCGTAACGGGCCGGCAGGCAGAAGACGTCGCACTCGCTGTAGTGCCGGTACAGCTCATCCTCGGACACCTGGCCCGTGAACCGGATGCGGTCGAGGGCCGAGTCGCCAGCGTGTGCGTTCTGGAAGGCCGCCCGGTAGGTCAGGCCGCTCTCCGCGGGGATGGCGTCGTTCCCGACGGCGACGAACTCGACGTGGGGGAACTCGCGGGCCAGCGCGCGAGCGGCGTCCAGGAAGATGTCGATCCCCTTGCGCGGCTCCAGGCGGCCGACGAAGAGAACGCGGACACGCCCGTCGGCGGGGCGCGGCGCGTACTCCGCGGCGCGGTCGGCGATGCCGAGCGGGGCGACGAAGACGTTGGCGTCGCCGTCCGGGCAGCCGTAGTCGCCGCGGATCTTCTCCAGGATGCTGCCGCTGATACTGTGGACGTGCCGCGCCGACTGGAGGGTGAATCGCTCCAGCGCCAGCGCCGCGGCCCGGTCCGCGGGGGCGAGGAGGGACGGGCTGAGTTCCGTGACGATCTTCAGGGAGGTTTGCAGCGACAGCACGCAGGTCAGGTCGCTGTCGAGCAGGCAGTAGAGGCCCTCGCAGTCCCAGAGCGGCACGCTCACGAGGTCCAGGACGCGAGATTGCCGCAGCCGCCGCACCTCGCGGTGGACCGCCGCGGCCCGCCCCAGGTTCTTCTTGACGACGGGGGTGAGGTCGGTGGTGTGCCACGGCCCGTCGGTCTCGGGCAGCAAGCGGTGGATCCAGACGCCCTCCTCAAAGTCGATGCGGTTGTGGTCGGGGGAGCGCGTGAGGAAGTGGACCTCGTGGCCGCGCGCCGCGAAGCCGCGCGCCAGCTCCCAGGTGAACCGGCCGACGCCGCCGCAGTCCTCCGGCGGCTTCTCCTGCGAGACGAAGCAGAAAGTGTACTGGTGCGGCTCGGCCGTCAGGGTCGGGAAGGCGTGGAACGCCTCGGGGCGGGCCGGCGGGATGTCGGCCGACCTGCGCTCGGCGTGTGTGCCGCGGGCGATGCCGAGCCAGCGGCCGCGGTCCACCTCCTCCGTGAAGGCGGCCAGGTCCTCGGCGGCGAGGGCGTCGAACTCGTGGTGGACGTGGGCGTCCTGGATCAGGCGGTCGTTGAAGCGCTCGCACTCCTCGACGACGGCCTCGACGGGCATCGCGGGCACGGAGGCCTTGAGGGCGAAATACAGCTTGTTCTTGACAATCGGGAACGGCCTGCGGAGGACCTTGCGCTGGTTGCGCAGGTGGCTCGGCAGGAAGCGGTGGTAGACGGCGGCGTTGCTCAGCTGGCGCAGCAGGTAGCCGCGGTCGATGACGCGCATGCACACTTCCGTCTCATCGAGGTAATACTCGATCTCCTCGTCGAAGCCGCCGATCTCCTCCAGGCAGCTACGGCGGAAGCTGGCGTTGGTGCCGAGCAGGTTCAGGAACCGCTCGGCCGACGGCAGCGTGAAGTCCCAGTACGGCGGCGGCACGTTCCAGTGCGGGTTGCCGAGGCGGTCGCACGCGGTGGCGGCGCTGTTGAACTGCAGGTCGAAGCCGGTCGATCCATAGACGATCCCGCCGACGCCGCCGACGCGCTCGTGGTCGTAGCCCTGCACCAGGTCCGTGAGCCAGTGCGGGTCGGGGATGGCGTCGTCGTCGATGAAGGCGACGACCTCGCCGCTCGCCAGGCCGATGCCGACGTTCCGCGACTTCGAGAGGTGGACCTCGGGGCAGTGGCCGAGCCTGAGGCCGGCGAACTCGGCGAGGACCTTCTCGGTGTCGTCGGTAGATGGGCCGTTGACGACGACGACCTCGAACGGCCGGTGCGTCTGGTAGCGCAGCCCGAGGAGCGTTTGCCGCAGGCTGGCGCAGCGGTTGTACGTGTTGATGACGACGCTGACTTTCATCCGCGACCTTCCGGGCAGGGGTGCCGAAACGACGGGCGGTCCGTCCGGGATGGCTGCGGAGTATAGCGGGGGGTCGCGGTGAAGGTCAAGGCGGGACTCAGGGCGCCGCAGTCTTCTCAACTTCCTCGGGGCGCCCGGTTCCCTCCGGGGCGCCGTTGGCCGGCGGCGGCTCCGGCGGCGGCGGCAGGCTCACGAGCGCCTCCAGCGGGGTCCGCGACGTGCCGCGCCAGTTCAGCCACCAGAGGAGCAGGACGGCGAGCAGCGTGCAGACGCCGGCCAGCGTCAGGCGCACCAGCAGCGCCGCCTCGCCCGCTCCCAGCAGACCGCCGAGGCCGGCCAGGTCCACGCGCGCCTCGCCGATCAGGATCATGTAACAGCCGGTGTGGAGCAGCACGCCCGGCAGCAGGCTGCCGCTGCGGATGGCGAGGACGCCCAGCGCCACGCCCAGGAGGAAGGCCGGCAGCAGGACGAAGACGTTCATGTGGAACGCCCCGAACAGGAAGCTGCTGATGAAGAGGGCGGTCCACGGCCGGAAGCGCTGGCGCAGCCCGTTGAGGATCCAGCCGCGGAACGCCAGCTCCTTGCCGACTGCCGAGAGCAGCGCCAGCACGAAGACGTAGCCCCACCACGAGGCCTGGTGCGGCGGCGTCAGGGGGCTGAACGCCTCGGCGACGAGGATTTGCCGGTCGCGGAACATCTCGAGCAGCCGCGGCGACAGGGAGACGAGATGCGTCGCCAGTTCCGCCAGCGGCAGCAGCAGGACGGCGGCGAGGAGGTACCAGCCCCGCGGCAGGTAGAGGAACAGCGCCCGCCGCGGCCGGCGCGTGATCATCAGGGCCATGAACAGCGGCGGGGCGGCTACCAGGGCGACGAAGACCACGCCACTGCGGGCCAGCAGCGGCAGCCGCATCCCCAGGTCCAGTGACAACCAGCGCAGCCCCAGCAGCAGGCCGAAGCAGAACAGGGCCTGCCCGGCCGTCGGCATGGCCTCCTTCTCGCGGAAGAGGCGCCGCAGCCACAGCCCGATGTCGAGTCGCTCCGCCTCGCGGAACAGCACCTCCTCGCGCTGGAACTGGTCGATCGCCCAGCGCAGCGCCAGCCAGCTGTACAGGACCACGGGTGCCAGCACCGGGACGAAGTACAGCCACGGCACGTCCGCCAGCGATGCGGAGGTCATGAGTCCCTGCATGAGTAGCACCACGCCGGTCACGGGCACCATACTGTAGAACGAGTTCAGCTCCACGCCGGGCGCCAGCGTGAGGAAGATGAGCGGCATGGTCAGGAGGAAGAGCGGCATGAGGTAATACTGCCCCTCCTTCGAGCTGCGCGCGTAGGCGCCGACGGACAGGCACACGGCGCTGAAGAAGGCGGACAGCGGCAGGACGAGCAGCACGCACCAGGACAGGCTCGCCGGACTCATGCTCCCCTGCGGCAGCATGCTGCCGAACAGCCAGGTGGTGATCCCCATGCTGGCGAGGTTGAGCATCGCGGTGGCGGCGCTGAACACCCAGATCGTCAGGAATTTGCCCAGGACGATCTCCTCGCGGCCGGCCGGGCTGATGAGCAGCGTCTCCATGGTGCCGCGCTCCTTCTCGCCGGCGCAGACGTCCACGGCCGGGTACAGGGCGCCGGCCAGCGACCACATGACGAGCATGAAAGGGAAGATGCGCATCATCGTCCGGGCCATGGCTTCGCCGGCCGGGCCGCCCGCCGCCTCGGCGGCGCGCGGGTCATAGACGCCGAACGGCACATCGAAGTCGGGCGGCAGCCCCTTGCGCATGAGGTGGACCGCCTTGAAGTCCACCTGCCAGCGCTGCAGGACCATGTACAGCCGGGCCAGCGCCTGCGTCGAGCTGTCGTCGCCCCTGCGCGTCCGGACCTCCAGGGCAGAGCGGTGGCCCCCCTCGGCGCTGAGGCGCGACCAGAAGTCCGGCGGCGCCGACAGGAGCACATCGACCTTGTGGGTTTGCAGGGCCGCCTCGGCGGCGTCGGGGGCGAGGAACTTGACGTGGAGCTTGCCCTCCAGCAGGCGGAGCAAGGCTTGCTCCTGCGGCGGCTGGCCCTCCGACGTGGTGAGCTTGCCGTTCTTGATGAGGAGGGGGTAGCCGAGGGCGGGTTGGTAGGCGAGGGCGGCAGCGCCGGCGAGGTAATCGGGACGCAGTCCGCCCCCCGCGGTGCCGGCCGGAGGGATGGCGAACGAGGCCAGCAGGCCGGCAGGGGCGCGCGGCGGGAAGTCCTCCGAGGCGCACGGGCCGCGGACCACGCCGAGGACACTCGGCTTCTCGACGAAGCCGACGGCGAACTGGAGGACCGCGAAGCCGAGGACCGGGTAGAGCAGCAACGGCAGCCCGGCGATCATGAACAGGGTGCGCCGGTCGCGGAGTTGGTCGCGCAGCTCCCGGGACCAGATCAGGCGGATGATGGACCAACGCATGGGCTCGGGTGGTCTCCAGCGGCCAGGGCGGCGGGGGAAAGAGGCATTATACTGTCGCCGGCCGAGTTCCGCCTGTTTAGCCGCGAGCCTCGGGCGAGCGCGTGAGCCAGATCCGCTGCGCGGGGCTCGCGCTCGCCCCCCGCGCAGCGGGATCTGGCTCACCGCTCGCGGCTAAACAGGCGGTGTGGGTCAGGATTCCAATCCTGACAGAGACTTGTCAGGATTGGAATCCTGACCCACGAACCGGATCAGCCCCACCCCGATCACGAGGCCCAGCGCCGCGGCGGCGAGCCACTCCGGCGGCAGGTGGTCGCTGCCCGTTGAACCCGTCTGCTGGTAGTAAGCGAGCAGGAACCACAAGGCGTTGTAACACGCATGGAGCAGCATCCCCGGGAGGATGCTGCCCGTCCGCCAGCAGACCCACCCCAGCACGACGCCCATCAGCGTGCTCGGCACGAAGCGGTCGAACCAGGACACGGAATGGAACAGGCCGAACACGACCGCCGAGCCGAGGACCGCCATTGCCGGTCTGCCGACCGAGCGCAGGGCGCTGAAAAGGTAGCCGCGGAAGAACGGCTCCTCCAGCGCCCCCGTCAGCGCCGCCGTCCCCACGGCGATCAGCGCGGGCAGCGTTCGCGATTCTCCGATCACCCGGCGCAGCAGTTCTTCGTGCCGCGGCCCCAGGAAGGTCAGGCCGTGGTTGCGGAGGAAGACGAGCAGTTCGTAGACCGGCGGGAACAGCGACACGCCGAGCAGCGCCGCGGCGGGGAACGCCACCCACGAGGCCCCGCGCAGCCGGAAGCCCGAGCCCAGCTCGACCCTGCCGCGGGCCGCCGCCAGCAGCGGGATGACGACGAACAGCAGCAGCGTCACGCCCACCTGGAGCAGGGCTTGCTTCTCCGGCGCCGCCCGCGCGGTCAGGCTGGCCAGCACGAAGTACACCGGGAAGATGACCGCCAGGGTCAGCATCGCGCCGGACGGCGTCGGGGCCGGGCGCGGCCGCGCCGGGCGGCGGAACAGGTCTGACCAGCCGCTCTGCTCGCTGTACAGCACCGCCTCGGCGCCGAAGAAGCGCGCCGCGACCGAGAGGGCGGCCACGGCGTACCCGAGCGTCGAAAAGACCACGACGGCCGCCATCCCCGCCTCCGCCTTGCCGCCGAACAGGTCGCGCGCCAGCAGCACAATGTTCAGCAACGGCGTGACGGCGTTCAGCCCGGTGAGTTCCAGCCCGGGCATCATGCCAAGCAGCCCGGGGGCCAGCGAGACGAGCATCAGCGGGATCAGGTAGGCCTGCGCCTCCTTGAAGCTGCGGGCGAAGCTGGTGAGCGTCAGCAGCACCGCCGAGAAGAACGCCGCGAACAGCAGCAGCAGGCCGAACACCTGCACGACGAGCAGCGCCGTCAGGCCGCCGCCGAACACCCGGTCTCCCAGGCCGCTCAACTGCACCGTCACGGTCATCATCACCAGGTTGACCAGGGCCGTCAGCACGGCGACGGTGACGACCGAGACGTACTTGGCGAACAGCAGGGCCAGGCGCGGCACCGGAGCGGCGACGAGGATCTCCAGAGTGCCGCGCTCCCGTTCGCCGGCGGTCAGGTCGATGGCGGGATAGACCGCGCCGGTGATGGTCATGAGGATGAGGATGAGCGGCACCAGTGCGGCCAGGGAGACGGTGTCGGCGGTCTGGGTCTCGCCGAGCGGAGTGCGGAACACGCGGACCGGGGAGGGCCGCTGCGGGACGTCGAGGTGCCGCAGCACCCGTTGGAGGAAGCGGGCGTTGGCGGCGGTGAGCTGTCCCTCCACGAGGGCCAGCACCTCCTGCGCCCGGGGGGAGTCCCTGAGGTAGAGGACCTCCCAGTCCTCGGCCAGGTCGCCCGGGCGGTCGCCGGTCCGGCGCACGCGGATGCCCAGGTCCACCGACCGGCTGCGGACCGCCTCCTCGAGGTTCGCGGCGGTGAACAGCAGCACGCGCGGCGGCTGCTCCCGGGACGAGGCGGAGGCGAGCCGGAGCAGCGGGACCGGCGCCTCGTCCAGTTCTCTCCAGCCGGCGAAGACGGCGGCGGCGGAGAACGGGCCGGCCCCCGCGGGGCCGCTGACGGCGGCGGCGGCGCGCAGCGCCCGGCTGAAGTTGCCCAGTGCCAGGTAATGGTCGATGCCGACCTGCACGAGGGGCGCGGTTTCGGGTTCCCCGCGGCCTGGGGGGGCGGGGATGGCAATGCGGTACTCTGTCACCGGCTCGTGGGCGAACCCGGCGAGAAGGAACTGGTGGAACGCCATGCTGAGCAGCGGGTACAGCAGCAGGGGCATCAGCACGAGCGTGAAGATGGTGCGCCGGTCGCGCAGGATCTCGCACAGTTCCTTGCGGATCAGCCGGCCGAGGCGGGCGAGGCGGGGGCCCGGGGACCGGTTGCCGGGATCAACCCAGCCCGGGTCGCCTGCCGCCGGCGTGTGCTTCTCGTGTTCGCCCATCATCGATCACCTGGTCACCTTGTCGGCGTCCGGAGCGAGGGCGCGGCCGACGTGGGACAGCTTGAGGAACATTTCCGTGAGGGTCGTGCAGCCGGTGGAATCGCGCAGCTCCGCCAGCGTCCCCTCGCAGACGAGCCGGCCCTGGTGGAGCAGGCCGAAGCGGCCGCACAGCCGCTCCGCCTCGTCGAGGTGGTGGGTCGTGAGGATGACGGCCTTGCCTTCGAGGCGGAGGTGGTCGAGATACTCGTTGACGATCTGCCGGCCCAGCACGTCCAGGCCGAGGGTCGGCTCGTCGAGGAGCATGACCGGCGGGCGGTGGATCAGGGCGCGGGCGAGGTTGACGCGCTGCCTCTGGCCGGTGCTGAGCGTGCCGCAGCGCTGGCCGAGGAACTCGGCGACGCCCAGCAGCCGGGCAAGGCGTTCGAGTTCCGCACGCGCGGCGGCCGGCGGCACGGCGTAGAGGTCGGCGAAGAACAGCAGCATCTCGCGGACGGTCAGGCCCTGGTAGAGGCCGGCGCTGGCGGAGACGAGACCGACGCGGCGCTTGACCTCGTCGGGGGACTCGCTGGAGCTGTAGCCGGCGATGGACGCCTGGCCGCTGCTCGGCGTGAGGAGCCCCAGGAGCATGCGCAGGGTGGTGGTCTTGCCGGCGCCGTTGGGGCCGAGCAGGCCGTAGACCTCGCCGGCGTGTACCGAGAAAGACAGGTCGTTGACGGCGACGAGTTCGCCGCCGCCCGGGAGGGGGAAGCGTTTGGTGAGGCGGTGGACTTCGATCATGAGGCGGCGTCCCCGGTGCAGGCGGTGCGTGTGTCGAGCCGCGGGACAATCCTACACGGGTACCCTGAAGGAAGGAAGAGGCGGAGCGCCTTTGCCCGGAAAAGTCGCGCCAGGCCATTCCCTGGCGGAGGTCTGCCAGGAGACGCGCAGGCCCGACGAGGGACTTAGCCGGTGGCTTCGCCTTCGACCCTCTTTCGACAGGAGTTTCAGCGTCCCTTGCGAGGTCGCGGCGGCCCCTCCGAATGCGGTTGCTGAGGCTCTGCTGTCGGACGGCCCGCGCGAAGTTCCTCATTCTGTCTCAGCGCGTCAGCCAACCGGCGTTCCAGGTCCGCCGCCCGTTGCGCTTCGGAATCGGCCCGGCGCAACTCCTTCTCTGCCCGCTGCGCTTCGGTGTCTGCGCGCTGCGCTTCGGCAGCTGCCCGCTGCGCTTCGGCAGCTGCCCGCTGCGCTTCGGTAGCTGCCCGCTGCGCTTCGGCGTCTGCCCGTTGCGCTTCGGCGTCTGCCCGCTGTCCTTCGGCATCCGCGCGCCACTCGGCCGCGGTGAGAGCACGCTGCAGTTCGGCCGGCAGCGGCAGCAGCTTGCCCTTGTACCAGTACCGCACCCAGCCATCGAGCAGGGCGACTTCCACGTCCACTTCCGGAATGGCGTAGCGCTCGTTCGCGTTGGCCTTCACGGAGACGTACTTCCGCCCCGTGTGCCGGTACAGCGTTAGTTCCTGGTTGTCCGGGTAGAACAGCAAGTAGTACGGCACCTTCAGGTCGCGCTCGTACTTCTCGAAACTGTCCTCGTAGTCCTTGCGCCTGGTGTGCTTGGAGACGTATTCCATCACCCAGAAGGGGCCGACCGGCTGCAACGCCAGGTCGAAACTGCCCTCGGCCTCGATCGGCTCCGGGTAGAGTACCCCCATGTTGTCGGGGACCACCTGCACAATGACCCGGCCGCGCTTGCGCCGGTACTGCACCAGCAGCTCGTTGAACAGATGGAAGTCCGAGCGGTCGGCCCGGACCAGGGCGAGGCTGGCCAGCGTGATCTCGCGCTGGGTCGCCTGTGCGGTCGCTTCCATGAAGTGCTCCAGGGGGAGGCTGGCCAGGTAGGCTTCCGCCGCCTTCTGGTACGCGATGCTGACCAGCGCCCGCGGTTTCGCGGATGACATGCACCACCTCCTGACGCTCTCGGGAACCGTGAAGTAGTCTACCCTCGGCTGAGGATCCGCGGAAGGCGAACCGAGGCAATCCCCGCGAGCGCGACCGGCGCCCTGGTGGTCACCGCAACGACGTGACGGCCGCCTTCATCGCGTCCGCGATCTGCTCCAACGAGGCGTCCGAGGTGCAGAACGGCGGCAGGGCATACAGCACGTTCCCCAGCGGCCGCAGCAGCACGCCGCGCTCCAGGCACGTCGCCCGCAGTTCGCGGCCGACGTCCGCCAGGTAACCGCCCGGCACGTCGATCTCGACGGCGGCGATGGTGCCGCGGACGCGCACGTCGCGCACGCGCGGATGGTCGCGCAGCGGCGCCAGCGCCTCGTTCCAGAACGCCTCCATCCGCGCCGGCGCCGGGTGGACGCCGGCGCTCAGGGACTGCCAGTTCGCCACGGCCACGGCGCACGCCAGCGGGTGGGCAGTGAAAGAGTGGCCGTGAAAGAAGGTGTGACTGCGGTCGTTGGTCCACCACATCCAGGCGACGTGCCCTGAGACCAGCGTGGCGGCCATCGGCAACAGGCCTCCGGCCAGCGTCTTGGCGACGCAGACCAGGTCCGGCGCGACGCCCGCCGCCTGGTGCGCCCACAGTGCCCCCGTCCGTCCGCCGCCCGTCATCACCTCGTCGGCGATCAGCAGGACGTCGTGCCGCCGTGCGACCGCCGCGATTTCACGCAGCTCCCTCGCCGTGTGCATGCGCATGCCGCCGGCCCCCTGCACCAGCGGCTCGACGATCGCGGCCGCGACCTCGCCCTGGCGCCGCGTCAGCACGTCGTCGAGTCGCTCCGCCGACAGCGGCACGATCTCGGCCCGGAACAGCAGCGGCTCGAAGCGGCCGAAAAAGACGGGGTCGCGGCTGACGGCCATCGCGCCGAACGTGTCGCCGTGGTAGCCGTGCTCGAAGCCGACGAAGTAACTCCGTTGCGGCTCGCCGCGCAGGCACCAGTATTGATACGCCATCTTCAGCGCCACCTCGACGGCGGTGCTGCCGTTGTCGGAGTAGAAGACGCGGCCATCCTCCATGCGCGCCGAGCGCAGCAGCAGTTCGGCGAGGGCGATGGCGGGCGGGTGCGTCACGCCGGCGAAGTGGACGTGGTCGTAGGACTTCAGCGCGTCTGCGAGGGCCGCCATCAGGGGCGGGTGACGGTGGCCGTGCAGGATCGTCCACCACGACGAGATGCCGTCGATGACGCGGCGGCCGTCGGCCAGGTGCAGGAACTCGTCCAGGGCGCCGACGCAGGGCAGCGGCGGGTCGGCACCGCGCAGGGGCGTGTAGGGGTGCCAGACGACCCGGTCGTCGCGCTGCAGCAGCGCCGCGACGTCTTGCGCGTCTGCGGGGCGGGAGAGTTCGTGAGGGGCCTCGGCGTGTTCGGACAGGCGGAGGTGGGCATCCCCTTCCAGCGGCCACACGATCGAGGCTTCGAGATCGGCCCGGCTTCTCGTCGCAGCCTTCGCCACGGCGGACACGTCCCAGGCCACGGGTGGCTCCAGGGCGAGCAACGACGGCGCACGCTTGTGGAGCTCGCCCTCCGCGTACGGGTCGCGCGGCCCCATCAGGACGAGGAGGTTCGGGTCGATGTCGTCGGCCTGCAACGCCCGCAGGCACTGCACGCCGCGGCCGATGGCCCCCAGCGCGGAGGAGCACACCAGCGCCGTCCGCCCTCCGAGCGCGTGGACGAGGACGAGCTGCAGCTCGTTGTCGTTCAGCGGCGAGAACGGGCTGCCGAACGTCTCGATGAGCAAGTAGCGACCGGGGTGCGTCACCCGCGGCAGGGCCGCCGCGATGGCGTGCGCGGGCGGGACGGTCTTCCCTTCCTGGCGCGCGGCCAGGGGCGGGGCGACCGGCGCCTGGAAGCGCGCCACGGGGGGATGGACGACGACACCCGGGACGAGCCGGCGCACACGCTCGCTGTCGGAGTCGCCCGTCTCGACCGGCTTCCAGTACTCGAAGCGGTCCGGGAAGGCGGCGAGGAGCAGCAGGGCGAAGGTCGTTTTCCCCGCGTTGGTGTCGGTGCCCAGGACGAGCAGGTGGGTCATGAGAGTACCTCGGCGACGGCGGCGGCGGCGGCCAGCAGCGTCTCGCGTGAATGGTCGGCGTGGATCGAGATGCGCAGGCGGGCGCTGCCCGGGGGCACCGTCGGCGGCCGGATGGCACGGATGTCCCAGCCGGCGGTACGCAGCCGCCGCGCCGCCTCGACCGCGCGGTCGTCGGCGCCGAGGACGACCGGGACGATGTAGTGCGATCCCGACGCCGGAACGCCGCGGCGCGCCAACTCGGTGCGGAAGGCGGCGGCGCCCTCGTGCAGGAGGCGGCGGCCGGTGTCGTCCTGCTTCACCTGCACCAGCGCCTCCAGCCACCACGCCCCCACCGCGGGCGGCAGGGCCGTCGTGAAGATGAAGTGCCGGCAGCGGTTGACGAGGAGATCCTTGAGCTGGGCCGAGCCGCACACGTAGGCCCCCATCACGCCGAGCGCCTTGCCGCCGGTGTGGACGGTGGCCAGCACGCTGCCGTGCAGCCCCGCCGCGCCCACGCAGCCCGAGCCGGCCGGACCGAAGCAGCCCGTCGCGTGCGCCTCGTCCACGATCGGGTGGGCGCCGTGACGGGCAGCCAGCCGCACCAGTTCCGCCAGCGGGGCCACATCGCCCTCCATGCCGAACAGCGACTCCGTCACGACGAACAACTCGCGGCCGCGGGGCCGCCGTCGCGCCGCCTCGCGCAGCCCGTCCTCCAGGTGATCGAGGTCGAGGTGGCGATAGACGAAGCGCTCCGCTCGCGTCAGGCGCAGACCGTCGATGATCGAGGCGTGGTTGAACTGGTCCGACGCGATCCAGTCGTGCGGCTCGATGACGGTCGCGAGCAAGCCCTCGTTGGCGACGTAGCCGCTCGTAAACACCAGCGCCGCCTCGGCCCCGTGCCAGCGTGCCAGCTCCCCCTCGACCTCCTCCCAGATCGGCTGCTGGCCGCGGAGCAGGCGCGAGGCCGTGCCGCTGCGCGGCAGCAGGGCGGCCCTGGCCGGGGCGGGGGCGAGGCAGCCGGTGGCGTAGCCGAGGTAGTCGTTGGACGTAAAATCGAGTCCGGCCGGGGCGATCAACTCGCGGCGGCGGCCGAGGGCGCGCAATTCTTCGAGGGCGGCGGCCCAGCGCTGCGGCAGGCTCATGGCTGGCTCATGCACATCTTTGGTACGTGCTCCCCTTTTCGGCCTCATTTTTTCTACGACTATTACTCCGGCAAGAAAGATCCTCACACAAGCC
>JBBRPS010000152.1:0-15503 GCA_038227745.1 Gemmatales bacterium | reverse complement strand
CGCCTGCACCGCGATCTCGACCGCCTCGTCCACCGGCAGGGTTCCCCCGCGCTGGACGCGCAGATCCTCGGCGGTGCCGCCGTCGCAGAACTCCAGCACCATGAAGAAGGCGCCGCGGGCGAAGCCGTGGTCGAGCAGGCGGGCGACGTGGCGATGACTGAGGCTCATGGTGTTGCGGATCTCGCGCTGGAACAGCGCGACCGCGTCCTCGTCGGCGGCGACCTTCGGCAGCATCAACTTGATCGCCGCGGCGGCGCCGGTGCGCTGGTGCCGGGCGAGGTAGACCGCCCCCATACCGCCGTGCCCGATCTCCTCCAGGATGTCGTAGCCGTGGAGGACGCGCAGGTCGGCGGCGCCGGCCTGGGCC
Organism: Gemmatales bacterium; assembly: GCA_038227745.1. GTDB lineage: Bacteria > Planctomycetota > Planctomycetia > Gemmatales > Gemmataceae > DASPXY01. Next base: position 15,136 of record JBBRPS010000152.1, on the reverse strand, counting down.
TGGCCGAGCAGGTCGCGCATCATGCCCTGGACGTCGTTGCGGCAGTCGCCGCAGACGAACAGCCCCGGTCGGTTGGCGCCGCGCTCCGTCCGCACCTCGCGCTGGCACCAGGCGCACGGCTTGACCACCGGCGCCGCCTCGTCCTCGGCGCGGCACCGGCAACCTGGGCAGAGGTAGCCGCCGGTGGGCTGGGCGCAGGCCGCTTTCTGCTCGTCGGCGAGGCCCGCCCCGCAGGCCGGCCAACGAGTCTGCTAACGAGCCGCGTCCCCTTCGCCTTCTTTATCTTGCCTGCGGGGGAGCTGAGGGGCTGATTCTCCTGACCGCGAGGCGGCGGTTGGTGGCGAAACGCGGGCGTTTCTGCTATCCTCCATGCAATACACCAGTCCTCGCGGGCCGCGCCTCCATGACCACCCTCAAGGCATTCGTCTCGTCCACCTTCACCGATCTAAAGGCCCATCGCGCTCGCGCCATCGCTTTGTTGCGCGGCGGCGGACTGCACGCCGATCCGATGGAGAACTGGTCGGCGGCCAGCGACGAGCCGAAGCGGTTCTGTCTGGAACGCATGACCGATTGTCAGCTGTGCATCCTGCTCGTCGCCTTCCGCAAGGGCTTCGTCCCCGACGGCGAGACGCTGTCCATCACGCAGCTGGAGTATCAGTACGCCCTCGAGCATCACATCGACGTCCTGGCGTTCCTCCTCGACGACGGCGAGAATAGCTGGCCGGAGGAGTTCGACGAACGCGAGACGGATTCGGAAATTGGCCGCTGGCGTGTGCGGCTGCGGAAGAAGCACGGTTGCGAAGTCTTTCATGCCGATCCCGCATCCCTGGACATCGGCCCCGCCGTGCTGCGCTGGATTCAGGATCGCGAGAAGAAGCCGGGGCTGACGTCGCCGTTCGATTTCGCCTCGTTCCTGGAGCTGAAGCGGCAGGGGTTCGTCGGCCGCGACTGGCTGTTCGCGGAGATCGAGGACTGGCGGACGAACCGAGCCGAGAAGTCGCTGCTGATCCTCGGCGACCCCGGCATCGGCAAGTCGGCCATCGCCGCCGAGCTGATCCATCGCCGCCCCGGGCAGGTGCTGGCCTATCACTGCTGCCGGGCCGACGAGAGGGCCACGCTGGAGCCGGCAAAGATCGTGCGGACGCTGGCCGCACAGGTCGCGGCGAAGTTGCCGAAGTATGCGGCGCGCCTGCCAGAAGACGCGATCAGCGCGGCTAACTGCAACAGCGATCCGATCAACGCTTTCACGAGGGGACTTCTGGCCCCGCTGCGCGAGCTGGCGCAGCCAGAAGAGGGCGTGTGCTTTCTGCTGTTCGACGCACTGGATGAGGCGCTGACCCGGAAGGAAGGCGGGCTGAACCTGGTGGAGATGCTGGCCTATCGCCTGAACGAGCTGCCGGCGTGGCTGCGCGTCGTGGCGACGGCCCGGCGTGAGGACGACGTACTGGAGAAGCTGCACGGCCTACAAGCGCTGCAGCTGAACGCGCAGGATCCGCGCAACCAGGATGACGTGCGGCTCTACGTTGAGGCACGTGTCGAGGGGGCGGAACTGCAAGCGTTGCTCGTGGAAAAGAGCGAAGGCAACTTCTTGTATGCGCGTCAGGCGCTGGAGTCCATCGAGGACGAGAAAGACAGGCTGGCGGCGTTGCGGAGCTTGCCGAAGGGATTGCACGCCATCTATCCGGTCTTCTTCAAGCGGCGCTTTCCGGATGAGGAGTCCTACAAGAGGGCGCGGCGGGTGTTGCAGGTGATGGTGGCGGCGCGGGAGCCGTTGAACGAGACGGAACTGGCGGCGGCGACGGGCCTGGACGAGGAGGCGGTGTTGCCAGGGGTGTTGAGCCAGTTGACGCAGTTCCTGGTGCGGCGAGAGACAGAGAGCGGCGCGGTGGTGGCGCTGTATCACAAGTCACTGTCGGACTGGTTGACGGACAAACAACTGCGGCGCTCCTACCTTTACGCCAGTCCGAAGAAAGGGCAGGAGCGTCTGGCGGACTGGTGCTGGCAGGCGTATCAGCGCCGGCTACGCAAGATGGATGGCTACGCGCTTCGTCATCTGCCGGCCCATCTGATTGAGACGCAGCGCTGGGACGATTTGGCGAGTGTGCTGACAGACCTGTTCTATCTGGAAGCGAAGGCAGAGGCGGGACTTGCCTTCGAGCTGGCAGCGGACTTCAGCACTGGCGTGAAGGCACTGCCGGGGGTACACGCTTGGCATCGGCGGCTAGGATTGCTCGAAGAGGCGCTGCGACTGGAGATCCATTTCGTTGCGCGTCATCCGTCGGCGCTGTTCCAGACGCTGTGGAACCGCTGCTGGTGGTACGACTGCCCCGTGGCGGTGCGCCACTACTGCGCGGAGCCGGAGAAGGGGACGCCGCCGTGGGACGCTCCGGGGCCGAAGCTGTCGGAACTGCTGGAGCAATGGCACAGGTGTAAGAGAGAGGCGACGCCTGGGTTCCGGTGGGTGCGGATGCTGCGGCCGCCGTTCCAGCATCTCGGCACCTCCCTGCGAAGGATTATGGCCGGACATGAGGGATGTGTGACGTGCGTCGCCCTCTCGCCGGACGGCGAGCGTCTGGCCTCGGGGTCGGATGACAGGACCGTGCGTCTGTGGGACGCGGAGACGGGCGTGGAACTGCGGCGGCTCCAAGGACATAGGAGCTATGTGAACAGCGTGTCGTTCAGCCTGGACGGCAAGCGTCTGGCCTCGGGGTCGGCTGACAACACCGTGCGTCTGTGGGACGCGGAGACGGGCGTGGAACTGCGACGGTTCAAAGGACACACGCGGGAGGTGAACAGCGTGTCGTTCAGCCTGGACGGCAAGCGTCTGGCCTCGGGGTCGGCTGACAACACCGTGCGTCTGTGGGACGCGGAGACGGGCGTGAAACTGCGCCAGTTCCAAGGACATAGGAGCGATGTGACCAGCGTGTCGTTCAGCCTGGACGGCAAGCGTCTGGCCTCGGGATCGCATGACAAGTCCGTGCGTCTGTGGGACGCGGAGACGGGCGTGGAACTGCGACGGTTCAAAGGACACACGAGTCAGGTGATGAGCGTGTCGTTCAGCGTGGACGGCAAGCGTCTGGCTTCGGGGTCGCAGGACAACTCAGTGCGCCTGTGGGACGCGGAGACAGGCATGGAGCTGCGCCGGCTCGAAGGACATACGGACGTGGTGACCAGCGTGTCGTTCAGCGTGGACGGCAAGCGTCTGGCCTCGGGGTCGTGGGACCAAACCGTGCGTCTGTGGGATGCGGAGACGGGCGTGGAACTGCGCCGGCTCGAGGGACACACGGGCTATGTAAGTAGCGTCTCGTTCAACGTAGACGGCAAGCGTCTGGCCTCGGGATCGTGGGACAAAACCGTGCATCTGTGGGACGCGGAGACGGGCGTGGAACTGCGCCGGCTCCAAGGACACATGGGCTTTGTGGAGAGCCTGTCGTTCAGCGTGGACGGCAAGCGTCTGGCCTCGGGGTCGGCTGACAACACCGTGCATCTGTGGGACGCGGAGACGGGCGTGTGCCTGAAAATCATCGAGGATGGATGGGATCATTTTGCCGCGGCGCAGCCTCCCTCTTGCCGCTGGCGAGCCGAGTGGGGAACGCTGGAAACGGTAATTCAGGACAGCGGCACGGGCCAGCCCGTCACATGGGTCGCCTTGACCCCGGACGAAATCACCGCCCATCCCTCGGGCCGCATCTGGGCCGGAATCATCCCCGATTACGTCTGCCTGTTCGCCCTCGAAGGCGCGGATTCCCCGGACGCCCCGTGCCACAAACTCTCGCAGCGCTGACGCGGCGAAATTCGTGGCCGCTCTGGAGACATCAAGGGCCGCATGTACCATTCCTGCGGGGATACAGCAACCCGGCAGGTCGAACTCGTCGCGAAACCACCAGGAGAGACCGTTCAGCTGAATATGGGGTCGCGCACGGAACCCAGAGAGAAGCCGGTCAACCGCTGATAAAGGCGAACCGCTTGCTGGTCGGTCATCGTCGTGATGGTGTCAGCGACGAGGCGAGCGCAACGGGCTGGCGGAAGGTCGCCTTCCGCTTGCAGCACGTCCTCTGCCTCCTCGCGGAACTGCGCTGGGAAGAGGCCCCAGTCGCGTTGCCGGGCCGCTTCCGAGAAGATCTCAAACAGCGTGCGAATCACCTTCCGCTGGCCAAACTGGTGTCCTGCCAATGACGGGTTGTCGATCGCATAGCACCACGTCAGCTCCTTCAACAGCGTCACCTGCGTGCGGTAATCGGCTGGGATGTCCAGGGTCTCGCCGCCGCGGCCTGGAGGGCGAAGAAGCCTGGTGCTCTGGACGTAGTCCGAAACGGCCTTCGAGGCGAACTCGGCGAGATGGCCGCGCTGGCTCCGGGTGCCGCTGTACTGCTCCTTCGTCGGCAGCCAATCGCAGAAGCGGTCGAAGATCTCCTTCAGTTCCGCAGGGGGCTCGGAGAACGGTTTGCCGATGGACCGGCGCCGGCGGATCGCTCGTTCGAGGAACTGATCGCGTTCCGTAGAACTGACGGCGAGCCGGTCGAGCGGGATGAGGCCAGCCCGGTAGAAGTCCTCGGTGTCGTGAACGGAGTAGGCGATGTCGTCGGCCCAGTCCATCAGCTGGGCCTCGGCAGAAGGCTGGGTGTTCCCGGCGGGGTGCAGGGCGCGGGCGAAAGTCAGGGCCTCCTGATCGTCCCGATAGGCCCCATACTTCTTCACGCCGGCAGTAGCCAGGCGGGGGTACTTCAGGGTCGCATCGAGAGTCGCCCTTGTGAGGTCCAGACCGTAGGGAAAGTCGGCCCGGCGAACGGCCAGACGGGTGATGATGCGAAACGACTGGGCGTTGCCCTCGTAGCCGTCCATACCGATGACGGGAGAGACGAGCCGGTTCAATTCCTCCTCGGCGACGTGGCCGAAAGGGGGGTGTCCCAGGTCATGGGCCATTGCCGCCGACTCGACCACGTCCGGATCGATGCCGCCCCACTCGGCCGCGTACTTCGCCTCCCGCTTGCGGCTCAGAAACATCTCGGCCAAGCGCCGCGCGACCTGAGCCACTTTGAGCGTGTGCGTCAGCCGGTTGTGAAAGATTTCCCCCTCGTCTGGGCTGACCACTTGCGTCACGCCCGCCAAGCGGCGAAAGGCGGCCGCGGAGAGGATACGGTCACGGTCGCGTTGCCCGGTGCTTCGCTGGTCGGACCGCTTGTCCCCACTGCGCCGGTCCTCGCGCCTGAACGGCATGGCTGAGTCTCTCCGCTCGGCGCCGACCCCCGCGCTCAGGACGCCGCCCGGACATAGCGGCGCGGGGTGAAGTCAGCCTGTCCCTTGTTGACTAGTTGCCACACGGCGTTGCGGACGTCGAACGTGTCGAACGGTCCTTGACCGGACGCCACGAGTGCGGATTCGAGCTGTGGCAAGGAGAGCGGCTTCGCCGCACCGCGAAGGATGTCGAGAATCAGCTTTTCCAGTTCTGCGCGCTGTGCAGTGGTCATGTCCTGGTTCCCGTCGTCGAGGGGGTTCCTACCGACAGTATATCTTGAGGATGCCGCGTGTTGTCAACAGAAGCCTCCAGCGTTACAGCGCGAGGCACCCCCTCTGGCCAGTAGGTCTTGCCTGGCCCGACTGGCCACCACCACTCGCCAGTAGCGCCGGCGGCCCAGGCGATGCAGTTGTAGACATCGTCCCGCGCGCTGGTGACCCGGTAGTGCCCGTCCCGCAGCCGGGGGAAGAACCCTTCAATCCCCTCTACCATCGGTAACCTTTCGCCCTCCCCCAGTGCAGCCACGCCTCACTCATCTTCCGGATGTTGCCCTCGTCGGCGACCGCTACCGGATTCGCCCCGGTGATCTCCGGCAGTGCCCAGACCCACAACCGGGGCCGCTCTTCCAGATCCCGCAGCATCAGGGGCACGACCGCTTCCCCCATACAGACGATCTCCCGAAAGGCCGGGTGCGCGACGATGTCCGGGTAGGACGAGAGGTAGCCAGTCTCCGCAGTCCAGGTCGCTTCCAGACGGCGAAAGCGCTCTGCAACCGTCTCCATCGACCGTCCGTCGGCTTCCCGTGACGTGGGACTGGTGGCCATGTGTTGATCTCCCCTGAGGGTTCGGGCGAGCTCAGCCCGACCGCAACTGCCACCGTATTCTATCCCTCTGGGAAACGGACTCCACCAATTTTCCCCCTTTTTCGGGGCACTTCGCTTCGAGCCTCACCTCTTTCTTCGGGGACTTTCGGCCGCGTGGGGAAAAATGGGCGTGGACAATCTTTCGGTCGCGTCCCCCGAATCCGTGGAACCGCGATGTGCAGTCCTCGGAGCGAAGCGCGCCTGTATACTTGACGCGGAATCGTTCAGGCAACGGTGAGCGGCGCTCGCCTTGCGCCTCACGAGGCTGCCGCGTTGGCCGCAAGGCGATGCTGCCACGCTGTCGGGCGGCTGCGGGAGGGAAGCCATGGCGGACTACGACGACGCGGAGCGGCACGCTCTCCATGAGGTCGAGCCGGAGGACCAGCTCAAATGGCTGCTGGAGGAAGTGGACGAGGACTTGAGGTTCTTCGGTTGGCTGCAAACGCAGCTGGCGCCGCCGCCCGGCGTGCCGCAGTTGCGCTGCGACTGCGTTGCCGGCCTGCGTTCGCGCAGCGGCACGCAACCGCCGTGGGCCTGCCTGATCGAGGCGCAGGGCCAGCCGTTGGCAGGCATGGCGGTGTGGATGACGATCTACCTCGGGCTGTTGCACAACCTGCTGCGCTTCGACGGCCGCGACCCCTTTCAGATGATGGGCGTGATTCTCAACCTCAGTGAGGGCGAACTGAGCCACGCCGTCCACTGGCGCGTCCCCCTCAAGAAGGCGACCGCCTCCGGCGCCGCGCAACCCGACTCTGTGCCGTCGCTCGCACCGGCGCCGGGCGTTTCGTGCGCGTTCTTCATCAAGAACGTACGCAAGGAAAGCGCCGAAACGACCCTGGACCGAATCGACCGCGGTGAACTCGGCTTGTGCATTTTGCTGTGGGTTCCTCTAATGGCGGGGGCCGACCATGCGGACATTGTCCGCCGCTGGCGCGAGCTGGCGATGCTTCAGCAGCAGTTGCATTTGCGCGCCGCGTACGCCGCCCTGGCGTTGGTGTTCGCCGAGATGGCCGGCCGCACCGCACTCTGGCAAACCGGGTTGGAGGGCTTCAACATGCAAGAGTCCGCGATCATGCGCCAGTGGCGCAAGGATGGCGTCGAGGAGGGCATCGAGAAAGGCATCGAGAAGGGCATCGAGAAGGGCATCGAGAAGGGTGCGCTCACCAATGCCCGCGCAGCGGTGGTGAACGTGCTGCAAGCGCGGTTCCCAGGGGCGCCGGTGCCGGAAGGGGTCCGCGCCGCGCTGGAGCAGAAGGCGGACGTCCGGCAACTGACCGATTGGCTGCGCGAGGCCGCCTTGACCGCCTCTCCCGCCGACTTCGAGCGGTTCCTCGCTGCTCCCGCTGGCTGCGGGTCGCCAGCGGCGCCCGCTCCGCCACACGGCTCAGGTTCGGACCGCCTCCAGGATGCTCAGGCCGTTGTTGTTCGTGTACCTCTCCTTCAGCTGGAAGGTGCCGAGCGCCAGGAACTCCTCCACGGCGGGCCACAGGCCGCGGTGCCCGGCCGTCTCGCCGTACGCGCCGAAGGTGGTGGTGTCGTGCAGCACGAGGTACTTGCGCACCTTCCCCGCGTGCAGCCGCAACTCCTCCGCGAGCTGCTCGTAGACGTGCCAGGTGTCGAGGAACAGCAGATCCGTCTCCTCGATCTCGACGTGCAGCACGTCCGCCTTGTGGAAGAGGAAGTCCGTACGCCCGGCCGCCGCCTTCAGCACGTCCACCTGCGGGTGCCTGACCTTGTCGTAACACACCAGCTTCTCGGGCTGCGCCGCCAGCAGCGCCGTGGTCGAGACGGCCGTCCGCGTCCCCATCTCCGTCACGTGCCGGCACGCCGCCGCCAGCGCCCGCAGCGTCGGGCAGTGCTCGTGGATGTCCGAGGGTGTTGCGCACGCCTCCCGGTATAGCCCCTCCAGCGCCGTGGCCGGCAGCGCCGGTAAGTCCACTGCCTTACCGCGCTGCCGCAACAGCAGTTGGAGGTTGTGCCGCGACTCCGCGTGGGCCGGCTCCAGCTCCAGCACGTCGCGCAGCGCCCGCTCGGCCGCGTCCCAGTCCCGCCCCTCTTGCAGGAGCACGTAGCTCAAGACCAGCCGGGACTCGAGCGCCTGGGGAAAGCGAGCGCACACGCCCTCCAGGAACCCCCTCCCGGCGGCGAACTGGCGGCGGGCCAGATGCACCCGCCCACGCACCGAGGCCGCCCCCACCTCCCCGCTTGGCCCGGCCTCCAGCGACCGCGCCAGCCCCTCCAGGTCGGCCCAACGCTGCTGCGCCAGCAGTAGCTCGGCCAGGCCGCGCCACGCCGCCTCGTAGTCCGGCCGCTCCGCCAAGGCCGAGTGCCACTGCGCCTCCGCTTCGGTGTCGCGGCCCAGCTCGCGGTACAGCCCGGCCAGGTTGTGCCGCGTCAGGTAGCCGCGCAGCCCCGTGTTCAGGCTCGCGAAGTACTCCCCCGGCGGCGCGTCCAGTACCCCCCGCCACGCCACCTCCGCGCCGGCCGCGTCCCCGAGCCCGCGCAGCACCACCCCCTCCTGGAACCGAAGCTCGACATCTTCGGGGAACAGCGCCAGCCCCTGCCGGCACGCCGACAACGCCTCGCCGCCCTGGCCCAGGCGGTTGCGGCACTGCGCCAGCAGCGCGTACAGCTTGCGGGTGATCGAGTCGGCTGGCTGCGACCGCTCCAGGCTGCGGCAGAACAGCACCACCGCCGCCGCCGTCCGCCCCTGCTCCTGGTACACCTGTCCGAGGTTGAAGAGCGTGAACGGGTCGGCCGGCCTCTCCCCGTGGTCCCGCTCCAGCAGCCGCAGGTCGCGCCGCAGCTTGCGCGCCCGGAGGGCCGGATCCTGGTAGCCGGTGTGGTGGACGACCATGTCGCTGAAGCGGACGGTGTGGCCGTGCTCCCGCAGCGCCGGCAGGATCTGCTCGTGGACGCGGTAGCGCCAGCGGACGGCCGGCAGGTTGCGGAACAGGCGCAGGTGGTGGACCATCGTGGCCGACTGGCTGACCGGGTCGGGCAGGCACAGGCACTGCATCACGTACCCGACGTCCTCCGCGCCCAGGCTGGCGAAGAGGCGACGCAGCCGCGCGCGGTTCTCCGCGTCGAGGCGGTCGTCGGCGTCCATCCAGAAGACCCACTCCCCGCTGGCCTGGCGCAGCGACTCGTTGCGGGCCGCCGCGAAGTCGTCCACCCATGGGAAGTCGAAGACCTTCGCCCCGAAGCCGGCCGCGATCTCCTTGGTGCGGTCGGTCGAGCCGGTGTCCACGACGACGACCTCGTCCACCAGGTCGGCCACCGACTCCAGGCACGGCCGCAGGTTGGCCTCCTCGTTACGCACGATCATGCACAACGACACCTTCGGCCGCCGGTCCGCAGGGGGAGCACAGACCACCGCCGTCGGCTCGGGCGGCGGTTCCTCAACGGGCGGTTCCTTCTCGGCGGGCCGTCCCTGCTGCCGTAGCAACAGGGCGAGGTTGTGCCAGGCCTCGGCGTCCTGGGGCGCCAGCCGCAGCACCTCGCGCAGCGCCCGCTCGGCCGCGCCCCAGTCCTTGCCCTCCTGCAACAACACGTGGCTCAACAGCACCCGTGGCGGCAGCGCCTCCGGCTCCTGCGAAATCAGCTCTCCGACGAGCTGCCGCGCCGCCGCGAACTCCTTGCGGGCCAGCAGCGCCCGCGGGCGCAGCATACCTCCCAGCGGCGCCGCCTGTCCCAGCCGCCGCAGCTCTTCCGTCGCCCATTCCAACTCGGCCCAGCGGTCCTGCTCGGCGAAGAGTTCGGCCAGGCCCTGCCAGCCCGGCGTGAAGTCCGCCCGCTCGGCCACCGCGGCCCGCCACTGCGCCTCGGCCTCGGCGGCGCGGCCCTGGCGGCGGTACAGGTCGGCGAGGAAGTGCCGCGCCCGGTAGCCGCGCAGGCCCGCGTCCACGCTCATGAAGTCCTGCGCCGGGCGGCCGCCGAGCACCCCCAGCAGGCACCGCTCCGCCCCGGTCAGGTCGCCGCCCTCCTGAAGCAGCAGCGCCTCCCAGAACAGCAGCTCGGCGTCCTGGGGGAACGCCGCCCGGCCGGCGCGGCAGGCGGCCAACGCCTCGTCGCGCTGGCCCGCCTCGTGGTGGGCGCGGGCGATCAGCGCGTGGACCTTCTTCACCAGGCTGTCGCGCGGGTGCGACGTCTCCAGGCTGCGCTGGAAGTACGACAGCGCCTCGGCGCGCTGTCCGCGGGTGAGCGCGACCGCCCCGAGGTTGTACAGCACGAACGGGTCGTCGGGGTGCTCGGCCAGCTCCCGCTCCAGCAGCCGCCAGTTGCGCTCGACCTTGCCGTCTTGCAGGGCGGGGTCGGCGAAGCCGGTGTGCTCAATGACGACGTCGGTCGGCCGCACCTCGCCGCCGGCCTGGCGGACGGCGGGCAGGATTTGCTCGTGGACGCGGTACTGCCAGCGGACCTCGGGATGATTACGGAACAGCCGCACCTGGTCCACGGCGGCGGCCGCGTGCGCGGACGACTCCAGGGCGGAGCGCTGCCGCATCAGGTAGGCGGCATTCTCCTCGCCCAGGGCGGCGAACAGGGCGCGCAGCCGCTGACGGTTCCCCTCGTCGAGTCGCTCGTCGGCATCCAGCCACAGGATCCACTGGCCCGTGGCGTGGCGCAGGCTCTCGTTACGGGCGGCGGCGAAGCTCTCGACCCAGGCGAAGTCGAAGACACGCGCCCCGCACGCGGCGGCGACTTCCTTGGTGCGGTCGGTCGAGCCGGTGTCCACGACCACCATCTCGCCGACCAGGTCGGCCACGGAGCGCAGGCACGCCTCCAGGTTGGCCTCCTCGTTCTTCACGATCATGCACAGGCTGACCTTGGGGCCTGCCGTGGAAAGCTCACCCGGGGCCTCGGGTGGGCCTGGGACGGGCGCCGGTCTCTCGGGGGCCTCGGGCAGGTGGTAGCCGGCGGCATGCGCCTCGCCCCACTTCGCCTTGAACTTCGCGAAGTTATCCTGCAGCTGCCTGCGGGCGTCGATCCCCAACCCCGCGAACGTGCGGCTGCCGAAGTGGTGGATGAACACGTCCTGCGCCACCAGCAGCCGGAACCCCGCCTTGCGTACTCGCAGACAGAGGTCGTCGTCCTCGAAGAACCCCAGGCCGAACCCCTCGTCCAGGCCGCCGACCGCCTGCAGCACCTCGCGGCGGGCCAGCAGGCAGAAGCCGATCAGCCGGTCCGTCCCCAGCGCCCGGCCCCGGTGGTCGCGGCGGATGCGGGCGGCGAACGCCTCCAGTTCCTGCGGGCTGCGGTAGTCCACCGCGATCTCCTGAGGCGGCGCGGCGTAGCTCGTCAGCGGCCCCACCAGGCCGACCGCCGGCCAGTCGCGCAGCACCCACTCGACCAGGCCGTCCAGCCAGCCGGGGGTGACGATGGTGTCGTTGTTGAGCAGCACCAGGTAGCGGCCGCGCGCCCGCGCCAGCCCCTGGTTGCAGCCCGCCGCGAACCCCAGGTTCTGGTCATTGCGGACCACCACCACGCGCGCCGGGCCGGGGCGGCGCTTGATCTCCTCCAGGTAGGCGGGGGTGCCGTCGGTCGAGCCGTTGTCGATCAGTACCAGCTCGTAAGGCGCGCGGGTACACGCCAGCACGCTCTCCAGGCACTGGCGCGTGTAGTCGAGCTGGTTGCAGCACAGGATGACCAGCGACCCAACTCGTCCCCGGCCGGCGCCGCTTCCACGAACCACTTCTCCAGGGCCACGACCTTCGGCGCCGCCTGCGCCAGCAGCCGCCGCTCCTCGGCCAGGCGGCGCTGCAAGAGCGTCTCGCCGGCGGCGCCCAGGGCGTCGAACAGGGCGCGTGCTGCCACCCCATCGAAGGGGTTGCTGTCCACGGCGGCGCGCAGGTGCGCGGCGGCCTCGCGAAACTGTCCGGCGCGGGCCAGGGCGCCGCCGAGCGCGGCGCGCGTGGCGGGCAGGTCGGGGCGGGCGACGGCGGCCTCGTAGTAGCGCGGCAGCTCGCCGGTCAGGTCGGCCAGCAGCGCGTTCAGCCGCCAGCGCAGCAGAACCGTCTTGGCGTGAGCCTCGGCCTGCGGACAGCCGGCGTTGCTCCACGCGGCCCGCTCCCACTCCACGCGGAAGATGTCGTACTCGGCGGGGAAGTGCCCGGCGTCGAGGGCTTCGGCCGCCAGCCCCTCGCCGCGGTCCAGGGTCGCCAGGGTGCGCCGCGCCTGCGCGGCGGCCTCGGCCTTCTGCCCGGACAGGGCGAGGGCCTCCGCGAGGTTCAGCCCGGCGAGCAGGTGGGCGGGGTCACACTCGAGCGCCCGGCGGAAGTAGCCGACCGCGGCCCGCGCCGCCTCGGCCGGGGCGCGGGCCGCCGTCGTTTGCAGGGCGACGGCCAGCCCCAGGGCGTTGTGCAGGCCGGCATCGCGCGGACAGCGCACCAGCGCCCCGGCCAGCGCCGTCGCCAGCCCCGGGTCCGCCGCCGCCGGTGCCCCCAGCGCTTCGGCGGTCTGCGTCACGAAATCCTGCGCCGCCGGCGCTTCCCGCCGCCGCGCCGCCCGCGCGCTCACTTCGTCCCAGCGGGCCTCGATCCGCCCCAGCGCCTGCGGCACGCGGTCCGCCCCCGGGCCTCCGTCCGGAAGGTGCTAAAAATTAGCGAGGGCGTGCTAAAAATTAGCACGCCCTCGCTAATTTTTAGCACGCGCGGCCGCCGCGCACGGGCTGCGTTGGCGAGGCGTGCTTGCCTGGGGGACGGCGGGGAGGCATGGCCCTGCCCTGGTCGGCTGTCTCCCTGGCCCGCCCCGCATTGGGGGTGCGGGCCGGCGGCCGGTGCCCCATCCCCCGGTCCGATTCCCGCCGCATCCCAGTCTGGGCGCGCCGCCTCTGCCCGCGGCACGCCCTTTGCTTTCTCCTCCCCTCTCAGGAACCCCTCGGCACAGAGGCACACGGGCAACGCGGCCCGCCGCAAGGCGGTGCTGGCGTCGCGGGTCACCGGCGGACGGAGCGCCGCCGGCACGAAGGAACACCAGCGGCAGGCCCCCGGACGGGGCCGCCGCGGAACGACTCCCCAACCTCCCATGAAGCCGTTCTCCTCCCTCAGCTGGGTGAAGCCGTCTTCCGTTCGTGCCTGGTTGCACCAGCGTACGTTCTGGGACGCCCTGTGCCGCCTGTGCGACCACGCCGCCACGGCCGCCCTTCGTGCCCTGACACCCCGCCTGCGCCCCGGCAAGGCCCGCCGCACTCGGGAGTCCACTATCGACCTCAAAGTCGAGGCGCTGGAGACGCGCTTCGTCATGAGCGCCGTGGCCTTCAGCAGCTCCGCCTACACCGTCAATGAGGGCGCGGGCACGCTCACGGTCACCCTCACCCTCAATGCCGCGCCCGCCTCCACGGTGACGGCCGACTACGCGACCGCCGACGGCACCGCCGCCGCGGGCACCAAATACACGGCCACTAACGGCACCATGAGCTGGGCGCCGACCGACCCGGTTAGCAAGTCCTTCACGATACCGATTACCGACGAACTGACCATCGAGGGGAACGAGACGTTCTCGGTGAACCTGTCCAACCTCACCGGCCCGCTCACCGCCGGCTCTCCCTATGCCGCCACCGCTACCATCGTCGACAACGACCTGGCCGGTGTCGTCGAGTACAACGTCCCCACTCCCAGCAGCGCCCTGGGCCGCCTCGCCCTCGGCCCCGACGGCAATATCTGGTTCACCGAGACCTGCTGCAGCGGCAAGATCGGCTCGATCACCCCGGCCGGCTCCATCGCCGAGTACGCGCTCAACTTCGGCTACACCTACCCCGTCGATATCACCGCCGGGCCCGACAGCACCCTGTCGTTCACCGAAATTACCAACGACCTGCTCCACCCCGTCGTCGGCACGATCACCACCAGTGGCGCCATCACCGACTTCCAGTTGCCCAGCGGCAGCGGCTCCACGCTCGGCGGCATCACCTTCACCGACTACGGCCGCGGCGCCCTGTACGTCACCACCAACGCCAACGGCGCCGATACGGACAAGGTCGAGAAGCTCGTCGCCGGCAGCCCCCCCACGGTCACGCAGTACAGCCTCGGCACCAGTGTCACGCCCAGCGACATCACCCCGGCCCTCGACGGCGGCATCTGGTTCCTGGAGCCCGCCACCGGCAAGGTCGGCCGCCTCTACCCCGACGGCACCCTGACGGAATGGACCGTCTCCGGCCTCAACTCCTCCGCGCGCATCGCAGCGGGGCCCGACGACAACGTCTGGGTCAGCGAGAACGGGGCCAACAAGATCGCGCGCATCACCCCGGACGGGACGCTCAGCGAGTTCACCGTGCCGACGGCCGGCAGCGGCGTGACGGCCATCGCGGCCGGCCCCGACGGCAACGTTTGGTTCGTGGAGACGAGCTACAACAAGATCGGCCGGCTGGCCGCCGACGGCACGTTCGCCGAGTACACCGCGGGCATCACCGACAGCAGCGGGCTGAATGACCTCGTCGTCGGCAGCGACGGGGCGCTGTGGTTCCCCGAGCCGATCGCCAACAAGATCGGCAAGTTCGTCGCCCCCGTCGGCGGCGTCCAGCGTGCCCACGGCCCCGACGCGACCGTGCCGGCCGGCGGCGGCGACGTCACCGTCGATGCCAACACCGGCGACCTGAGCGCCGCCATCGCGCTCGACCCCGACAGCTGCGGCTGCGGCGCGAGCGGGCTGCTCGACCCGGCGGCCGGCGGCGGCGGGGCGGTCGGGGACAACTGGATGCCGGACCCCGTGACCGGCGCCCTCGGCGGCGGCGACTACCTCAGGGCCGCCGCCCCGCACTTCGTCTACCACTCCTCGACCGCCAGCGCCCAACCGCTCCTGGAAGCCACCTTCGCCAGCGACCCCGGCGGCAGCGTGCCGTCGCAACTGGAGGCGCGGCTGGCGTGGAACGGCGGCAGCCCGGGGTCGTGGGTGACGTTCAGCACCAGCGGGCACGCCGCCGGCGACGTCTACGCCCTGACGCTGCAGACGCCCGCCGCGGTCACGGCCACCGGCGCCTACGCCTGGGCCATCGACGTGCGCGCCACCTTCGGGACCAACACCCTGACGCGCAGCGTGGCGG
>JBBRPS010000151.1:0-15525 GCA_038227745.1 Gemmatales bacterium | reverse complement strand
CTACCCCCAACCGAAAACGGCTCTAAAACGCCAGGTAGGGCTTGATCGCCTCCTTGTCGAGGTCCGCCGAGCCGCCGCTCAGCACGATCGCGCCCTTCTCCATGACGTAATAGCGGTCCGCCAGCTTCAGGGCGAACTCGAAATACTGCTCGACCAGCAGCACCGACATCTTGCCCGCCACCTTGAGTGAGCGCAGCACGTTGCCGATCAGCGTGATGATGTTCGGCTGGATACCCTCGGTCGGCTCGTCGAGGATCAGCAGACGCGGGGCGGCCACCAGCGCCCGCGCGATGGCGAGCTGCTGCTGCTGGACGCCGCTCAACACTCCGCCCTGGCGGTCCAGCATCGTCTTCAGGGCCGGAAAGTACTCGAAGATCTCCTCCGGCACCGTCCGCGGCCGGGCGGGGTTGGCCAGCATCCCCACCTGCAGGTTCTCCAGCACGCTCAGGTGCGGGAAGATCTCGCGGCCCTGCGGCACGTAGCCGATCCCCATGCGGGCGCGGACGTCGGGCGCGGCCCGCGTCACGTCCTTGCCGAGAAAGCGGATCCGGCCGGCGCGCGGCCGCAGCAGACCCATCACGGTCTTCAGGAGCGTGGTCTTGCCGACGCCGTTGCGGCCCATCAGGCAGACCAGCTCGCCGGGGCCGATCTCCAGGGCCACGTCGCGCAGGATCAGCGTCTCACCGTACGCCACCGACAGCTTTTCGATCGTGAGCATCGGCCTCGCGGTCCTGTCCCAAATAGACTTCGATCACCTTGGGGTTGCGCTGCATCTCGCCGACCGTCCCCTGGCTGAGCAACTGGCCCTCGTGCAGCACCGTCACGCGGCTGGCAATTTGCCGCACGAAGGTCATGTCGTGGTCGATCACCAGGAGAGTGTGCTTGCGCGCCATCGACAGCAGCAGGTCGCCGGTGCGCTCCGACTCGCGCGGCGTCATGCCGGCGACGGGTTCGTCGATCAGCAGCAGCTCGGGGTCCTGGGCGAGCAGCATGCCCAGCTCGAGCCACTGCTTCTCGCCGTGCGCCAGGATGCCGGCCTGACGGTTCGCCTTGGAAGCCAGCCCGACCGTTTCGAGGATTTCCTGCACGCGCGCCCGGCCGTCCTGCAGGAAGGGCGCCAGCAGGGTCGCCAGCACGCCGCGCGGATACTTCAGCGATAGCCGCAGGTTCTCCAGCACCGTCAGGCTTTTGAAGACGTTCGGCGTCTGGAATTTGCGGCCGATGCCCAGGCGGGCGATCTGTGCCTGCGCGAGGCGCGTGACGTCGCGCTCGGGCTGCTCGCGCGGGTGGAACAGCACCCGACCGGAGCGCGGCCTGACCTTGCCCGTGACGACGTCGAGCAGGGTCGTCTTGCCGGCGCCGTTCGGGCCGATGACGACGCGCAGCTCGCCGCGCTCGATCGACAGGTTCAGGTCCTTCAGGGCGGTGAAGCCGCCGAACTTGACGGTGACCTCCTTGACCTGAAGGATGTCCGGCTCGGGAAACGTCTTCGATTGGAAGCCCATCGGAGCCCCTCCTCTCAGGCCGACGCCTCGCGGGCGGCCCGGCCCCCCGTGAGGCGGGCGGCCAGGCGGCGGAACAGGCCGACAATGCCATCGGGCATGAATGCGACCACCACGACGAACAGGCCGCCCAGGAGGATCGGCCAGATTTCGCGCCAGTGCTCGTTGGCGTAGGTCCGGGCCACGTTGACCAGGACGGCGCCGAGGATGGCGCCGACCAGCGTGCCGCGGCCGCCGACGGCGACGAAGATGACGACCTCGATCGAATCGGCGATGCTGAAGAACTGCGGCCCGGCCGAGCTGTTGGCGGCGACGAAGAGGCCGCCCGCCAGGCCGGCCATCCCCGCCGACAGGGCGAAGGCGAACGTCTTGTACATCGCCGTGTTGTAGCCCAGCGCCAGCACTCGGTTCTCCGAGTCGCGGATGGCCGTCAGGATCCGGCCGAACTTGCTCGCCATCAGCGCGGCGCAGGCGAGGAAGCACAGCACGAGGATCCCCGTCACCAGGAAATACAGGTAATACGACCCCTGGAACTCGAAGCCGAAGAGCCTGAGATCCGCCAGGTTGGTCAGGCCGTCCACGCCGCCCGTGTACGGCCGTTGGTTCGAGACGAGGGTGAACACCGCCATGAGGACGGCCTGGGTGATGAGGGAAAAGTACACTCCCTTGATGCCGCGGCGGAAGACGACGTAGCCGAACAGGGCGGCGATCAGGGTCGGCACGATGACCGCGACGCCGAGCGCCACCCAGATGTTGATGAGCTGCCCGATCCAGATGGGCACCTCGGGGAGCCGGCACTGTACCATGTAATCGGGCCGCGCCATGTCGGGGCTGTAGACGAACGGCAGGTCCTCCGCGACGGCTGCCTGCTGCAAGATCAGGGAGTAGCCGACCGCGTAGGCGCCGAGGCCGAAGTAGAGGCCCTGCCCCAGGCTGAGCAGGCCCGTGTAGCCCCAGATCACGTCCACACTGAGGGCGAAGAGAGCGAGGGCGGCGTAGCGGGTGATCTGGTTCAGGCGGTACTCGTTGCCGCCGAAGAGGAACGGCGGCACGAACAGCGCTAGCAGGAAGAACAGGACCAGGACGCGGCCCCAGTGCGGCGAGGCCGCCGGCCGGGGCGGCACCTCGGTCTTGACCGAGACGACGGCGGTGACGGTGGGGGAGAGGGATTGCGGATTAGTCATAAGCCCGCTCCTTTGTGACGAACAATCCGGAGGGGCGGATCAGGAGAAAGCCGACCACCATCGCCAGGATGACCACCTTCGCCATCACTTCGTTGCCCAGCAACTTCGACGCGAAGCCGTTGCCGGTGCCGATCACCACCCCGCCGGCCACGCTGCCCGAGAGCTGCCCCATGCCGCCCAGGATGACCACCATGAACGCCTCGACGACGTAGTCGCCGCCCATCGTGTACTGGACGTTGTAGAGGTGGCCCATGATGCAGCCGGCGACGCCCGCCAGCCCGGTCGCGAACGCGAACGTCATCGAGTCCACCGTCCGCGTGGAGATACCCAGGGCGGAGGCCATCGGGCGGTTCTGCACGACGGCGCGGATCTTCAGGCCGAACGACGTCCAGTAGAACCACAGGTAGATCGCCAGCAGGCAAAGGGCCGTCACGCCGACAATGAACACGCGGTACCTGGGGAGGTTCAGCGACCCGATTTCCCAGTGCCCCTGGAGTTCCTCGGGCAAGTGCATGGGGACGAGGTTGGCGCCGAAGGTGAGGTTGATCACCTGCTGCAGGATCAGGCCGACTCCCCAGGTGGCCAGCAGCGTGTCCAGGGGCCGGCCGTAGAGGAAGCGGATCAGGCATACCTCCATGAGGTAGCCGACGAAGGCGACCACGAGGAACGAAATGGGGATGGCCCAATAGAGGTTCAGGCCGAGGTATTTCTCGGCGGTGACGACATGGGCGGTGTAGGCCCCCAGCATCAGCATCTCACCGTGCGCCATGTTGATGACGCGCATGACGCCGAACGTGATCGCCAGGCCGAGGGCCGTCAGGATCAGGATCGAACTCAGGCTCAAACTGTTGGAGAGTGCTTCTCCAAAAGCCGTTGCAGTCATCGGCAGCTCGAAAAAGGGACCGCCCCGGTGGGCGGGGGTTAGAAGTGGATTGAGGACCCCGTGGCACAGGCGGCTCGCCTGTGGGGCCGTTGTTGCAAACACAGGCGAGCCGCCTGTGCCACGGGGATCCTCAATCCACGTTTTGGCCCGTTGTCACTGGATCTTGACGCGCGGCCCCTTGACGAGGCCGGTCTTGGTCCAATCGCAGTGCCAGCCGGGGAAGGCGATTTGAGGGTACGGCTCCGGCTCGATCCAGGTCGGCGTCGAGTAGATGATGTCGAACTGCTTGTCGGAGCGGATCTTGCCCATGTGGAACGTCTTGTACAGGTGCTGCGTCTTGGGATCGACCTTGATCTTGCCCTCAGGGGCGTCGAACTCGATGCCGCGGATCGCCTCGCGAACCTTGTCCACGTCGGTGCTCTTGGCCTTCTCGACCGCGAGCTTCCACAGGTAGACCTGGGCGTAGGCGGCGGCTATCGGGTCGTCGGTCACGCGCTCCGGGCCGTACTTGGCCTGGAACTTCTTGACGAACTCCTTGTTCTTCGGCGTGTCGAGACTCTGGAAGTAGTTCCAGGCGGCGAGGTGGCCCTTGACCTTGGACGGGTCGAGGCCCGTCAACTCGTCCTCGCCGACGCTGACGGCGACGACGGGGATCTTATCGGCGGTGATGCCCTGGGCGGCGAGTTCATTGTAGAAGTTGACGTTGCTGTCGCCGTTGATCGTGCTGAAGATCACGTCCGGCTGTTTTTCCTTGATGTCCTGGACGATGGCCTGGTAATCCTTGTGGCTGAACGGCGTGTACTGCTCGGCGACCGGCTCGAGCTTCTTGGAGTGCAGGTACTGGATAATGATCAGGTTAGCGGTGCGCGGGAAGACGTAGTCGGTGCCGAGGAGGTAGAACTTCTTCTTGTTCCCGCCCTTGTCGCTCATCAGCCACTCGACGGCGGGGAGGATCTGCTGGTTCGGGGCGGCGCCGGTGTAGACGACGTTCTTGGAGCACTCGTTGCCCTCGTACTGCACCGGGTAAAACAGCAGGCCGTTGTTCTTCTCGAAGACGGGCAGGACGTTCTTGCGGCTGACGGAGGTCCAGCAGCCGAAGACTGCCGCCACCTTGTCGTTGAGCAGGAGCTTCTTGGCCTTCTCCGGGAAGACGGTGGTGAACTTCGACTCGGGGTCCTCGACGATCGCCTCGACCTGTCGGCCGAGGACGCCGCCGGCCTTGTTGATCTCCTCCAGGGCCAACAGTTCGGCGTCTTTCAGGGACCTCTCGCTGATCGACATGGTGCCGGTGAGGGAGTGCAGGATGCCGACCTTGATCGGTTCCCCGCCGCCCGTGTTTTCAGCATCCTTCTTGCCGTCCCCGCCCTTGACCTGGGCCGTCTTGTCGTCCTTGCCCTTCTTGTCGCCTTCACCCTTGCTGCACCCGGACAGGGTCAGGGGCAGCAGGGCGAGCAAGGCGACGCCCAGGGCGAGGCAGGCTTTGCCGGCGTGGCGGAACAGGAGGGCGCGGCCTCCCGGTGCTGTTGGGGCTTTCGGCGTCTGCGTCTTCAAGTCGCTTCTCCTTTGAACAAGTGCAAAGTGCGCACGGGTAGCCTGCGGAGAGTTCAACATTCGTAAATTGTCGCGATTATTGAGCAACCTCGGTGCCACACGCCGAAGAAAGCCCTCACGAGGCGTGCGCCGCGGCCGCCTGTCGTCCAGGTGGTTTGCGCAAGTGTCGGCAATCGAAGCAATTAGGAGACGCGAGGGTTCGGAGGAGTTTTTCGGGTATTTCTGCCGCCGTGGAGCGGGATGCCGCGCGGACGTGCAGAGGACGCTTGTCCATACGGCAGCGCTGCCTGGAGTCGCGGCAGTCCCAGGGGACTGTCTGCTCATGCGTTCCTTTATCCACGGGACGGCACCCGACCCATAGAGCCCCGCGGCAAAGGCCGCGTTTCGGCCGTCGCCGGCCGGATTTCGCCGTGGAAACCGCCCGCGCAATTCTCGATAATGACCCTTCAAGCCCGTTGAGTCCCCTTACTCCTTCCGGCCGACAACACCATGCGCATCACCCTCGACTACGGACGCACCGGCCTGGACGTGGAACTCCCCGACGAGCGCGTCGTCGGCCCGCTGGCGATCCGCCCCGCCGCTCCACTGGCCGATCCCGCCGCCGCCGTCGCCGGCGCCCTCGCCCACCCCCTCGGCACCCCGCCCCTGGCGACCCTCGCCCGCGGCCGGAAAAACGCCTGCATCCTCGTCTGCGACATCACCCGGCCGGTGCCCAACCGCGTCATTCTGCCGCCGCTGCTCGAGACGCTCCAGGAGCAGGGCATCGCCCGCCGCGACATCCTCATCCTCGTCGCCACCGGCCTGCACCGGCCCAACGAGGGCGCCGAACTGGAGGAGATGCTCGGCCCGGACCTCGTCGCGAACTACCGCGTCGAGAACCACCACGGCAAGGTGCTGGACGAGCACGACTACCTCGGCACCACGCCCAACGGCGTGCCGGTCCACCTCGACCGCCGCTATGTCCGCGCCGACCTGAAGATCACCACGGGACTGATCGAGCCGCACCTGATGGCGGGCTACAGCGGCGGCCGCAAGGTGATCTGTCCCGGCATCGCCGCCCTGGAAACGGTCAAGGTCTGGCACGGCCCGAAGTTCCTGGAGCACCCGAAGGCCGACTGCGGCATCGTCGAGGGCAACCCCGTCCACGAGGAGAACACGCGCATCGCCCGCATGGCCGGCTGCGACTTCATCGTCAACGTCTGTCTCGACGACCGCCGGCAGATCACGTGGGTCGGGGCCGGCCACATGGAGCGGGCCTGGGAGGAGGGCGTGCGCTTCGTGGAAAGCGTGGTCCGCGTCTCCGTGTCCGAGCCGCTCGACATCGTCGTCACGAGTTGCGCGGGCTACCCCCTCGACACGACGTTCTACCAGGCGGTCAAGGGCATGACGGGGGCGCTGCCGATCGTCAAGCAGGGCGGTACGATCATCGTGGTCGCCAGCCTGAGCGAGGGGCTCGGCAGCGCCGAGTTTCAGCACCTCATGGAGGACAATCCCGATCTCAAGGTGTTCAAGCAGCGCATCCTCGGCAAGGACTACTTCGTCATGGATCAGTGGCAGCTTGAAGAACTGGCGAAGGTCGTGGAGCGCTGCAAGGTGAAGTTGGTAACGGACGGCATCCCCGCCGAGACGCTGCGGCGCTGCTACGTCGAGCCGGCGGCGACGGTCGAGCAGGCGGTGGCCGACTCGCTCGCGGAGTACGGGCCATCGGCGCGCATCGCCGTCATCCCCAAGGGGCCTTACGTCCTGCCGTACGTGGGTCAGAGCGCGTGAGAGCCGGCGCTGCGGGCCGGCCGTCAGGCGCCGGCCAGCCCGGCGCCCTCGATCTGCCCGCGGATGTCCAGCCCGACCCGCCGCCCCCACTCCTCCAGCAGCCGCCGGAACACCAGGCCGGGCCACGGCAGCGGCACGCCATTGATGCGGCTGACGCCGGCGAGGCAGTACGGCGTGCTCGCCAGCAGGGCCTCGTCGGCGTTCAGACAGTCGTGCGCCGCCAGCACCCTCTCCTCGAAGCGGATGCCCAACTCGCCGCACAGTTCCTCCACCACCTGCAGGCTGACGCCGTTCAGGATCGCGTGCCGCGGCGGCGACACCACCGCTCCACTCTGCACCAGCAGAAAGTTCGCGGCCGCCGTCTCAGTGACGTGGCCGTCCGTGTCCAGCAGCAGGGCCGTGGCGCCCGGCTCGGCGAGGTGCGCCTCCTGCTCCGCGAGCCACCAGTGCAGGCGGCTGCGCTGCTTGACGCGCGGGTCGATGCACACGGCGGGGACGTGGCGCGTCGAGGGGATGACCAGGTGCGCCCCCTGCTCGAAGAGGCGGCGGTAGCGGGCGAAGGGCAATGGGAACGTGTGCATCGCGAAGGTCGGGGCGGCCTCGCCGGCGCCGCCCGCCTGCCCCGCGTAGAAGTTGACCGGGCCGGGCGTGGCGAGGAGAACCAGGGCCAGGTCTTGCTCCGGGCGCAGCAGGGCGGCGTTGTGAGCGACCAACTCGTGGGCGAGGCGCTCGATTTCTTCCTCGGCGAGCGGCGGGTAGATGCGCACCGAGCGGCAGCTGCGGCGGAAGCGGGCGAAGTGATCGGGCCAGCGGTAGAGGCGGTGACGGACGGTGCGGCAAAGGTCTGTGACGGTCGCGCCGAGGACGAAGCCGGCGTCGTGCAGCGGCAGGCGGGCCTCGCTCTGCGGTACCAGTCGGCCGTCGAAATACGCCAGCGGTTCGGACGGCAAGTCTCGCCCCCTCGCAAAAGGTGCCGCGGTCGATCCACTCCTCTTTCCCTCAAGGGGATGTAGGCGACAGCCTGCCCGGCGACCATGCCCGCTTCTCCCGGCTTGCGGTCCGTGGTACACTCCGCAGGGTGGACGCAGGCACGCAGCGCTACTCTGGAGGCAGACCCATGCCGGTCACCGAAACACAGTCTCCCGCCTGGGAGAATGCCCTGCAGGCTCTCTCAGCGTACGGAGTTGTGCTGCCGAAGCCGGACGAGGTCCGCGCCTACCTGGAACGGTTCGCGGACCTGGCCCTGCTGTTGTCGGATTTCGGCAAAGCCGCCCGGGAAGAGTTCGGCGATCGGGCGGAGTTGTCGCTGGAAGTCTACACGGACCCCGAGATCCAGGATCGCTACCTGACCCTCTACATCCGGCAGCAGACTTACGACCCGGACCTCCTGAGCCGGATCGAACAGGTACAGGAGGCTCATGAAGACCGGCTCGCGGGGGCGTCCGGTCCGTTGCTGTTGACGACTGATTTCCGGCCGCCGCGGAGGCCCCATGCCGTTTGACTGGAAGCAGTACCTGGAACTGGCCAGGTTCCTGGAGAACCCGACTGGGACGCCTCCCGACCAGGAAGCCGCCTTGCGCTCCGCGGTGAGCCGTGGCTACTTCGCCGCGTTTTGCCACGTCCGCGACCACGCCGTCGCCCACCTCGGCTTCGACGCCCGCGAACAGCCGGAAGACCACGGCCGCCTGCGCACGCTCCTGAAGCGCGGGAAGATGCAAAAGATCTCGGAACGGCTCGACCGTCTGCGGCAGTGGCGGAATGCTTGCGATTACGAGGGCGAGGTGGAAGGGGATCTCGCGACCATCACCGCGTCCGCCATCGGCGAAGCCGACAAGGTATTCGTGGCCCTCGCTCCGCCGAAAGCGAGTTCTTGAGCCCAGGGCGAGGGAACGCGAGAGCGAAACGGCAAGCCGGGGCGCCTCGATCAACCGTTGACGCTGCGGTACTTCCGCGGGGAGGGGCGGAACAACTTCCGACTCGCGTACCGTAAAACCACCATCGCCGCCGACGTGTAGCCGACCCTCGCCAGCTCCAACACGCGCGGCCCCGGTCAGGTGCAGTGAGGAAGAAAGGGGCCATTCATCTTATTCAGATCGTGGAAAAGATGAATGTCTCCTTTCTTCCTCGGGCTGATCCGAGAAAATAGATGCGTCCCCTTTTCGGTCCTTTTCGGTCCTTTTCGGTCCTTTTCGGTCCGAAGCGCCGTGGTCGCGTGGCCAGTCTGCTACAGCGGATTGTTCGGCATAGATTATGTCGGACGTCCCCTGTTGCGAACTCAACCACCGGCGTAGTATTCGTAGTTATCCGCGTTTCTCACGGCTTGATCGGGCTTGCTTGTGGCCAAGGCCCGTGCGTTGGTCTGACCATAAGTCACGTCGTCTGTGTTGGCGTCCGAATGACTGTGCTCGTGGACCACGGTCCCCGCCTTGGAGTCGGTACCGGCGGCCGGTGCCGACCAGAAGGCCCCGCAGAACCATATCCTCGTGTCCCCTTTGTGCGTGTAAGCGTACACGCCGCTCTTGCAACCGGCACCGCTCAGGTCGTAGGTGAAAGCAACCGTCTTCATGCGATCGCGGATTTTGGTGAAGACGGATTTCACCTTGTTGAAGCGAGCCGCGGTATGGGCCCCGAACCATTCCTTGTATTGGGCATTATTGGCCAGCCCCGCGAGGGCCGCCTCGCAAAGATGGAATCCGTCGATGTGGGCTTGTTTGGCCGACGCTTGCTGTGTGGCCGTGCCGCCGGTGATGATTGGGGGCAGTGGGTCGGCGGCCGCCCCGACTGCCCCCACAGAGGCATCCGCCCCCGTCGATTTCGCTAGAGTTTTGGAAGCCTTGCGGGCCGTCTTGCCCCGTGTCGGTATCTGCTTCGCTCCCTTCTTCACCTTGAACTTCGTTTTGCCGCCCGTCATCGTCTGCAACTTGGGTGTGCTTTTCGCCAGCGCCGCGCTCCTCCTGGCTCCCGTCGGTGCGGGAACGTGTTCCAGTGCCCGGATGTTCAGTTCCACCCGATAATCCGCCGGTATGGAAACCGCGTAGGATTCGCTAACATTCACATCGGCGGTGACGGTCCCGCCCGCGGGGACCAGCACGTAGTCATCCGGACCGGGGTGGCCGCGTTTAATCATCGGGCCATCGTAGGCAACTTTGCTTTTTTCGTTGCGAATCACCGTCAGGCAGTCGCTGTTCAGACCTTCCAGCGGCGTGTACCATTTCAAGACGTACAGGTCTTCATCTCCGTTGTTGGTCAGTTTGAACCGGAGGGTGACTGGCTCCCCAGAATCGTAGACCTTTGACGCGACCAACTTACCCTTCAACACGGCTGCCATAATTGTTCCTTCTTGCGTTAGGCCCACTGGATGTCGATGAATACCTTGCCCGAGTATTGGGCACCGCAGATGCTACCGTTCAGCACGCCGTGGTAGATGCGGAGCCATCGGGAGGTCGCCCGATCAATCCGGGCGACTTGGCAGGATTGAGAGCGTGTTCCCAAAGCTCACAGGTGTTCAGTGTGACGCCCGGCTGACACTTGCTGCAACACGGCATTTTTCAACTACCTGCATTGTAACAATTTGCCTGCCTCCCCCCCTTATGGAACACGCTCTCATTCAGGCAATGTCCCCTTTCTCCCCCGCCGAACTCGAGAACTGGTGCCTTCACAAGGTCACTTGCGGGCCGCCTCCGCCTCGCCGGCCTGGCTCGGGGCCCGGGGCGACCCATTGGCACCACCGGCGGCCCCCTGGAGGATGTCGTCGATGATGTGGATTGGGTGTCGGTCCTCGAAGAAGGCCAGCAGAGTAATCAGCTCCACCATTTGCCGGAGGTAGTCCGGGTTGGCCTCCGAGTCGGGCACGAACTGGTACAAGAGGTCTCCCCCTGGAGTGGGCGGCTCCTGGAAGACAAGCGTATGGGGCCGGTCAGGAGGCACCTCCTTCCAGCCGCGCCGCAGAAGGTATGCCCGCACGTCCGCTACCCGGAAGTGCCCCCAGGCGCGGGTCGAGCCAGCGACCGAGGTAACGCTCGGGCGCAACCCAGCGGCGATAGTACTGAATCATGGTGGACCCCCGTGCAAGAGGCCGGTCAGCAAGAGCTGCACGGCCTCAACCGAGAAGACCTGGGACCGGGGAATGCGGATACGCACGCTCGAAGTCGCGGTCGTCGGCTCCGCCCCGGCCAGCGACATCCAGTAGGCGCAGTGCCGCAGCGCCAGTTCGTCAGGCGACTGACTCAGCCAGAGGCCCTCGTCCCCGGGCATGACGAAGACCACCAGGAAGCGCGGGCAGTTGCCGGACGGCTCGCGGAGATAGTTGTACGTCCGCACGTCGAGGTCGTAGCGGACTTCCGTGCCGATGAGGCTGGCCCGCGTGGTGCTGCGCAACTGCAGGAGCAGGATCAGCGCGGCCGCCCCCGCGTCGAACTACCACCCCGTCTGCACAAGGGCGTAGATCATCGGCCCCGCCCCCATTAGGCGAGCGGCGAAAGAAAACCGCCTGTAGGACGGGTCTCCTGACCCGTCCTGCCCGCGACAGGACGGCTCGGGAGAGCCGTCCTACGGGGACAGTTTTTCTCGCCGCTCGCCTTACGCTCCCCGCTCGCCGGTATGGAAACCGCTTCTACGGGGCGGGAAGCGAGGTGAGCCGTCCGTCCGCCCCCACCTGCAGTTTGCCGTCCTTCTCGTCCTCCACCCGGAAATAGAAGCCCCAACCCCCCACCGCCTGGGATACCTCGACCAGCACTCGGTTCTCGCCCGGCTGCAGTTCGACCGTCGCGCTGTCCTCGTCGGGGTGCGCGGCGCGCAGCACCGGCGCGGCGATGACGAGCTTGCCGTTCACCCACACCCGCAGCGCGTCGTCGCTCCCCACCCGCAGTTTCACCTTGCGCGCCTGCTCCGTCCGGAGCGATCGGGCGGCGTAGGCGGCGACGAAGGCCGAGCGCTGGCCGAACCGCTCCAGAAGGTCCACGAAGGCACTCTTTGATGTGACCGCTGCCTCCGTCAGGGCCGCTGCCTCGATCTCGCGGAGCTGCTTCGCGTCCACCTCCACGAAGGCGCCCTTCGCCGCCCACGGCCTGGTGACCTTGCTGAAGTGCCAGGTGCGGACGAACCCCTGGCCGCGCTCCCAGACCGGCAGCGCCGCGGACGCCTGCAGCCCCCCATCGTCCACCAGGCGCAGCCGGACATCGGGCTCTTTCACGCCCCCCTTCACGCCCTTGCCCAGTTCGATCCGCGGCAGCCGGAACTCGCGCGGCCCTTGCGGCCGGTCCCAGAAGGCGCGATAGGAGACCGCGTCCCCGCGCACGTCGATGCCGAGGTAGCGCAGCCCGTGCGAGGCCGTGATCAGCACGTCTCCCGAGTTCTCGTCGCGCCGCACGGCCGGCCCGTCCTTCTCCGCCCAGCGCCGGCCATCGAGCGCGAACCAGCGGCTGCCCCTCAGGGCCGCGGCGCTGATCGGGGCGAAGTACGCGACCTCGCGGTCCTTGAACTCGACGGGGCGCGGATTCACGCGGCTGGGCGGGTCGATAAAGGTGAAGGCGCGGTGGAAGTGGTCGAAGCCGCGCGTCATGATGTCCATCGGGTCCCGCGAGTGCGGCAACCCGTAGGTGTGGCCGACCTCGTGCAGCGCCGCCCCGAGCGTTGTGGACGCCAGGGCCCAGCGCGTGCCGCGGCCGGCGCTGTCGTCGTGGACCCGCTTGCCGTCGATCGACGTCGCGTCGCCGAAGGCCGGGAACACGTCCGCCAGGCTGCCCGGCCACGAGAAGAGGGCGCCGCTGCCGAACAGCGCCAGGCCGCCGCCGCCGAGTGCCGTGTGCCCCTGGGCCTTTCGCACGGCCGGGTCGAAGCGCGTGTAGGCGGGGATCACCAGGTTCTTGCCCCGCGCCATCGGCAGCCGTTTGTCCGACCAGGCGTAGACCTGCCGCCACCAGTCCTGGTCCGCGAGGGCGTAGTAGTACGCCGCCGGGTGGTCGCCCTTCAGGGTGTGGACCTTGACCTTGCCGTGGTCGTCCAACTCCAGGTTGAAAGTGCGGCGACCGTGGCCGAGGTCGTTCATGCGCTCGGCGGTGAAGGTCTGCATCAGCTTGAGGGCGGTGTCGAGTTTGGCGGCGTAGTCCTGCGGGTCCTTCGCAAGGGGAGTCTGGTAGGCGGTCGCGCCCGTGTTGTCGGTCATGTAGATAACGCGGACGATGTAGGCGTTCGTCTGCGGACGGTAGGTCAGCGTCAGCCGCAACTCCTGCTTGCCGGAGCGCAGCACGAGGCGGTTCGGCCCCGGCACCAGCTCGGTCAGTGCCTTGAACCGCCCCTTGTGGACCAGCCCCTTGAGTTCGCGCGTCGGCCGGTCCGAGGACTCGTTCACGACCACGAGCGACGAGCCGCCCGCTTCCCCCACCGTGCCGCGCAGCAGCGGCACCGGGTAGCGAATCGTTGTGCCAGCGCGGTAATTCTCCAGGCGGATCGCCGGCTGTGCGAGAGCGAGGGCGGCGTGGAGGAGGTTGCCGAGGGCCAGACAGCAGAGGCAGTAGGTCATGGGTGGGTTCCGAAAGAGGCCGACGCAGCGGCCCGCAGATCAGTTCTTGCGCGCGAGTGTGTGGAAGTCAGGGTGGGCGGCGCGGAAGTGCCGCCAGCGGTCGAGCCACTCCGCCGAGGTCAGGTTCACGGCCCCGCCCTCCGCGTGCAGCGCCTGCCCGGAGACCAGTTCCCCGAGCGTCCGCAGGTCGTCTTCACTCAGCCGTTTGCCCGGCGGCTCGTCGAGGTCCGTCAGGGCGTAGCTGTAGACGTAGGGGCTCAGGCCGGCGACGACTGCCCGGTGGGCGTCGGGCGTGAAGAGCGCCTGATGGGCCGGGCCGAACACCCACAGCGGCGGGGTGACGGGCTTGCCGTTCGACCGTTGCCACACGCGGGCGGCGCCCTCCCGGCCGGCCGTGAGGAGCCAGCGGCCGTCGCGCGAGAAGTCGATATCGAAGACCTCATCGGCGTGGGCGAGGGCCGGCACGGCGAGCCGCCGCGTCCGCCAGTCCCACAGCCGCGCCATGCCGTCGCGGCACGCGGTCAGGACCTGGCTGCCGTCCGGGCTGAAGCGGGCGTTGAACACCCAATCCGGGTGCTGGAGGGCGGCGTCGGCGGCGCCGGTCGCCTCCGAGGGCGGCGCCGGTGGCGCCAGGGTGAGCTCCTCGCCGGACGGCTCGGGTGCCGTGGGGCCGATGGTTCCCCTGACTTCGTCGGGGGTGGAGGGCGGCATGACGGCGCGGCAGTGAGGGCAACGGCACGGCTTGCCCGCCCATTCGGGTTCGACATGGAGTGGCTGCCGGCAACCGGGGCAGACGATCGTGGGCATAAGACCCTCGGGGCGTGGGCGAGCCGGGGCCGGGCGGCTTGGCGGAAACTCGAGCCGGAGCGGGACCGCCTGGAAGGGTTATTATCCGGGACGCAGGGGAGGCGGTCAACCGCGCCGCGCCCGTCCCGGCTCAGTCTTTCCCCCGCGTCGGCGGGAAGGGCTCGGGGAGGATGTCCGGCTCGATTTGCAGGGCGTCGGCGAGCTTGTTCATTTGCCCATACAGGCCGATGACGGCAAGCACCTCGGCGTAGCCTTCGCTGTCGAGGCCGAGCTTCTGGACGGCGGCGGTATGACTGTTGATGCAGTACTTGCAGCCGTTCGTGACCGACACGGCGAGGGCGACGATCTCCTTCGTCAGCAGGTCCACCCTGCCGGGCTGCATGATCGCCTTCAGCCGCGTCCAGCAGAGGGATAGATGCTCTGGATGCGTGGCTAAAGCCCGCCAAATCGCCGGAACGTGGTCGATTTTCTTCGTTTCCTTGATGTCCATAAAGACTTGCTGGACTATAGGGTTAGGATCGTCTTCGGGGACCAGCTTTACGGTCGGCATTGTCTTCCCCCTTCGTTGAATCAACTTCCAAGGCTGTCCCTGAAAGTTGACGTAACTCGTTATTTTTCGCACGGTGAGAACGGTATTCCGTGCGGATTCCGTGCGTGCCGTACCAGGCCAGTTGCTGCCCGATCCCCAGCCCGGCCAGGGGAGTCTCTAACCGCAGCTTGTCCGCCAGCGGGGAGACGTAGACCTTCCCCGCATAGGCTGTGAAGGATTCCCCGGCTAGGTCAAGGGCCACAAGCTGCCGGTAGACAAGCTGACCCCACTTGGCCCTTGCTGGCTTGCCCTGGTCAAGCAACGTGCAGTCATACGGGGCGATGACCTGCCCCGGATCGACCAGCCCGTATTTTGCCGAGAGGATGAACCATCGGGGATAGTGCGCCAGACAGTACGCCCTGGCCTTGCGGAACAGCGGCGAGCGGTAAAGGTCTTCCGCCCTCGCCGGTTCCGCCAGCTTCGTCTTGCAGCACGCAACCAGGCCGATCATCCCTTCCCCCTTTCCCGGCCAGCATACCAGGGCGGTAGGGCAAGGGCCAGCCTGGACGCCAGGAAAACCGAAGGCCGAAGCACTTCCGTGCTGGCAACTTGCTGCGTTTTCGGGTAAGCTATCCCGCACGCTAGTGTTTCTGGCACGAAAACTTGCATCCAAGTCGGTAGCGATGACAGTGTGGTGTCACTCTTCGGAAACCGCAGAATTCATGCGGAAAGCGCGACAACACGGGCTGTCGCGGCTCTCCTGAATTCAGTGCAGGTTT
>JBBRPS010000150.1:0-15571 GCA_038227745.1 Gemmatales bacterium | reverse complement strand
GGCATTGCCGCTCCCGTGGCCGCGTGCGCAGGTGTCACCGTGCGCAGCGAGTCCGTAGCTTGACGAGCCGGATGCCTTAATTGGGCAAGTCCGGATCTGTGGGAGGGGTGGGAGGTGACTCCCACCCCGACCCGGCCCAATATTTCTAGCGGACGAGCGGTTACGCCCAACGCGTTTACGCCGGCTGACGGCAAGTTCTTACTTCGGGAACTCAAAGGTCTTGGCGTCCACCTCGGCGTCGAGCTTGAACTCGTCGTAGTACTCTGTGATGCGCATGGCGCTCGTCTGGGGGACGATGGCGCGCTTGAGCGGTAGCAGCGTCTTGGCGTCCACCCAGAGGGTGACCCTGGCGGCGTCGGCGTCGTTGCCGCCGATGTGGACGGTGTAAGTGAGCACCTTGGCGTTGTGGCCGCGAACGCTGTCCGCGCCCCCCAGTTTGAAGCTCGAGAGCCGGAACAGCTTCTCCAGATCGGGGTCCTTCCGGTCCTTGCCCCCCGTGGCGACGCGGACAATGCGTAAGCCGCCGATCAGGCCGACGCGGCTCACCATCGTGCTGAACAGTCCATGCAGCTTCTTCGCCGACTGTTCCTCCTCCCTGCCGCCCGGCATCATCAACACCTTCATCTTGCTGCCGTCGGACGTCATCTCTGTGCTCATCTTCTGGCCCTTGACGTCCCCCCGGACGCGCACGCGGGCCTTGTTGCCTTTCGTCAGGATCAACGACGCCTTGAACTTCGCCGCCTCCCCTTGATCATCCATCTCGGCGACGATCTGAATGACCTTGGCCGCCGTGATCTTCTTCTCCATGGCGCGGAACAGCTTCTCGCCCTCGTTCTCTTGGGCGAGTGCGAGCGGCAGCTGGAGCAGGGTCGGCAGCAGCAGGGCGGACAGGAGGCAACGCATGACAAGCACCTTTCTGGATCGGGCGGGGTTCGTCCGGCTGCCGCGGCGTGTGGTCAGCTCCTGGGGTGGCCGCTGGCGTCTCTACTACTGCGCCTACCGACTCGTGCTGCGGTACGACCCCGAGTATGACGACTGGGCGACGTGATTCGTCCGCCGCCCATCAGTGGCTGGAGGCAACACCCAGAATGGTGAGGAGGCCCTCCAGCAGCGCGACGGCGAGGAAGCAGACCACCCACGCCTTGCCGACGGTACTTCTACTGTACGAGATTATTGCCGTGCTGTTGGCGCCCGCGGGCGTGGCTGCGGCGGCTGGCAGTGTCGCTGCTGCGGAACGACACGACCTGCGCGCGGAGCCTGCGGCAGGGCGCAGCATCGACAAGCCCTTGTTCCGTTTGGCCTTGCGTCAGCCTGGCAGCGCAGCCGGGACACCACCCGTTCTTCCTCTCTTTTCGGAGTGACGAAGGTGCTTTTTTCGATCAGGCGCCGAGGGCCGTGCATACGGCGAACAGGAAAATGCCGCAGGCGAGCGGCAGGCCGATCCCCAGGGCGATCAGGACCCACGCCCACGTCGGCAGTCCGCCGCCCGTACCGCCCGTCTGGTTCTCCGTCATCGGCGTCTCCTCCTCGCAACAGGCCCAATTCGCCAGGCCCCTTCCGACCACTTTAGCGATTCAGGCGCCGCCGCGGCGCGGGAGTGCCCCGGTCGGCGGAGAAGGTAGGGGCCGGCAGCGGCGAGCCGCAGCGGGGACAGGAGTGAGGCAGCGGCGGCATGGTCGCATCCTCCTTCGGCCGGGCCCATTACCCGGCAACAGAGCGATTGTACCCCCGGCGGAGGGTAGCTACAACGACGTTCTCCGCGTTCCGGCGTGGCGGCGTGGCGGCCTCGACGGTGTTTTTGCTTGACACTCGCCCTCCTGTCCCCAAAAATGGCTTTGGTCTGAAGAAGAGGCGCCGCTTCAACTCCGCCCCGGCCCTCATGCCAGGCAAGCCTGGCGACCGCGGCGTGAGTTTTCGTTCGGACGGGAAGTTCCCGTCCCGGCGGCCCTCTCGCATCGGCTCCCTTTCTGTTCGGAGGCACACATGAAGGCGCGCAGCAAGGTAGTTCTGGGGCTCGTGGCCATCGCCGCCCTGGGGTTCGCCGTGGCATCGACCGTGACGGCGGGCGACACGAAATCGGACAAGAAAGGCTCCAACGTCCAGGAGATGTCCAAGGGGGCCAAGATGTCGGCCACGACCCGGGCCATCCAGGACCTGGCCCTGGCCAGCCAGCTGATCCGCTACGGGCGGCAGGAGAAGAACGGCGAATCCCTCCTCCTGGCCGCGCAAATCCTCCACAAGACCTCGACGAAGCCGTTGAAGGTCGCGCACAAGGCCACGGGCAAGGAGGGCGACAAGCCCGCCAAGATGGTCAAGGCGAACAACAGCCCCAAGGCGCTGCTGGCCGAAGCCAAAAAGATCTCGTCCGGCCCCCAGTTGGCCGCTCTGGCGATGGCCACCGAAAAGCTACTCGAGGAAGAT
Organism: Gemmatales bacterium; assembly: GCA_038227745.1. Taxonomy (GTDB): domain Bacteria; phylum Planctomycetota; class Planctomycetia; order Gemmatales; family Gemmataceae; genus DASPXY01. The sequence continues at coordinate 13,150 of JBBRPS010000150.1, read as the reverse complement.
GTCCGCGGCGCCGTCGGCGGGCCGAAGGTCGATAACTTCACCATCGGCGCTTTCCAGACGATCAACTGGAACCCGATCAACTTCCGGGCCGAGGAGCGTGCCGAGGTGTTCATCAGCACCGGTGTCAACAGCAGGATGATCCTGGAAATCATCGACGAGAACAACAACGTCGTGGTCCGCGACAACGTCCCCGGCAATTACTATCACTGCGTCTGGTCGCCGCGCTGGACCGGGCCGTTCCGCCTCCGCCTGGTGAGCAACGACAACCTGGCCTTCAACTGCCGACTCGCCACCAACTGAGCCGGAGCGGTCATGGAAGTGGTTTTCCGGAAGCTTCCCCCGGCTGACGCTCTGGAGGCGCAGCCGGGGGAAATCTACCTGGTGCCGGCCGCCGCGGAGCAGCGTGGGCGCCAGGACCTCGCCAGGTTCGTTCTCGAGCACGGTCCGAACGGACTGCTGCGCGGCCCCGGCCCCCCGCAGCGCCTGGTCATCGACGCCGAGCCCCGGCTCGACGACATGCTGGCCGCCGAATTCGCCCGCCGGCAGTTGCAGGGTCCGCCCCCGTCGGCCGGCTGTGAAGCCTTCGCGCGGTACACGGCCCTGCTCCGGGAAGGGGCCCGCTCCGGCACCGTCCCCCTGGAGGACTCGCCGGAAGGCCTGTTCCTGGCCATCCGCGGCTACACCGAAAAGGCGCTGACCGACCCGGAGACGGGCCGCCAGTTCCTCGCCGACTGGGCGCGGCTGGCCGAGTCGATCCTCGAGGCGGCCGAGGAGGCGGAAGACCCCCTCACCACCCCCCTGCTCGGGGTAGCCAGCGCCGGGGCCACCGGTCTGCGGTCCATCAACCGGCACACCGCGGCCCACAGGACCGAGGCGGATTTCCCCCGCGAGCAGGTCTTCCTGGCCATGGACTTCGACGTCTACCGTCAGGACTTCGCCCGCGGCGAGCGCTGGCGCGTGCGCCTCCCTGGGAGCGCCGCCCCGGCCCAGGGCCTGCTCCTGCGCCAGCCGAAGAGTGTCCTGTTCAAGTACTGGACGCGGAGCCCGTGCCCTGCCCCCCAGGGCGGCCCCTACCATTTCCTGGCCGTCGCCTGGGGCAAGGGCAAGTGGATATTCTCCACCAGCTCGGCCGACAAGGTTTCGCTCGCGCCGCTGGCGGATCTCCTCCAGGCCGCGGAGCGCAAGCACGCGCTGGACCGGGCGGAGTCCGACCCCTGGTCCGCCGGCAGCCCCCCGCACGCCGTGCTGGCTGCCCCGCGCGGCGGCACGCGGTTGCCCGAGCCGGTGGTGCTGCGGATCGTGCGGAAATGGTGCCGGGCGCGCCCGACCGATGGTGTCGGGAGATTCCGCCAGGCGGCGCTGCTGGCCGGTTGCCTGGCGGCGGTCGTCGCGGTGGGGCTGTTCCTGGCCAGGCCCTGGCTGCCGGGGAAGACCGACCGGCTGCTCGACGTCCACGACCTCTACGTCCTGTCGGTGGGCGTCTCGAAGTACGCGAACCTGGAGGAGCTGCCCAGCGCCGCCCGGGACGCCGACGCCGTCGCCGCCGCTTTCCAGAAACTGGAAGGCGCCCTGTGCAACAAGGTGGTCACGAAGGTGCTCAAGGACGAGCAGGCCACGCGCGACGAGATCATCAATTTCGGCCTGAAGGCGTGGCTGCTGGAACAGCAAGCGCCGACGCGGCACTCCCTGGTCCTCGTGACCTTTTCCGGGCACGGCTTCATCGAGAACGGCACGAACCGCTACCACTTCGCCCCGCACGACTACGACCCGATGAAGGACAGCACCACGGGCATTTTCTTGACGCAGTTGCAGCCCTACCTGGCGACGCTGCCGTGCCCGGCGGTCCTCGTGTTCGACACCTGCCACAGCGGCGCCGTCAACGACAACGACGAGGACGACCCGAACAACCCCCAGAACCAGCAGCGGCTCCAGAAGGCCGTCCGCGAGTTCAGCAGCAAGAACGGGCTGGTGGTCATGGCCGCCTGCGCCCCCAATCAGAAGGCCAACGAAACCTCGCGCTGGGGCCACGGCGCGTTCACGCTGGCGCTGCTGGAGGGGATCGAGGGGAGATACCTTTACAAGGGCGCGGGCCTGGCCCGCAGCCCTCTGCCCCGGGTCGGCGCGGGGGGCCTCGTCAGCCTGGGCGAGCTGGACCGCTACGTGACCGACCGGGTCGAAGTGCTGTCCTCGGAGATCACCAATCCCAAGCACCGCCGCCAGGCCGTGAGGACGTATTGCAGCGGCGGCATTTCGCCGGCGCAGATCCCCATCGCGGTACAACAGGCGCGGTAGCGAACGACGTCCGGCACGCCGGCGACGTGACCGCTTGAATAACAAGCAGGCCGCAAGGGATGGTGGTACTTGTCGTTACATCGGCGCCCTTGCGGGCTTGCCGTTCCGCGCTCCCTTCGCCTTCCCCTTCGGTCTTCCTGCTACCTTTTCCTCTCGGCGCCCGGTATGCTGAGGGGGCGCCGACCTGGCATCTCGAAGGAGGTTTCCCATGCCCCGTCTCCTGGTGCGAGCCGTCTTCATCGCGCTGCTCCTGCCCCTCGGGGCCGATGGCCAGCAGACCGCCCTGCCGTCGAAGGAGGACATCGCCAAGGCGATCCGCGAGCTGGCCAGCCCGCGCTTCGCCACGCGCGAGCGCGCCGTCGCCTCCCTCTGGCACACCGGCCGCGCCGCCGAGGCTGCCCTGTACGAGGCCCGCGCCGGCGCCGAGCTGGAGGCGGCGCGGCGCATCGACGGCATCCTCGAAAAGTTCAAGTGGGGTATCTACCCCGACACCCCCGCCGACGTCCTCGCCTCAATCGCCAAATACCGCGCCGCGGCCCTCGACGGCAGACAACGCATCCTCAAAGAACTCTTCGACCGCGGCGCGGCGGGGTATCCCGTCGTCGCGCGCCTCATCGCCGTCGAGGACAACGAGGGCATACGGCAGCAGCTCTTCCAGCCGTTCCGCAAGGCCGTCGAGTTGCTCATCCCCGACCTGCTGCAGAAGCGCGCCCACGGCCCCCTGGAGGACGTGCTGCGGATGCGACTGGCGGGCGCCGTGGAGTCGGCCGTGCGCGACCTCGCCGTCTACTTGCTCCTGACCGACCGCATCGACGAAGCCCTGCCGCACTACCGCGCCCGCGCCGCCCGGCCCGGCGACCCGCAGGCCACCCTGATCCTGGCGTACCTGTACCGCGCGAAGGGAGACCTCGCGGGCGCCCGCGCCGTGGCGGAGAAGACCGGCAACCTGCCCCTGCTCCAGACGCTCCTGTACGAACAGGGCGACTGGAAGGCGCTGTCGCAGCGGAGCGACAAGCTCGGCGAGCGGGACGGCGGCGACGAGTTCAAGGCCGCCTATCACCGGCTCGCGGGGCGCACCGAGGCGTTCGAGCAGATCGTCGCTGCCCTGGTCAAGGCCGCGGAGAGGAAGCCCGACAACGACGGCACCCTCTGGTGGGAGGCCAAGGCCCTCTTCCTCAACGACCGCCCACGCGAGGCCCTGACCGTGTTGGCGCGCGGCCCCGATCCCGGCATGGCCTTCAGCGTCCTCTGTGCCCAGCAGCGCTTCCGCGAGGCCTTCGAGGTGCTCGACAGGGCGAAGGGCCGCGACGCCAAGCAGGTACTGCGCGCCGAGATGCTGCGCCTCAAGGCGCTGCAGCGGTTGGGCGAGAAGGAGGAGGTGGCGAAGGTGCTGGCCGCCGTCGAGAAGCAGCTCGAAGGCTCCAGGGACTCGGACAGGGCCACCGAGCTGGTGCGGATCCTGCAACAGAGCGGCCTGGAGGAGCCCGCGTATCGTCACGCCGCCGCGCTGCTCGACCGAGGCCCCCCCGCAGACTTCCACAAAGGCATGAAGAACGCCGGCTCCGCGGAGACGTACGCTTCCTCGATCCTGGGGGGCCTGTTCCCGGACCAGACGGCCCACGTGAGGCACTGGTGGGCCTTCCTGCGCGACAAACAGAAGGAAGCTTCGCTCGTGACGCTCGGCCGGCTGCGCGACCTCTTCGCCGGCAAGGTTAAGGGCGACGCCCTGGCCGACCTGCTCGCCGGCGCCGCCAAGGCGGCGGGCAAGCTGCCCCCCGAGGAGCGTGAGTCGTGGCTGGACGGCGTGGCCGCGGTCGCCGACAAGGCCAGCGACACGGGGCTCGCGCGCAAGTACCTGGAGGAAGCCGTCGCCTCGGTCGGCAATGCCGCCTCGTTCCGCAAGCTGGGCGATCACCTGATCGAGAAGAAGCTCTGGAAGGACGCGGCCGAGGTGCTGGAGCGCGGCGTGCAGAAGTACCCGGCCGACGCGGTGCTGAGATACCTCGGCGGCCTGGCCCTGGCCCGCGGCGGCCGCGAGAAGGAGGGTCGCGAGCGGATGGAACTGGCCCGCTGGCTGCCGCTCGGCGAGGACGACCGCCGCGGCGACCTGGCGGCGGCGCTGCACAAGCACGGTCTGGCCGACGAGGCGCGGCGCGAGTTCGAGATGATCCTGAAGACCGGGCGGCCGAACTCGTGGCACACGGGCGAGGCGTGGCGGCGGCTCCACAACTACGCCGCGCAGGCGAAGGACTACCTCAGGGCGGCGGCGTGCTGGGAACGGTTCTACCTGCGCGTGCTGGAGGCCGGCAGCATGTTCGTGGAGGACGAGGCGTACGTTCTCGTCCCGCATCGCGCCCACTGGCTGCGGGCGCGCGGCCTGCTGGCCGCGAAGGACCTGGGCGGGGCCTGGAAGGAGGCGCAGATCTGCCTGACGCTGCTGCCGGGGAACGCCGACGTGCCGATCCTCTTCGTGCCGGAGCTGGTGAAGCGGGGGCAGAAGGAGCGTGCGGACGAGCTGTTCACGAAGGTCGCCGACATCTACGAGCGCGTCAGCAAGGACTACCCGCGCGACGCGGCAGCGCACAATTCCCTGGGGTGGCTGGCGGCGCGGTGTCGGCGGCAGCTCGACCGGGGCCTGGCCCACGCCCGCAAGGCGGTGGAGTTGGAGCCGGCGAACGCGGGCTACCTCGACACGCTGGCAGAGGTCCACTTCCAGCGCGGCGACCAGGCCGAGGCCATCCGCCTGATGCGCCGCTGCCTCGAGCTGACGCCGGACCGGGACTATTACCAGAGGCAGCTCAAGCGCTTCCAGGCCGGCGACCCGCTGACGGAAGTAATCGAGTAACCAGATCGCTCAAAGCCCACGGGTGGCCACCCGTGGGCTTTCTCCGGGCCGTGGCTCAGCGATCCTCGGCCTCGTAGCGGGTGATCTTCTCGACGCGGCGGGCATGGCGGCCGCCCTCGAAATCCGTCTCCAGCCACAGCCGCACGATGCGCCCAATCAACTCCTCGCCGAGCAGATCCGCGGACAGGCAGAGCACGTTCGCGTCGTTGTGACGGCGGCTCATTTCGACGGTGATGCTGTCGTGGCACGGCGCGGCGCGGATGCCCTTGACCTTGTTGGCGGCGATGCACATGCCGATGCCGGTGCCGCACACCAGGATGCCGCGCTCCACGCGGCCCTCGGAAACCGCACGCGCTACCTGGAACGCGAAGTCCGGGTAATCCACGCTGTCGTTGCTGTCGGGCCCCAGGTCGAGGACCTCGTGGCCAGACTGCTCCAGCAGGGACTTGATGCGCCGCTTGATGTCGTAGCCACGGTGGTCGCTGCCGATCGCGATTTTCATGGTGATACAACCCAACCCCCGCCAGGGCTCGACGGCGGGGACGTCATGGCCGATCCAACTCCGCCAGAAACTCTTCCAGGCATCGGGTAATTTGCCGGGCACACTCCCGGTACACTTCCCGATCGCCGCCGATCGGGTCGGGAACGTCGGTCCCCTGCCCCGACAGCAGGCGCGGCTGGGCGGTGCCGCCCCCGCAGTACGGCGCCAGGGCGCGCAAATGGCCCTGCGTCATCGTGACCAAGTGGTCGGCGGCGAGCAATTCGTGCGTCAGCCGCTGGCTGCGGTGCCCGCTCAGGTCGGCGCCCAGCTCGCGCGCGACCTCGAGGGCTTCCCCGGCAGCGGCGTCGCCGCTCGTCGCCGACAGCCCCGCCGACAGCACCTGGTAGCCGCGCTCCGGCAGTTCGGCCGCCGTACACCCCAGGCGCTCGGCCAGCATCTTCTTGCACAACGCCTCGGCGAGCGGACTGCGGCAGGTGTTCCCGGTGCAGACGAAAACGACCGTACAGGGCGACAAACGTATCAGCGTGGCGTCGTCCACCACCCCCGCGCGCACCACCGACCAGCGGTCGCCGTTGACCCGCACGACGGTCGCGGGCCGGCCGAAATGGCTCGGGCCGTCGTCGATGACCAGGGCGACATCGGCCCCGGAGGCCCGCATGACCTCCTCCGCGGTCGTGGCCATGCCCTCGCCGCCGGGCGCCGCGGTCACCAGCGGCCCGGGAACGCGGTGGAGCGTGTGCAGGATGGCCTCGTGCCCGGGGGCGCACAACCGCAAGGTGCCCGCAGGGCAGACGAGGCGGCGCACCGCCTCGGGCAGCCGTCCGGCCAGTCCCTGCTCGACGCCGTCGATGAAGTCGAAGGCGACGGGCCCCGGCCAGCAGCGGCGCGCGAGACGGCGAGCCAGGGGACTGATGCCGGGCGCCCAGTCGAGGGCCTCGGCGGCATCGCGGACGGTGAGCATCAGCGGCCGTTCCTCGGCCCCGACGCACCTGTCCAGCCCCTCGACGGCCTCCGGCAGCAGGGCGCTGGCCGCCAGGTGGTAGGACGTCTCGGTGGGGAACACAACGAGCCGGCCGTCGCTGAGGGCCTGCACGGCACGCCGGATTACGTCATGTTGGTCGGCGCGCTGCCAATCGACAAGCTCGGGCATCTTCAAGCGGTTGTTATGAGGAAGGAGTCGCTCGCGAGATGGCCAACGCGCCGCCGGGCGGCCCCGCGAAACCCGACCCCGGCATGCCAGCCGGTGGCGCCGTTAGTCTACGGATGTCGAGGGGTTGGGGCCAGAGGGCAGGAGGCAGGAGGCAGGAGTCAGGAAGAGATCCCTCGCTTGCGCTTCGGGCTTGTATGCCGACTCCTCGCCCCTGAACGCCCGCGCCAGCCGGCGGATGCCCTCGCGCAGCTGCTCCGGAGGCGCGACGCCAAAGCTCAACCGTGCCTCGTTCGCGGGGATGGGGACGCCCGAGCTTTCGAGGTAACAGAACTGCCCAGGCACGTAGAGCACACCCTCTTTCAGCGCGGCATGCATCAGCGGGTTGTGCGGGCCGGCGTCGGTCCCGGGCGGGAATGTCAGCCAGACGTACAGGCCGCCCTCCGGGTTCGTCCAGCGCACGCCCGCGGACGCCGGGAACTCTTCCGCCAGGGCCTCCAGCATGGTGTCGCGCTTGGCGCGGTACACGTCGCACAGGTTGGCGACGTGGCGGTCGTACGCCCCCGACACCAGCAGCCGGTCGAGCAGGTGCTGCGTCAGGTTGTTCGAGCCGAAGTCGTGGTTGCCCTTGAGGCGCAGCAGCGGCGTCATCAGCTCGCGCGGCAGGATCCCATAGCCCGTCTTGAGTCCGGGGGCGCACGGCTTGGAGAACGTCATGGCGAGCAGGACGTGGCGGTTGTGCGTGTCGAAGCTCTTGATGCTCGGCAGGTCGGCGCCGTCGTAGCGCAGCTCGCGGTAGGCGGCGTCCTCGAGGATCAAGATGCGGTGGCGACGGCTGTAGCGCTGGGCCAACTCCAGCAGGTGTCGGCGGCGCGGCAGCGACAGCGTCCGGCCGCTGGGGTTCTGGAAGTAGTCGCACACGTAGATCAGGCGCAACCGCTCCAGCTCGCCGTCGCGCTCCAGCCGGGCGAGCAGCTCTTCCAGGGCGTCGGTGTCCATACCGTCCTCGTCCATGGGCACGGCCAGGGTGCGCGCCCCCAGGCTGGTGAGCGTTCCCTGGTAGACGAAGTACGACGGCGCCTCGGTGATCACGAGGTCGCCGGGGTCGAGGAGCATCTCGCCGATCAGGTAGAGGAGCTGCTGCGAGCCGGTGGTGAGGACGACGTCGTCGGCGGTGAGGGACACCTCGGCGGCGGTGACGTCGTCGAGGGCGACGGTGCGCGCGAGGAGCCGGTCGCGCAGCGGGGCGTGGCCCTGGGTGGTGCCGTATTGCAGCGCGGCGCGGGCCGTGGCGGGGCGGGCGAGCAACTCGTCCAGTGCGGAGCGGACCTCGTCGGCGGGGAGCGACCCGGGATCGACCAGGCCGGCGGCGAGGCTGATCAGCCCCGGGTTTTCGATCGCCTGCTGCATGAAGTAGCTGATCGGCTGGTCGGCGGTCTGCTGCGAGCGGAGGGAGACGTGGACTGGTGCGGGGGTCATGAGGTTCCCTGTCGTGAGAGCAACGCCCCGGCTGTCGGGGGCTCGTCGTAAGCCTACCAGACGCCGGGGGACCGGACAAGCGAACCCCGCTCTAGCGCCTTGTAGGGTGGGCACTGCCCACCGGTCGCTACCCGGTGGGCAGTGCCCACCCTACAAGGTCTTCCCGCGCGTCATCCTCATTGACACGCAGGAGCCGGTCGCTACCCGGTGGGCAGTGCCCACCCTACAAGGCGAGCCTGTCGGCCCACTAGACCGTCAGTGCCAGGGCGAACACCTCTTCGGCGTCCATCACCTGGTCGTTGCTCTCGAACAGACGTGCGATCGCCGCCTTGTGGACCTTCATCTTCGTGTCGCCGACGCCGACCGCCCCGTAGCAGACCACGCCGTCCTGTTCGACCGCCTTGTCGGTGACGCCGACGCCCTCGATGCCGAGCGGCGGCACCGCGTTCAGGTCGATGGCCACCTTCAGCGTCGGGCAGGCCGTCCGCGCCGCCTTCGGGAGCAGCACCGCGCCGGCGGCGCCGGCGGCGACCACCAGTGTGCGCCCCGTCAGCGCCTCGGCCAGCTCCTGCGGCGTTGCGGTGCCCACCGGTTCCACGCGGGCACCCTCGACGCGCGCGCGGATCGCCTCACACACCGCGGCGGAGCGTGCCTTCTGCCGCGAGCCGACGCGCACGTCCGCCCCCTGCCGCGCCAGCAGGCGGACGACGCGCTGGCCGACCGGCCCGGTCGCGCCCAGCACCAACACCGGGGCGCCTTGCAGGTCCAGGTGCTTGCCGGCCACGCGCACCGCGGCGGCGGCGGTCGTGTTGGCGCCGTTGGCGTCGAGGAGGATCGACACGCGCAGGCCGAACTGCGGGATCATGTGCTTGCGGGCTTCTTCCAGCAGCCGTTCGCCGGCGGCGACGTCGCTGCCGCCGATGAAGAAGGCGGTGCGTTTCAGGTCCTTCGGGCCGCGCGTGAAGATCGCCCCGTGGACCTTGTCGCGCACGCTCTCGAGGGTGACGCCGCCGTAGGCGAACACCTCGTCGGCGCCGGCGTCGATGGCCACGACGCGGTCGAAGACGCTGGGGTGCGGGTCGCTGTCTAGCTGGATAAGGATAGTACGCTTGTCGTTCATGGGATCGGCAGAACCTGGAAGGATACAAGCCCGCAGCGCCAGCGAGGGGCCCCTCGCTGGCGCTGCGGGCTTGTGTGCGCTACTTCGGCGAGAACGGGTGCTTGGCGGTGTCCTTCTTCGCCAGGATTTCCTCGATCTTCGGCTCGCCCTTCATGGCGCGAGCGATGGACAGCTTGGTGGCCTCGTAGTTGTACTGGTAGATCTTGTTATCGTCCTTGGCCTGGGGGTGGATGAACACGCCACAGACGATGACGAGGTCGTCCGCGGCCCCCTTGGGGATGACGCCCTCGGCCACGCTGTCGGACACGGCCTTGGCGACCGCCGCCTGCGCCGGGCCGAACATCTGCACGGACTGACCCAGATTCTTGAGCGTCACCTTGGTGATGAGCACCGTCGCGGGCTTGCAGATCAGGTTCGGGGTGAGGACGGCGAGCAGGTTGGTGTGCCCGTGGCTCTGGTTGACCAGGGCGGTCGCGAACGCCGTGCCCACCGGGCCGTCCTTCGAGCCGATCAGCAGGTCGATGTGGGCGATCTCGTTGCCTTCACCGACCAGCCCTTCACCGATGTACATCGAGGACATGAGAGGAACTCCTTTGCAGGTGCGTGGGACCACACGTTCAGGCGACGTACAGGACAATAGGCGCGGCGCGGCCGAAGAGCAACTGGTTTCCGCGGATTTCTCTCGGTGTGGGCAGACATTCCTGTATTCAGCCCTCGGTCTTGCGCCGACTGCGCCGCGGCTTCGGCGCTGGCGGCGGCAGGAGCTCGTACCAGCTATTGGCGGTGATGAGCCGCAGGGCCAACTCCTCAAACCGCGCGAGATCACCGAGCGCCTTGATCGCCGCGCGCGTTGCGGCGTCCGGCGGACCGAATTTCGCCTCACCTACCACCAGAAGGAAGCGCCGCGCCCCCTCCAGGCGGCCCTCTTCGCGGCCGCGGCGCACGATCGCCTGGTAAGTCGTGGATTGTTCCATCCCCAGCACCTCCTCGAACAGGGCGTGCGCGACTTCCTCCGCGTCCTGCAGCCCCAGCAACACGTAGGTCGCCGCCCAGACTTCGGTCACATGCCAGGTCGGCTCCGGCCCACTCAGCCGCTTCTCGCCGCGGCGTGGGAAATCAATCCTCGGCCTAGCGCCGGCTGCGGCGCGACTTGGGCGCCGGTGGCGGCAGCAGTTCGTGCCAGCTATTGGCGGTGATGAGCCGCACGCCCAGCTCTTCGAGCCTGGCGAGGTCCCCGAGGCCCTCGATCGCCGCGCGCGTTGCGGCATCCGGCGGGCCGAATTTCGCCTCGCCTTGGCGCAGAAGGAAGCGCAGGGCCTCCTCCGCACGGCCCTCTGCGCGGCCCTCTGCGCGGCCCTCTGCGCGGCCCTCTTCGCGGCCGCGGCGCACGATCGCCTGGTAAGTCGCCGATTGTTCCATCCCCAGTACCTCCTCAAAGAGGGCGTGCGCAATGGCGTCCGAGTAGCGCAGTCCCAGTAACACGTAAGTCGCGGCCCAGATGTCGGCCGCACGCCGCGGCGCCCTCGGCCCACTCAACCGCTCCTTCATCCGCCGAATGACCTGCGGAGCTTCACGCTCCGCGACGTTGCTGATAGGTGCCAGCGCCAGCGTCCCCACCCCGCCCGCGAGCAGCTGCTCGGCGGACAGCTCCCAGACGCGGATCACGCGGTAGCGCAGGGTGCCGCTCGGGTCCTCCCCGGGCAGGCCGCGCCGCAACTCCCCAGTCCACTGCGGCGAATCGGCTTCGGGACCGAGCAGCACCACCGCGCTCAGTACCACGCGCTCGTGGCGGTACTCGAACACGCTATTATACAGCCGCAGCCGCAACGGGAGTCCGCGGCGAAAGTGGCCCGCCTCGAAATCGAGGTGCAGCAAATATTCGGGGTCGTCGTGGACCCGAAGGAGCTTATCCGAAGCGCCGCTGATGACGGTGCCGACATCGCTATCCTCAATGGTGACGCGGCGCCGGCGGCGATTCACGAGCGGCAGCCAGTCGGCCGGCGCCAGTTCGGTGAGTGTTTTCAGCGTCGGGTCGAAGGGCCGGTCCGAACGGTTTTTGGGGGACGGCGGTTCGCTCGATGCGCTGCTCATTTCTCGTCCGCAGGGTTCATGCGCGCAAAGCGCGGGGTCGGGTCAACACACACGTCTGCCAACCGCCTCTAACCGCCCTCCTCCTTCGGCGCCAGCAGCCGCAGCCCGATCGGCAGCGACTCGCCGAACATCTGGCTCTGCTCCTCCCCCTCCAACTCCGTCACCTCCTCGACCATGCGCACCCAGTGCCCCGGCACCGACTGCGAGCGCAGCACCGCCAGCACCTTCTCGCGGTGGCCGTCGTCCACGTCCAGGGCGCGCTGGCCGCTGCGGCGCGCCAGCTGCGTCAGGCAGAACGCCCATGCCAGCCGCTCGCTCTCGTGCCCCGGCGCGAAGCCCAGGAGCGCGTCCAGCCACGCCTCGGCGATCTGCGCGTGTACCACCGCGTTGAGCGGGCCGTACAGCAACACCCGCGCCCCCAGCCGCGTCAGCGCGAAGAAGCCGTAGGTCGACACCGGGCTGCGCTTCAGCGGCTTGAGCAGCGCCTGGCCGAGCGCCTCCTTCTGCTTGACGTCGAGCCGCTCCAGGCTCACGGCGGCACGCCACATTTCCGCCAGTTCGTTCGGGTTCGGCTTCGGCACCGACTTCCCCTTGGCCGGCAGCAGCGCCGGCCGCAGCCGGTTGGAGAGCGTCGCCTGGAGCTGGGCGTTCAACCCGCCCGCCAGGCGCCGCCACATGATCCAGTAGTCGCCGCCGCCCTCCGGCGCGCGCGCGGCCGGCTTCGCCTTGCCCGGCTCCGGCTTGGCGGGCGCGTGCAGCATTTTCCAGAGCTGCTCCACGCGGAAGCGGTCCAGCGAGTCGCCGAAGCCTGGCCGCAGCGCGAAGCCGACGAGGTGATACCAGCGGCTCAGGTGCGCGGGCGAACGGCGACGGTGCTCGGCCACCTCCGCGAGGAAGTCCCACAGCCGCCGGCACAACCCCGTCGGCCACTCGTGGCGCGGCGCGTCGAGGGCGACCTCCAGCGCCTTCGTCAATTCCTGCGGCGTCGGCGTCGGCTCGTCTTCGGCGTAGGCGGCGCGGATCAGCCGGGCCGCCTCCTGCACCTGCGCCTCAGGCCAGACGTCCGTCAGCGTCCGCTGCGTGCCCTTCTCCTCGTCGCCATCGGCCGCCTCGCCGGCCTGCGGGTCCTTGACGATGTCGCGGACGTTGAACTCCAGCCGCCAGCGGTTGTTGCCGTCCTTCGCGACGCAGAACAGCTCCAGCGTGCCGATCTCGGTGCTGCGCGCCGCCAGCGTCACCGGCACGCGCCGGGTGCCGCTGCGCTTGCCGCCGCGCAGGATCGTGTGCAGCGGCGGCAACTGTAACAGCTGGTCCGGCGACACGTGCAGCAGGTCGCCCGGCCTGTCGTCGCCGCGCACCGTCGAGGTGTAGAGCGGGAACATGACCGGCTGGCCCAGCGCCAGCTCCAGCTCGGGCCGCGGCAGGGCGATCTCCTGTCCCTCCTCCAGGTGCTGCGGCACCACGCAAACCAGCGTCAGCAGCTTGCCCCCAGAGGCCGCCTCCGTCTCCGCCTGCTGACCGTCCGGGCCGCTCTCGACGGCGATGTAGTAGGAGCGCGCGATGCCGCCGCCGATGCGCCGGCCGCCGGTGTGCTTCAGCCAGGCGTAGTGCGCCGCCCCGGCCGCGACGGCGAGGTCGAGCGATGGGTTCGTTAGCGCCAGCGGCTGCCACGGG
>JBBRPS010000149.1:0-15577 GCA_038227745.1 Gemmatales bacterium | reverse complement strand
CGGCCTCGCTTGTGAGCCCATGCCTGGGGGCTCACAAGCGAGGCCGCTTGTGGCTACGGAAAAACCGCTGCCACGGGGCTGCGCTGAAGCCAGTTGCTTGCAAGCAGTTCTCCCGGACGGTTACAATCATTCCGTCGCCCGCTCATCGGCCACTAAACGCTCGGCGGTCCGGTGCCGACTCCCCGCTTGCGGGTGAGCGGGCAGTTTCCTCGCTAACCCGCAAGCGGGCAGACGGAACTCCACCGCCGACGGGATACACTTACAGCAGAGCGCCACACTGAGCCGGCAGGGAGATTTCCTCATGTCCGCAGATGCCCGCCTCCACGTCCTCCGTCAGCGCTGGAAAGCCGCCCGGCAGCGCGGTCTGCTCGTCACTGCCGAGGAGTTGTGCCGCGACTGCCCGGACCTGCTCGATCAGGTCCGCGTGCAACTCGAGTGGTGGGAACTGGACACCGGCGGCGGTCGCTCGTCCTGGGATCTGCCGCTGGACGACACCGGCAAGAACTCGCCGCCCCGGTTGGCCGCCGCGCCGCCGACGCCGCAGCCCGGCGCCGAGCCGGTGCCCGGCTACCGCCTGATCGAGAAGCTCGGCCAGGGCGGCTTCGGCGAGGTCTGGAAGGCGGTGGGGCCGGGCAACGTCCCCGTGGCCCTCAAGTTCATTCGCCTGGGCGACGGCGGCGAGCGGCTGGAAAGCCGCGCCCTGGAGCTGATGAAGCAGCTGCGGCACCCGAACCTGCTGACCGTTTCGGCGCACTGGCAGACCAAGGCGCTGCTGCTCATCGCCGTGGACCTGGCCGACGGCACCCTGCTGGACCGCCTGCACCAGTGCCGCGAACAGGGTTTACCGGGCATTCCCGCTCCGGAATTGCTGGAACACATGCGCGACGCCGCGCGCGGCATCGACTACCTCAACGAGCCGCGGCACACGGTGGACGGCAAGTCCGGCATGAGCGTGCAGCACCGCGACATCAAGCCGGCCAACCTGTTGCTGGTGGGCGGCGGCGTCAAGGTCGGCGACTTCGGGCTGGCCAAGCTGCTGGAACACACCCTGACCAGCAACACCGGCGGCGCGATGACCGTGGCCTACGCGCCGCCCGAGGTCATCGAGGGGAAGGTCAGCCGGCACTCGGACCAGTATTCGTTGGCGGTCACCTACTGTCAGCTGCGCAGCGACGGCCTACCATTCGGCGGCAATGCGGCGCAGCTGATGTACGGGCACCTGCAGCGGCCGCCGGACCTGACGATGCTGCCGGAGGTCGAGCGGCCGCTGGTGGCGCGGGCTTTGGCCAAGCAGCCCGAGGAGCGGTACCCCAGTTGCCGGGCGTTCGTCGAGGCACTGGAGACGCCAAAGGTCGCGGAGCCGTCGGTGCCGCCGCGCCGTTGGTTGCGGGCCGGGATGGCGGTCGGCCTGCTGGCGGCGGCGGTGCTGCCGCTGCTCCTGCTGGCCTTCGGAGCGAATCGCGATCCGCAACCCTCTCCCAAGGACGAGCCGAAAAAGGTCGTCGGCCCTGGACCAGGATCGTCTCCGAAGGACGGTGAAGAATCGGCCCGGAAACAGGCGGCGCAGACGCAGGCCCAGGCCCGGTCGCTGGTGGAGCAACAGCACGACTACCGGGCCGCGGCCCTGCTGCTGGAGACCGTGCCCGCGGCCCTGCGCGATGCGGCGCTCTATCAGAAGGCTCTCCTCTTACGCGACCGCGTGGTCCAGTTCGACCAGGATCTCAACGCCGCTCTACAGGCCAAGCGCTGGGCGGAGATCCGGACCCATGTTGCCGCCCTGGAGAAGTTGCAACCCCACCGCGCCGCGGAACTACAGCGCGTGCTGCGCCACGCCAGGGCCGAGGAGACCGCCGCCAAGAACGTCCCCGACCCGGCGGTGGCGCTGGCCCTGGCGAAGAAGCAAGCGGCCGAAACGCAGCAGTTCGCTCGGAGTCTGGCGGACGAGAAGCACGACTATGCGGCGGCGCTGCGCGAACTGGAAACCGTGCCGGAGGATTTGCGCGACGCCGCGTTGTACGCCCAGGTGCGGTCCAAGCGCGACCGCGTCCGCCAACTCGACGAGGCGATTAGCAAGGACGTCAAGGCCAAACGCTGGGCCGACGTCCGACAGCACGTCACCGCGCTGGTGCAGTTGCAACCGCAGCGCGCCGAGGTGCTGCAACAGTTGCTGCTGAAGAAGGAGGACAGCCCGCCACCGTTGGTGAAGGCGAAAGAGACGCCGAAGCACCTCACGAACTCCCTTGGGATGAAGCTGGTGCTGATCCCGAAAGGCAAGTTCACCATGGGCTTCCCAAAGAACGAGGCAGATCGCGAACCCTTCAACAAGGGCGACGAAGAGGAACACGAGGTGGAGATCACCCAGCCGTTTTACATGGGTGTGTACGAGGTGACGCAGAGACAGTACCGGCAGTTGATGCGGGAGGCGATCGACAAGAATCCCCCCTGGTTTTCCGCAGCGGGGGGCGGCAAGGACAAGGTGGCGGGGATGAACACCGACGACTTCCCCGTGGAAAACGTCAGGTGGCACGAGGCGGTGGCGTTCTGCAAGCGGCTGTTGGCCCTACCGAAAGAACAGGAAGCTGGACGGACGTACCACTTGCCGACCGAAGCGGAATGGGAATATGCTTGTCGGGGAGGTGCCCCTTTTTCAACCCCCTTCCACTACGGCAAATCGCTGTCTTCCATCCAGGCCAACTTCAACGGCGAGTACCCCTACGGCGGCGCTGCCAGGGGTCGCTATCTCGAACGTACGGCCAAGGCAGGTTCCTACCAAGCCAACGACTTCGGGTTGTACGATATGCACGGCAATGTCTGGGAGTGGTGCGCCGACAGGTACGATAAAGACCACTACAGAAATAGCCCCAAACAAGACCCTAAAGGTCCAGATTCCAGCGAAAATGACCGCCGTGTCTTGCGCGGCGGGTCGTGGCTCAACTTCGGCCGGGGCTGCCGCTCGTCCCTGAGGCACAGGGACGAGCCCGGCTACCGCGACAGCAACATCGGCTTCCGGGTTGTCTTCCGCCTCGGCGCGAGGACTCCGTAACCTCTTCGCTCTTTTACGTTTTTACCTCTTCGCCGCAACTCCTGCATCGTCGTCCGCGTCCGCCCCGCCAGCTCGATCATGCGCCGACCGTCCTCGCGCGCGAACTGCTTCGCCGCGTCGCTCTCCCACAGCCGCTGCAGCTGCTTCTGGACGTGTGCGCGCTCCGCCCTGCCGGCGCCGATGGCCACGTCCAGCCGCCGCGCCTGGTCGTTCAGCAAGGTCAGGTTCTCCGTCGCCGTCTTGAGCTGCCCCACCACGGCGCCAATGTCCGCCTCGGCCAGCGTGGCCTGCAGCGCCCGCTCCAGGGCCTCGCGCTCCCGCGCCGCCTGCTCCAGCTTGCGCAGCACCTCGTCCGCCGTGCCGCCCAACTCCGCCAACCGCCGATCGCGCAGCTGTCGCAGCAAGGCCCGGCCGCCCTCCGACAGCAGCAGCCGCCGCTCCACCGCCGCCGCGGGTCGGCGCGCCGCGCGGTCCTCCGCCAGGTAGGCCTCGGCGCGGCGCAGCAGGTCGGAAGCCGGCCGGGCGTCGCGCAGCACCTCCAGCAGCCGCCGGTCGCGCTCCTCCAGCAACCGCTGCACGACCTCCGCCTCGATCGCCTCGACCTCGCGCGCGTCCTGCCCGGCGACGGACTTCAGCAGATCCGGCACCAGGGCCAGCGGCAAGTCACCGGCGGCCAGCGCCACGAGCCGCCCCTCCAGCTCCGTGACGAGGGCGGTCAGCTCGCCGAGGCGCTGACGGCGGGCGTGGCGTTCCTCCCAGTGCCGGCCGCCGACCGCGGCGAACTCCTCCTCCACCTTGCGCACCTCCTCCTCGGCGCGCTGCCTGCGGTTCTCCAGCGAGGAGAGTTCGGTGCCCAGGTCGCGGATACGGCTGTCGATCTCTTCGACCTGGCGCTCCAGGCCCTCGACCGCGGCGCGCTGCTCGGGGGTGCCTAGCTGCTTGGCGAGTCGCGTCTGCACCACGGCGGCGTCGGCGACGAGGCGCTCAACGATGTCGAGGCCGAGCAGCGCCTTGACCGCCGCCCCCAGCGCCTCGGCGCCGCCGGCGTCCTCGGCCAGGGTGCGGATCTTCTCGCCGTCGAAGAAGAACAGCTGCGAGATCTCCAGCGGCACCAGCTCCTCGACGAGCTGCGGCCAGTTGCGGCCGAGGGTGTAGTCGGGCTGCCTGTCCATGAGGACGAGCAGCGTCTCGCGCAGCTTGCCCTCCTGCACCTGCCAGTCGCGGCAGACCACGTAGTCGTGCTGCCGGCCATCGCTGGAGTGCTTGAACGCCAGCGCCACGCCGGCCCCCTCGAAGGGCGAGACGCCGTGGTGGACCGACTGCAGCAGGAACTCCTCGTAGGACAGGCGGGCGCGCTTGGAGCAGCGCGCCCGCGGGCCGTAGAGGGCGAGCTGGATGGCGTCGAACAGCGTCGTCTTGCCGCCGCCGTTCATGCCGCCGAACAGGACGATGGGCCGCGCCTTGCCGTTGCGCTGCACGGGCGACAGGTCGAAGGTCTGTTTGCCGGCGAACAGGCAGAAGTTCCGCAGCGTCAGCTTGTCGAGGATCATTCCGCCCTGCCCTTCCCTGGCCCCGGCGACGGCGCCTCCGTGCGGGCGGCGTCCGGGTTGACGACCTCCAGCGACCATCTCTTCTGCTCCTCGCGCTCGGGCAGCTTCTTCCGCTCCTCGCGCTCGGTGAGCTCGGCCACCGCCTCGTCCTCGCTGCCGTACAGGCCGGCGCGCAGCCGCTCCTCCAGGGCCTCGAAGACGCCGGTGCGCCGCGACATGCCGCGGAACTGGCGCTCGACGCCGAGCAGCCCCACCTGCAGGTCGAAGAACGCCGCGTCAGCGCCGCACACCTCGCGCAGCAGCACCCAGTCGTCGGCCCGCAGCCCGTTGCCGTCGTCCTGGGCGCGCGGGAACGCCTCGCCGGTGACCTCCTCGTAAATGCCCGGCAGACTGTCGTCGAACTCGTGCTTCTCGTACCGCCAGAGGCGGCGGATCTCGTGCAGTTCCTCGGGCGCGATGAGGCGCAGGCCGCGGAACTCGGGCGGCCCCTCGGCGCGGGCGCTCTGCTGCGCCTCCAGCACGCGCCGCAGCCAGTGCTCGCGCCATTCCTTGGTGTAGGGGCCGGGGATGGTGCGGCCGTGGAAGAGTTGCACGCGCCCGTTCATGCGGCGGAAGTCGCGGCGGTCGCGGTCGGGTGGGGATTAGCGCGGAGTGTCGTGATCGGCATCCCCTGCCCTCCCCTGGCGGCGCGCATGCGCTCCAGCGAGGCGTCCACTCAGGCGGCGACGAGCGCCTGGTCGATGAGGGTGTCGGTCGAGATGACGTGGATGGGCTGTTGCCGCTGCTCGGGCGGCAGGTCGCGCACGGCGAGCCAAACGAACTGTAGCAGGGCGGTTGAGTCCTTACCCGCCGCTGTAGCCGACCACCCAGGGCACGCCGTCTTCATCGAGTGTGACGGGGAACGTGGGGGTCGAGCAGGATTGCGCTCCACCAGGATCTGCTTGGGCAGCAGCTAGTGGAACGAATCGGTGATGAGTTCCGAGAGGCGGTCGATCTTGTCCTCGGTCGCCCGCCACAGGAACTGCTCCATGGAGTCACCCGCGTTTAGCGGATCTTCTATCCGGTAGTCTAGCGCCGCGGCCCAACATGGGAGGACTACGTCGGCGGCGTACCGGCAGATGGAGCGGCCGGCGCTGGGGCTGGGACAGGAGCCGGTGCATGACGCCGTTCCTGGCAGACCAAGCAGGCGCAAGTGCCGGACGGGACGTAGTGCCGCAGGCCGTGCAACCTGCCGAGGTTGTCGCGGTCGAAGCGATGGAAGATGCGCTGGAAGTTCTTCTCCTCGTGGCTGCCGGCAAGCGCATTCTTGTCGAAGTAACGCCTGACCGCATAGGCGCAGATATCGACGAGCTGTAGGCCGCATACGCGGTCGCTCGGCGCGAAGAACGGCACGTCCATCACGTGAAGCAGCCTGCCCCAAGGATGGCCTCTTCTGCGGTAATCGTAGAACTGACCGCAGATGGACGCTTCCGTCGAGTAGTCCTGGTCGAGGACGAGAAGGCCGTTGTCGATGCTCCTCCTTGGGCTTCTCTTGAGTTTCCATTCATCCCTGCGCTTGAGGTAGGCGTCGAACCTCGACACCACCTGCTCGAAGGCCTGGTGGACCGGGTCGCAGCCGCCGCTCAACACAGCCGGATGAGCTTTCGACACAGCTTCCCCGAAAAGCACGATCCCAGTGTGTGCGCCCACCAGATCGAGGGCATCCTCCAGCAAGCGCGACCGCTCCAGGCGATTCAGGTGAATGAAGGGCTCTGTCCTCTGGTATCTCTCCTGCCTCGCTTTTTTCCCAGCATTCGTCGATTCCGCGGCGATCCGCGCCTTACGGATGGCAGACACCTGCGCCCGCCTGTCCGTCCAGGACATGCCGTCAAAGCCGGCAATCTCGTCCTGCTCCTTGATAGTGCAGGCGAACTGAGCCGCGTGCAGCTCGAATGTTTCGCCGTGCTGGCAGTAGGAGCCTTTGAGTCCGTTCAAACGCTTGTCGAGCGCGAACCAGGTGCCTTCATGGACGCACAGCCCAAGCAGCACGTAGTGGCGGGTATTCACGTCCGACAAGTCGGCGGAGCCGGAGACACCAGCGTAGAGCAGGTACATGGTTGGGAAAAAATGGAGGCCCGGGAGGGGTATTAGCCCCATCGTGCCGTAGCACTCCCAGGCCCTAAATGCGAACGCAGGATCGCATTGGCATTCTACTTGCCAGCTACCCGCAGGTCAACGCCACTTCGAGATTTTCCTCAATTTTTCGGGCGAGGAAAGACGTTCAGTCATCAACACGGACACGAGCGCCTGCGGGGCGGTTCGCGCGCTTTTGTCTCATCGACGCAAATGGGCTCCCGGCTTGAACATTTGCCGCTGAAGAAGCGGGCTTTTCGGGTTTCCAGGCTCCACTTGCCATGCCGCGAGTTTTGATCGCTACCCCGAGCGCCCTACCCGATGCACCGCGATGAGGAACCTGGACGCGATGGAAAGCATCGGATTGGTCTAGGCTGGAGAAGCCACGTCAAAAGCCGACCCCCGCCTCCTCGGGACTCAGCTCGGGCTCTGTGCAGTGCGCGCGCCGCAGCGCCGCCTCTGCCTCGCCGCTCCGTGTGGGGGAGGGCCGCCATTATACCGGCATCCATGCCGGTGGGCGGCCCTCAGACCCCCACACTCCAACGGCGAGGCGACGGCGACGAGCGGAAGCCGCAGCATGCGCGCGGGCAGGGTATCAGCTTCCGCCGCCGTCCCGGACCCTCTCGGCGATCTTCTTCGCCATCTCGGCGACCGTCATGTTCGCCGTCAGCAGCGCCAGCCGGTTGGCGATGGTCGGGCTCTTTCTGGCGAGGTCTTCAGGCGTCATTTTATGCAGCACACTGATGATGCGAGTCTCCTTGTCCGCGTTCTCGCCAGCCACCAGCCCGGAGTATTCCTTCTTCGTCCACACCTTTTTTGCGGCGAAGAATTTGGGCGAGAAGATGATGACCCCGAACCTGGAATTGACCAGCCCCTCGTCGATCTTGTGCAGAATATCATCGCCCAACCGCATCGAATATTCGTCGTACCAAACGGTGATGCCATCGGCAATCAGCAGGTCGGCCAGTGGCCGGGCCACATCATCCTTGTCCTCGCTCGCGTGGGAGATGAACACATCGCGCTTCTTCATGAGATCGTTCTCCTCCTGCATGACCGAGAGATATTCGGGGCAGGCGCGGACGAGCCGCCGCTGCAGATTGCGGTAAACCGGGTCTTCCATGCCCTTGACCATCTTCAAGAATTCCATTTTGCCGAACACCACCTGGTCAAACGGCGCCGGCTTTCCCTTGCGTTTTTGCCCCTTGAAGAATTTGGTCTGGTACTCGGCTTCGGCGTGCTCCAGCCCGTACTTCTCCCAGGCGTTGATCATCGCGCGCAGTTGCCGGACCCACTCCCGGCGTACGTTCTGCTTCGCGTTGACGACCAGGCCCGTAACGACCTGCCGGTGCAGCCGGTTGAACAGCCAGGTTTTCTCCGAGTGCGGCGCGAAGCTGTTGCCCTCGATGATGCCGCGCAGCTCCTTGCCGAGGATGGCGCGTCCGTCGTCGTCGTCGAGGCGCGCGAGCTCTACGGGGAAGGCGCCGTTCTTGCGCGAGAAGCTGAGGTCGGCGGCGTAGCGCGTGTACCGGCAGTAGTGTTTTTTCGCCAGGGCCAGCAACTCCCGGTCCATCCGCGCGCAGATCATGTTGGAGACGACCGGCGAGGCGGGCGAGCCCTGCGGCAGCGCGTCCTTGTGGCAGCAGATGTGCCCCAGGACCGTGGCGGCCGCGGGCGTCGCCTTGAGGGAAATGAACAGGCTGCGGACGCGGCCGAAGTTGATGGTGGGGAAGAAGTCCTTGAGGTCCACGTTGAGTACATGGCGCCGCCGCATGTGCTGACCCGCGTTGTCCGCGATGCTGCGGCCCTCGACGAAGCCGTAGACCGGCTCGCGCACGCGGTAGGCCTCGGCCAGGCGGTCGGCCAGCTTCCGCTGCAGGACCTTCAGATCCTTGCGCGGCGCCAGGATGGTGCGCGTGCCGCCGCGGCGCTTGCGGACGGTGAACTGGGTGTAACGCCGCCCGACGGGCCGCGCGTAGAGCAGGAACCGGAGTTGCTTCGCCGAGGTGTTGAGCAGTTGGGCGACATCTTCCAGGGTCTTGAGTCCGGCAAGCGGGTTGGCAGTGACGGTTGCGGCCATGTGCGGGCATTGCCCTCGCAAAGGAAGGAAGGCGCTGCCGGGCCGGAAACAGAATTTTTCTTACCGACACCGGTCCCGTTCCCGCTCTCAGCTATTGGACATAGTCGCACGGGAACGGCGTATCCAGAAGGGTATCACGGATACGGGTCCAGGTCGTAAACCTGGGACATTCCGAAGCAGGCAGAAGGAACTCCGCCCAAAAAGTAATTCCATTCGGCCCGGTCAGCGCTACCCGTCATTGTACCCGCCCCGGCGTTGGCAGCAAGGGCTCGTGGCCGACGGCTTGAGCGCACACGCCGTCCGCGAGGCCCGAACCGGCCGCTTGTGCCTCCTTCTCCGCATCCGATCCCGGCTTTTTACCCTCCAGATCCCTTGAACTTGTTCGTCCGGTGCCATTTGAGGTACTCCGGTGCGGGCCATAGGGATCGCTCCCTCGGAAGCACAAGCGCCTGCCCTTCGTAGGGCTGCAAGAGGTGCTGGTCGTTACCTGCCTCCTCGAACTGTCCCTTCGCGACTATCACCCGGTACTCCTCGGTCAGCGTCCACAGACCGTTGTCAAAGAGCCAGTGCGCGTTCTTGCAAAGGGCGAGGCCATTCTGCGGATCGTTGTTGCGCGAGTCCGCGAACTGGTGAATGTGGGCCGCGTCCACGATGCTGCTCCCGCTGATGGTGGTGAGCCGGTAGCGGGTCAGGGCGCACGTGTAGTTGTAGGCCCCGACGACGATCAGGCGAAAGCGGGCTTCCCGGCCTTGTTTCTGAGCGTCTTCAGGAGACTTGTAGGCGGCATCCTCGGCCACCTGTTCGTCAGTCGGGACGGGGAGGCCGGTCAGCGTGTACAGGCCGATGCGCTCGCCGGGTGGGAAATACTTCGCGATCAGGATCCGGCGAGCCTGCTCGCGCCAGACAGCGTCACGCGCCAACCTGATGAAGTCCGACGGCAGGCGGGCGGAACGGGCCTCGCGGCGGTCCCTGGCAGGCTTGCCCTCTTCCGTGAGCGGCGACCAGAAGCCATCCGACTTGAGGTGATAGAAGGGGTAGCGGATGTCGGGGCGCTGTTTGCGGCGGCGGACAACCACGCTCGCGTAGGTACAGAAGCGGAACGCCAGCTCCGGGGTGAGACGCACCTCCTCGTTCGACAGCTGCCCTTCTTCGGCAAGTTGGAGGAGCACCAGCAACAGCAGCGGCTTGTGTGGGGCCGGGTCGCCGCGGGCTCTGTCCACCTTGAGCTGCGTCAGCTTCGCCAGCCATTCTTCCGCGGGGGCCATGCTGCCTCCCGACAGTCGGGTCCTGAAATTTCCTACTCGTGGGGCCTGCATTCGGCGTTATCCCTGTTGCCGCCTCAACCCGACCGTAACAGGCCGCCGATCACGAACTCGGTAGCCTTCCCTACGTGTTGCGGCTCGATCTGCTCGGCATTTGCCAGATCAGCGACGGTGCGCGCCACCTTTGCCAGACGGTCCATCGACCGGGTTGAAAGGTTGCTGGCGGCAACGGACTGTTTGTAGAACTCGAACCCCTCCGGGGAGAAGTTGCACAGGTCGCGCACCTGGCCGCCCGGGATTGCCGCGTTGAAGGGGATGCCCGTGCCCGCGAAGCGCCGGTTCTGCCGTTCCCTGGCTGCCTCGACCTGAGCCCGCAACCGAGGCGACACCTCGGCGCTCGTTTCCGCGAACCGTTCCTCCGTCGATAAGCGCCGCAACTCCACCTGCAAGTCGATCCGATCCAGGATCGGCCCGCTGATCTTTTTCTGATATCTCTTCACGTCCGCGTCGCTGCAGGTGCATTTTTCCGTCCCGTAATACCCGCAGGGACAGGGGTTCATCGCTGCGACCAGGGTGAAACGACACGGGTAAGATAGGGTTCCTCCGACACGAGAAATCGAGACCTCGCCGGATTCCAGGGGCTGCCGCAGGGCGTCGAGCGTGGAAGCGCTGAATTCTGCAATCTCGTCCAGAAAAAGGATCCCGAGATGGGCCTTCGTGATCTCGCCGGGTTTGGGGAGCTTGCTCCCGCCGCCGACCAGCGCCTGTTTCGAGGCAGTGTGGTGGATGGACCGCACGGGCCGGCGGGTCACGGCGACGCCATCTCTCTCCAGTTCACCGCACGCGGAGTAGATTTTCGTGAGCTGGACCTTCTCGTCGGAGGTCAACCGCGGGAGGATCCCGGGTAAGGCACTGGCCAGCAGGGATTTCCCTTCACCCGGCGGGCCGATCAGTAGCAGGTTGTGCCCTCCGGCCGCCGCGATACAAGCCCCTTCCTTGGCAAGCTCTTGGCCACGGATCGTTCCGAAATCCACGGCCTTCGGGATCAGATTCTCGTACTGAATCCCGTGTCTCAGAGCGCTTTCCAGTTTCCGTTTCCCGAGGAAGAAGTCCACCAGTTCCTCAAGCGTCGAAACCCCGCAAACGCGACAGGTTTCGTGGCCGGGCTTCGCCAGGATCAGCGCGCATTCCTTCTCGTTACCGACGGGGACGATCAGTCGCTGTCCCGGCCTGGCGCGGAAAGCGAGCGGCAGGGCGCCGGGAACGCGGCGAACCTCCCCGTGGATGCCGAGTTCACCGAACAGAATGAAGTCTCCCTGGCGGTGGTCTGGCAAAGGCGGGAGGAAGCCGGACGCCTGCAGGAGGATCACCGCCAGGGGGAGGTCGAGCCAGGTCCCTTCCTTGGGCAAATCCGCGGGGACCAGGTTGATGAGGATCTCCACCTGAGGGTGCGGTAGCCCGAGCTTGGCGCACGCGCCGGCGATGCGATCCAGCGATTCCGCGATAGCGCCTCTCGCCATCCCGGAAATAGTCGTGGCCGCTCGCCACGGTTTCGGTTTTGACAGCACCTGCATCGCTCGGGCCTGAATCTCGATGACATAGCCTTCGATCCCGTAGATGATGCCGCCGTTGAGTGAATGATCCAGGCGCAGGAGGTCTTGCAGTTCCGCCAGGGTCCGCTGTTTTGAGCGACTGCCCCGTTGAAAACTTGCCGGGACATCGCCGAAGAGCGTCAGCAAGTCTTCGGGCCTGCTCAGGAGGACCGTTCTCTTGATCCCTGTCCCGGAAGACGCGCTTTGCGGGCTCGCCTTCTGCCGCAGTTTCGTCGGCACCTGCATCAGGAACGCCGCCATTTCCTCCTGAAGTTCCTCCGGCTGTTCGGTCAGTTCAGCCCGGACGATTTCCCTCACCTCGCGCTGCAACTCCTCTCGGTTGGCTTCCAGAAGGGCTTGTAGTTCCGCTTCCCGCTCAGCCTCCTGGTTTTTCCTCGTCCACTCGTCCATTGCCTCCCCTGCGCAGCCGACCAAGAGGTCGCCCAGAGGCAGCCCGCCGGCAAGGGCGTTCAACCCGTACTTTGCCGCGGCTTTGCCGATACAACGGAGCAAGGTGAACGTGGCCATGAGATAAACCGTGGGTCTGCCAGTGTGCCGCCGGGCCAGAGCCGGAGGCAAGGGATGCTGCCACACGGCGCTCGGAACGCCGTGTGTGGGAGTCTGGAGAGTTATTCTACCCTGAGTACGAGCCGCTGTGAACACTCTCATTTCTCTGGGCTCCTCGCACAGCCAGGATGTCGAGCCGCCCCGGGCCTACCCCGGCAAGTTCACCCTCCGCGGCCACGCGCTGCGCCGCTGCCCTCCCCTGCCCTGCCCCGCGTGAGCCAAACCTGGAACGAATGAGGGCAAATCCCTCCCACCCCGCGACCGAGTTGTGACGAGATGTACAGCCTGTAGATGTGTCGCAGCGCAATGCGATCTATTTCCAGCCTGGGGCGGCTCCCCGAGCAGGACGAGTTCCCCGATGCCGCCGCGCTCAGCGAGCGCTTCGGCTCGCTCAAGCGGGCCTTCGCCCTGGTCCGCCGCGTAACGGGTTCGGAGGAGTGGGACGCTATCGCCCGCCGCCGCACCGAAGACCTGCGGGTGTACCTGGCCCTGGCCCGCTTCCGCAAGCGCCCGCCCATCTCGCAGCTACCCCGCGAACTGCAGCGCGACCTCCGCGCCTTCTTCGGCACCTACACCCGGGCTTGCAGCCAGGCCGATGCGCTGCTGTTCCGCGCCGGCAGCGCCGAGGCCATCGACGAAGCCTGCAAGCGCTCCCCGATCGGCAAGCTGCTGCCGAACGCACTGTACGTCCACCGCAGCGCCCTGGACGCGCTCGACCCGCTGCTGCGCGTCTACGAGGGGTGCGGCCGCGCCTACCTCGGCGAGGTGGAGGGGGCGAACGTGCTGAAACTGCACCGCTTCTCCGACAAGATCAGCTACCTCGCCTACCCCGACTTCGACGCCGACCCCCACCCTGCCCTGCTCCGCTGCGTCAAGCTGTCGCTGCGCACGCGGCAGCTGGAGTGCTACGACTACGCCGCCAGCGCCAACCCGCCCGTCCTGCACCGCAAGGAGACCTTCCTTCTCCCCGACCACCCCCTCCACGCGAAGTTCGCCCGCCTCACCCAGCAGGAGGAGCGCCACGGCCTCCTCGACGACTCGGCCGGTATCGGCACCCGCGACGGCTGGCAGGCCCGCCTCCGCTCCCGCGGCTTCACCCTCCGCGGCCACGCCCTGCGCCGCTGCCCTGCCGCGGCCGACGTCCCGAACCCGCAATGACGTCCCCTCCCCTGCCCTGTCCCGCGCGAGCCGCTCGGCAGGACTGGCGTAGGCCCGCGACCCGGCGCTGCTGTAAGATGTGGTGGGAACAATTCATGGGAGACGACCGATGAACATCCAGTACACCGACCGCGTGAAGCAATGGGCCGAGGGGTATCCCCTCATCCAGCGTGCTACCGACCGCCTGGAGGAGATTCTCGGCGAGGACGCCGGGCATGTGAGCGGGGAGTGGGACCGCACGGAGGACCAGAGGGACGGCGGCGTGGCGACTCTCCGTCTGCGGGACTCTACTGGAGAGGTGGTCAGGAAGTTCCCCCTGGACGAACTTCGCTCT
Source organism: Gemmatales bacterium (assembly GCA_038227745.1). Taxonomy (GTDB): domain Bacteria; phylum Planctomycetota; class Planctomycetia; order Gemmatales; family Gemmataceae; genus DASPXY01. The sequence goes on along the minus strand of JBBRPS010000149.1, from coordinate 1,882 downwards.
CCGCCGGACACCTCATTTCGCCTGTACCGCGCGTGGGCGGATCTGCTTCACGCCGGGAGCAAGAAGATGCTTGATGACCTCCAGCGAACAGGAGACGGAAGGTGACCCGCAAGACCGACGGGGAAAAGATCGACGAACTGGAAAAGCTCGTCGCCCGGATTCTCAAGCAGCTGGAGACCGTGGAGAAGACCCTCGATAGCCTCAACGACGCCCGCAAGGAGACCGTCCAGAGACTCAACGACCTCCAGCGGGAGTCTGAAAAAAGAATCGTCGTCCTCCAAGAACAGACGAGCAAGCTGGAAGCAACCCAGGAGAGGGCCGGCACCCGGGCCTGGTCCGTCGTTCCGAACATCGTCGGGGCGGTCGTCAGTGGCATTCTCGCGGCCATCGTGGCGTACTTTGTCGCCCGGCGATGACGGTCGCAGCGAAGGATGGCAAGGTTCAAGGCGGGGGCGGAGGAAAAAGCTGTCGGGGCATTGGTGGAAGGACGAACGAGATGGCGAAAGGCAGAGGGAAAGCCTACCCACAGGCCGTGCTGGACCTCATGGAGGAGACGACGGCGGTACTGACCAAGGCGCACGCCCTCACCGAGATCGGGATGCCGGAAATCACCGGGGCGCTGTGGGAGGCCGCGGCCGCCTGCGAGGAGCGGTTGGCCCCCCTGCTGGAGGCGCTGGGCCGCGAACGGGAGGCCGCCGTTCACCGGATCAGTGCGGCATCCTGTCACCGCAGGGCCGGGGAGCCAGGTCGAGCGGTCAACCTCTTTCGCGCCGCCCTGGCCGGGCCCCTGACCGCGGAGACGCGGCACGACGTCGAGCAGATGGTCGCCGCGTGCCTGGCGGAGCTCGGGGGCACGGCGGCAGCGTCGACGGGGCGCCGCGGGCGGAAGCCGCGAGCGGAAGTTTAAGTGCGGGCCTGGCCGACGAACGACGTGGCGGCTTCGCAAACACGCCAATCGGGAGGGTCGTAATGGAAATCGGCAACTTCAAAATGCACCGGCGCGCCGTGGGGACGTTCGGTCAGTTGGACGCCGACGAGCAGGCACAAGTGCGGACCAGGTTGGCCTTCTTCAGCGAGATTCCGCTCGCCCAGTGGCCGCCAGCCCTGGTCAAGCGGCTCCCAGGTCCTGAACCGATTTACCTCATGCGGATCAACGAGAGCCTGCGGGCCTTTGTTCAGGCGGACGAACGGCTCCGCCTGGAGTGGCGGCGCGAACACGTCATCGTGAACTCGAAGCAGATCCGGTGCGTGACCTACGATCAACTCCTCGCAGACATGTTCTTTCGCCTGGGTCCGTCTGCCGTGGCGGAGAATGTCGGCTGAAACTGCACCGCTTCTCCGGCAAGATCAGAGCTACCTCGTCTCCCCCGACTTCGACGCCGACCCCCCCCTGCCCTGCTCCGCTGCGTCAAGCTGTCGCTGCGCACACGGCAGCTGGAGTGCTACGACTACGCCGCCAGCACCAACCCGCCCGTCCTGCACCGTAAGGAGACCTTCCTTCTCCCCGACCACCCCCTCCAGGCGAAGTTCGCCCGCCTCACGCAACAGGAGGAGCGCCACGGCCTCCTCGACGACTCCGCGGGCATCGGCACGCGCGACGGCTGGCACGCCCGCCTCCTGTCCTGCGGGTTCACCCTCCGCGGCCACGCCCTGCGACTCTGCCCTCCGCCGGCCGACAAGGTCAACCCCGACTGCCCCCCTACCCTGCCCTCCTCGCTTGGGCGCCAGCCATACCACGAATTGCCCCGGTCTGGCAACCTCTGGCAGGGATCGACACGGGTTCCTCTCTCACCTGATCGACATCCGTGTGCATCTTGAGTTGCAAGCAACATCTTGTTGCCAAAAGCAACACTTTGTTGCTATTGGCAACAAGATGTTGCAT
>JBBRPS010000148.1:0-15613 GCA_038227745.1 Gemmatales bacterium | reverse complement strand
TGACGTTTTACGCAACTTGGAAGGTACAAGGGGCTTGAGGCGAAATTCGCCGTGAGCATGTTGACCCGGTCGCCCTCGGTCGATGCGGGGCCGGCCCCCTCCCCTTCCCGCTGGCGGCGGCTACAATACGAGGCACGGGCAGAGCAGGGGCGGCATCCCCCCGGGAGCAGAAAGGGGACGCATCTCAAATAATACGAACCTGGAATCCGTATTATTTGAGATGCGTCCCCTTTCTGCCCTGGATAAATGAGAGAAAATGGGGAGAAAATGGTGTCAGTTCATTTTCTTCCCACGTCGGCGCCCAATTTCCCGGCGGAAACTGGAGACCTGGAAGCCGAGACCGGCAGTGAGTAAGATGCCCGCGAAGGAGACGACCATGATCGAGCTGACCGAACAGCAGTGTCAGGAACTTCTGCAGGGCTCTGTTGTGCGCGTGATCCCTCCCGAGGTCGGTGCCGAGTGCGTGATCCTCCGAGCCGACGTGTACGAGCGACTGCGGTCCCTCCTGGAAGATGACATGCCTGACATGCGGGCCGTGGCGCTGCTGATCGAACACAACATGCGGGAAGACGACGATCGCGACCCGCTGCTGGACAGCTACCAACAGGGACGGCCATGAAGCGGGGAGACGTCGTCCGGCTCGACTTCCCCTTCACGGATATTCCGCAGGGGAAGAAGCGCCCTGCCCTGGTGGTGCAGGACGACCGGGACAACCCGAAGATCCGCAAGACCATCGTCGCGATGATCACCGGGAACCTTCGCCGCCAGGGCGACCCGAGCCATTTCCTCATTGACCCGTTCACGCCGGAGGGGGCCGCATCGGGGCTGACCGGGCCGTCGCTCGTCTCCTGCAACAACTTGTACACGGTCGATCAATCGTGCGTCCTCCAGATCCTCGGGCACCTCGCCGACGTTCTCAAACAGCAACTCAATGACTGCCTGAAGGCGGCCCTGGACCTGACGTGAGTCATCGCTCCTTCCCTTGCTGCTGCGGCAGTTGGTGTCCGATCATTTTCTGGTGGTCGGCCGGGCAGCGCGTCGCTAGGTTGGCGTCATGGGACGCCAGCCACGACCGACCGCCGATGGCCTGCTCTACCACGCCATTAACCGGGCAACAACCGCGCCGCCGTCTTCTGCGCCGAGGATGACTACCGCGCCTTCCTGCGGGCGCTGGCGCAGACGCAGGAGCGCTACCCCTTCCGCCTGTACGGCTACTGCCTGATGACCTACCACTTCCACTTGCTGCTCCAGCCCGAGGACGGGCAGTCGATCAGCCGCGTGCTGCAGTCGCTGACGGTGGCCCACACCTGGCGCTACCACCGCGGCCACGCCACGGTCGGGCACGTCTGGCAGGGCCGGTTCAAGAGCCCCGTGGTCCAGGACGACGATCATGCCTTGACGGTGCTGCGCTACCTCGAAGCGAACCTCCTGCGCGCCGGCATGGTGGCCGACCTGGCGGAGTACCCCTGGAGCAGTTACGCGGCGCACGCCCTGGGGAGGGCCGATCCGCTGCTCAGCGTGCTGCCGTGCTGGGAGCGTCTCGGGGCGACGGAGGCGGTGCGGCAGGCGCGCTGGCGGGCGTGGGTGCATACGCCGCTGACGGCGGGGGAATTGGAGGCGGGGCGGCGGTCGGTGACGAGCGGACGGCCGTTCGGGGAGGAGGGGTGGGCGCAGGCCATCGCTCGGCGCCTCCGCCTGCGGATTGGCGGCCACCCACGAGGGCGTCCCCGCAAACAGCCCCAGCCCGGAATCTGAACGGACGCCCATTGCCGAACGCGGAGGCCGCGGAATGAGCTTCCGATACTCTCGCCATGCCCGGAGGAGATGGCCCGGCGCGGCATCCCTCAGACCCTGGTGGACGACGTGCTGGCCAACCCGCAGCAAGTCGTTGACACCCCGGACGGGAAGAAGGCGTACCAGTCGCAGGTGGACTTCGGCGGCGGCCGCATCTTCCTTTTGCGGGCGGTCGTGGCCGAGGACGTGGACCCGAACCTCGTCGTCACGGTCTACCGCACCAGCAAGCTCGGCAAATACTGGAGAAAGTGATGAAAGTGACCTACGACCCCGAGGTGGACGTGCTGCGGATCGTCTTCCGCAACGCCGCCGTCGAGGAGAGCGACGAGGACAAGCCCGGTGTGATCCTCGACTACGACGCCGCCGGCGACGTGGTGGCGATGGAAATCCTCGACGCCTCCACACGGACTGACAACCCCCGATCCGTGGATTTTGCTGTGCTGACGACATCCTGAGATGCCACCCGGAGCTATGGGGAAGATTTGTCCGAGGCTTCAAGGGGGCAGGCACCTTTACCGCCCTTGAGGAGCCGACAAGGCGCTTGAGTCCGAAAAGGGGACGCATCTATTGACCGGGGCGCCCGCGTGCCAGGACGGCGTCAGACGCCGCTCCTGCCTCTGGCCAGCCTTCGGGCTTCTGCGGTGAGCGGGGCGGCGCCAGCGGCGTCCTGTGCGGCCCGCGGGGCGGTCACAAGCCGGCTTGCTTGCGGAGGCGGTCGAGGAGGGAGGGGCCGGGGCCGTGGCGCACCCAACGCGCGCTCTCCACCCGGCCAGTCACGTCCACCCTCACCCGGGCGGAGCCGGTCGCCCCGTCCCAAACCCACACGCCGGGATCCGGCCACAGGAGGCCCATCTCGTCGGCCCAGGACTCGATAGTCATGCGCGCAGGTCGCCCGCCGAGCAGGGCCTCCACCTCTGCCGGCTTCATCCCCGGCTTGATGCGCCTGACGTTCGCCTCGGTGATTCCCGGCGATGGCCCAAGTACCGCGCACGTCACCACGAACGCCAGCGCTACCAGCAGCAGACCGACGCCCAGCAGGAACACCCAGCGCGGCATGGCAACGCCCTCTGTCCGGGGAGGCCCCGCGAGACTTCTGCTACCAGCCTTCCTTCTGAATCCGCTCCCACAAACGGTCGATGGCCTGACGCAACTCGGGCGCTGCCCCGGCGCGCCGTTCCATCAGGTACGCTCGCGCCGCCACCCCCATGTAGAGCAGGTCCTGCTCGGCCATGCGGCGCACGACCGGGTCGGGGTCGAGCAGCTTGGTCGCCTGGCAGATCGGGCGCGGGCCCGGACGGACCTTGACCTTCTCCACCGCCTTCTCCAGCTTGCCGCCCTGATCGAAGGTCAGCGTCGCGCGGATCTCGCCGTTGCCCCCCGCCATCACCACCTCGCGCCCGGTGACGCTGAGGCGGCCGCCCTTCCGCTCGGCGGAGATGCTTTTATCGATCTCAAACTTATAGAAGCCGTCCTGGACGAACTCCTGCGTGAGCCACAGCCAGGACTGCAGCACAGGAGCGGCGTCCTCCTCTTCCTTCACCGCCGGGGCGTGGGAACGGAAGAACCCCTTCAGGCCCTGGCCGGTCTTGAGGGTTTCCACTTTGTCACCCCTCACGGCGAAGAGGTTCGACGCCTTCATGCCTTCGGGGAGCACGCGGGCGACGGGGTACTGGCGGAAGCGGACCGCGAAGAACTGGTAATCTGGGAAGGTCTGCGCCAGCGGCGCGGCGGTGATGGGCACGACCTGCCCGCCGTTCACGTTCCGCAGTTTGAGGTAGTCGGTGAGCTGTTGCTCGCCCTTCCCGCCCTGTTTCGAGGCGGCCTTGTCTCCCCCGGGAGCGGCGCCGCAGGACAGCAGCGCGGCCAGACAACCGGTGGCGGACAGCAGTCGGATCATGGGTCGCTCCTCCTTCTCCGCGAGGGACATGTCTTCCGCAGCGACGCAAGCGACGAGCCACGGCTTAACGTTACCCTATTCGTGCCCGCCCCCTTTGGCGCCCTCCCCTTTGGCGCGTTCAAGAACCTGCCATCCCGTTCATTATGGTGATCGCCTCGGTCCGCGGGGCGCGGTAGGCGGATCGAGACCTTCAATGGCGAAAAAGGCCGTGGCGCTTCTTCGGAGCCCCGTGGCCTTTTCCCGTTCACGGGGCAACCCCCGTCCCGTCGGGGGGGCCGACCAGGACGAAGGGCGCCCAGAAGTAAGGCACCGACCAGCCGGCCCGGGCGCGCACCTGGCGCCGGGCGTCCCGCAGGGCCCGGGCGTACGCCGCCGGCCGCCCGGCGTTGACGGCGGTCACCTCGCGGAAGAACCGTGCCATCAACTCCGCCGTGGACTCGTCATCGACGCTCCAATGGCTGGCGACCACGCGGCGAGCGCCGGCCGCCAGGAAGGGGACGACGAGCGTGACGCCCGCCTCCAGGGCCCGCTGTGGGCCGACGTTCGTGTTGCAGGCGCTGAGGACCGCCAGCTCGCAGCGGTCCAGCGGCAGCGTCTGGATCTCGTGCAGCTCCAGGAAGCCGTCGTCCCCCGGCGCCGCTCGCCCCGCCGACGGCGTCAGCACCAGTGCCCCGAACAGGTTGCCGAAGCGGTCGTCGGTGATGCCGTGGGCCGCGATGTGGACGACGTGCCGCCCCGCCAATCCCTCCGCCAGCGCCTTTTCCGTGGCCCGGTCGCCGCGCAGGGCCAGGACCTGGGCGGGGTCGAAGCAACGGCTGATGCGCACGGACTCCTCCCGGGTGTGCGGCAGCGGCAGGAACTGGTCCCACAGGCCCTGCGGCCCGCCCTTCGCGGCCCGGGGGTAGGCCGGGTCGGCCACGGTCAGGAGCGACCGCAGGCCCGCCGGCGCCGCGGGCGGTTGGTCGGCGAGCCGGGCGAGGACCGCCACCGACGGGGCGTAGACCAGCGGCGGCAGTTCATCGAGGGCGTAGACGGGCCGCTCGCCGGCCTTCAGGAGCAGGGCCTCGAACGGCAGCTTGTGCAGGGCCCCGTCCGGGACGACGATCAGGCACTCCGGTGCCAGTTCGCGGATCCGCACGCGGGCGGCGGCGGGCAGTACGACGTCGGCGAGCAACTCGGGCCGCTGCGCCGGCAGCGGGCGGGTGGCGCCCCGGGGTTGCAGCCGCAGGCCGCGCGTCGGCCGGAACGTCGGGTCGCTCACCTGCTGGAGGTAATGCCCGACCAGGGCCCGCAGCACGTCCTGGCCGAGCGGGACGGCGGCGGCGGCCGCCGCCGGCGGCGGCAGGTCCGGCTGCCCCAACTCCGCCTTGAGGCGGATCCCGCGCGTCCGCCCCAGCACGTCCGCCAGGAGCGGCGGCGCCGGCGGGGCCGCGCGCTCCGCTACCGCGGCCGGGACCGTCAGCGCGAACGCCTCCGCCGACCGATCGCCGAGCAGCAGCAGGTGGCTCTCGCGCCGGCCGACATGGTAGACCAGCAACAGTTTCTTCGGGCCGAGGGCGCGGTCGCGCAGCCGCCTCAACGTCGCCGCGGTGAACTCCTGCCCCGCGAGGTTGCGGTAGACTGGGCTGGCGTTCAGGATCTCGCGGTACGCCTCGCTGTAGTCCCGCTGGGCCGCGTCCAGGTCCGTGAGCAGCCGCCGCGCCTTCTCGGTGTCCAGCGACTCCGGAGTGATCAGCAGGGCGCGGGCGCGGAGAGCGGCGATGCGCTTGCGCAGCCCCTCCTCGCGCCGGCGCAGCTCCTCCCCCTGCGGCCCTTGCAGGCCCTGGCGCGGGTCGATGTTCGCCAGCAGCAGCTGGTCGAGCAGGGTGCGACTGCGGCCGCGCGCGACGGCGATCACCGCGGCCGGCACATCGCCGTCGCGCACGGCCCACGCCACCAGCTGCTCGAACGCCGGCGCGAACTGCGCGAAGAACGCCGCCCGCTGCTGCGCATCGCCGTAGGTGCGCAGGCGCGCCTTCTCGACCACCGCGACGGCGCCCTCGAGCAGGGCGCGAGCCTCGGCCCTCTCGCCGCGACGGTCGGCGAGGCTGGCCAGCCGCCACAGCGTCGTGAAGTGAGTGACGGGGAACGCCCGCGGGTTCTGCGCCTGCAGCTTCTGCGCCGCGCGGTACAGCGCCACGGCGTCGTCCGTCCTGCCCTGCGCCTCGCGCGTCAGGCCGAGATAATTCAGCGTGCGTGGCCGCAGCGGCGACTTGGGCCCGTGCAGCTCCTCCACCTCGCGCCAGGCCCGCTCCGCCGCGTCGAAGTTGCGCTTGGGGAGGTGGAACAGGGCCTGGCAGTGGCGGGCCGTGAGTACCAGCGGCCCGCGGACGATGTCGTGCTTGCGGCAGCGCTCCAGGATCTTCGGGGCCAGGGCGTTGGCCTCGTCGAGGCGCGCCCGGGCGGCGAGGATCGCGGCCGCCGCCGCGTCCAGGGCGGCGAAGCCGAGCGCGTCCGGGGCGGCGAAGCGCTGGTAGACGGAGCGGGCGTCGCGGCAGGCGATCAGCGCACGCTCCTGGTCGCCCTGGGCCTTGAGCAGCAGGGCGATGTTCAGCAGCAGGTTGTAGTGCGGCCGGTCGGCCGCCGGCCCCAGCCCGGGGCAGCGGCCGACGCCAGCGCGGAAGTGCTTGATGGCCTCGGCGTAGTCGCCGTCGTGGGCGGTGCAGTTGCCCAGCAGGTTGTACGCCTCGACCAGCACCAGGTCGTCGGGCAGGCCGTGTACCCGGTACAGATCCAGGCAACGCCGGCCCGCCTTCTCGGCCCGGGCCCGGTCGCCGGTGGCCAGCTCGGCGACGCCCAGGGTGAGCAGGGCGGCGGGCAGCTCGACCAGGTTGAGCGGCGACTGGCCCTCCAGGTCGCGGACGGCGCCGGCCAGGAGGGGGCGCGACGGGGCGTACTCGCCGAGGAGGACGTGCAGCCGGCCCTGTTCGGCGTGCAGCCGCGGCTCGATCAGGCCGCCGGCCCACTGCTCGGCCTGGCCCTGCGTCAGCTTCAGGGCACGCTGGTACTGGCTGGTGCGCTGGTACAATTCGTGCAGCTTCCAGAAGGCGACCAGCGCCCCCGCGCGGGAGTCCGCCAGCGCGGCCCGGTATTGCCGGGCCGCCTGCCCCCAGTGCGGCGCCGCCTCCTTGGTCTGCCCCTGCCGCTCCAGCACGTCGGCCAGCTCCCAGGACAGGTCGGCGAGGGTGACCGGGTCGCCCGTCACCTGCTGCCGGTGCAGCGCCAGCGCCTCCTTCAGGCGTTTCTCGGCGTCGGCGAGGCGCCCCACCGCCTTCAAGTGGGCGGCCAGCTGGCGCAGGGCGTCGCGCAGGCCGACCGGGTCCGGCTTCTTCAGGCCGTCGAAGGCCGGCAGAATCTTTTCGAGCCGCAGGATGGCCTCTTTGGCGCGCCCCTGGAAGCGGTAGCTATCGACCAGCCGGCAGACGCACGCGATGCGCAGTGGCATGTCGAACTCGCGGCGCGGGTCGTCCAGCCAGGCGAGGGCGAACGCCTCGACGTCGCGCCAGGCCTGGCCGGCCTGGGCGCGGTCGCCCTTTTTCTCCGCGGCGAGGGCCAGGTACGTCAGGGCCACGACCTGGCGGGCCGGCGGCAGCGCGGCGCCTTTGACCTCCGCGAGCGCCCGCCGCAGGTGCGACTCGGCGGCGACGAAGTGCCCCAAAACCAGGTGCCAGTGGCCGAGGTCGAGGGCCAGCTCCCGCGCCCGCGCCAGGTCGCCGACGCGCCGCAGCCAGCGCTCGTAGTCCAGGCCGGTCTGGATGGCCTGGTCCGGCCGGCCCACCTGGGCGTAGATGTCCAGCAGGCGTTCGGAGCAATGACGGCGGTCGGTGCCGTCGGCGGTGTTGAGGGCCTGCCGGTACAGCGTCTCCGCCTGCGGCAGCTTGTCCGCCCGGTACAGCTCGTCGGCCCGCCGCAACGTCACGGACAGCGACTGCGCCGATGCCGGCCCCGGCCGCGCCGCCACACAGAGGAAGCCCCCGAGAGCCAGGGCGAAAACGCCGCGCCACCGGCGCGCCGTGGCCACGTTCGCGTTCATGAGCGGCAGCCCTCCTGCGGGAACAGACCCACGGGGCGCGGCCCGTGGGCTTGAAGTCCTGAGCCCTTCTTCATTGCGGCCCCACGCGGTACTTCAGCACGGCCTCCGCGAGGGGCACCTGTCGCTCCAGGCGGATGCCGCGTGCCTTCTTCGCCCACTGGTCGCGTTCCCGGTCCTCGAAGAGGCGGAACGCATCCGCGGCCCGGCCCTCGTCCACGCCCCAGGGGCGCGTCGAGGCCCGGACCAGGACCCAGTCGAACTTCCCCGTCCCCTTGGTTGCGTCGGCGTAGGCCGGCGTCTGCGGCACGACGCGCTCCTCGTCCTGCTTGAATTGATGTTCCGGCTCCCGATGATTCGGGAACAGCTGGTAGACCGTGCCGTCCGCGTCGATCGACCAGACGCCCACATAAGCCGGCCGATCGACCTTGATCCGGAACTTCACCGTCTCCCCCGCCCCCAGGCTGCGGAGGTCGTCGGGGCCTGGCTGCAAGACCGCGCCTTTGGCCCCGACCATCGCGACCGTCAGACCGAAGTCGGCGCGCGGCTCCTTCGGGATTTCGACCTTTGCCGCCACGACCGGCGCGACCGGCGCGACCGGCGCGACCGGCGCGGGCGCTTCCGCACGCTTGCCGTCGTCGGGAGGAGTGGGGACGGTCGCCGGCTCCGACCCCAGGTGAGTGACCGCCAGCCAGACGGCGGCCGCGATGCCGGCCAGGGCGGCGGCGGCGAGCACGACTCGCTTCCGCCGCGGTCGCTCTGCGGCTGCTGCCCAGGACTGTTTCACGGACGTCTGCCCCGCCGCCCACGGGGCCGCCGACAGGGAGCGGTGGGTTGCCACCCCCTTGTCGTCCATCGACAGCGCCTCCGGGGGGAGGTCGCGCAACGCCGCCGCCAGGGCGTCCGCAGTGGGGTAACGGTTGGCCGGGTCCTTCTCCAGGCAGCGCAGGCAGATGGCCTCCAGCGCGGCGGGCGCCTGAGGGTTGAACTCCCGCGGCGATGTGGGCGCCCCCGTCATGACCTGGCAGAGTACATTGGCCATGCTGCGCCCCTGGAACGGCGCCTGCCCCGTCAGCAGGAAGTAGAGGATGCCACCCAGGGCGTAGACGTCCGTCGCCGGGCCGATCGCCTCGTGGCGGCCCTCGGCCTGCTCGGGCGCCATGTAGGCAGGGGTCCCCAGCACCTGGCCGGTGCAGGTCAGGCGCTCGCCCACGCCGTCCTCGCCGAGGTGGTAGGCCAGGCCGAAGTCGGTCACGCGCGGCCGGCCCTGGCGGTCGAGCAGCACGTTCTGCGGCTTGAGGTCGCGGTGGATGATGCCGTGCCCGTGGGCGAAGCCGACCGCCTCGGCGACGGCCCGCATGATGGCGATGGTCTGCGGCGGCGGCGGGAACCCGTGTCGGCGCACCACCTCGCGGAGGTCGTCGCCCTCGACGTAGGCCATGGCGAAGAAGGGGCGGCCGGCGTGCGTCCCGCTGGCGTGGATGGCCACGATGTTGGGGTGGTCCAGGCTGGCGGCAGCCTGGGCCTCGCGGTGGAAGCGCTGCACCGCCTCCCCCGTGAGCGGCCCGCCCTCCAGGATCATCTTGAGCGCGACGGTGCGGTTGAGGCTCACCTGCCGCGCCTTGTACACCACCCCCATGCCACCGCGGGCGATCTCCTCGAGCATCTCGAAGTCGTCGAACCGGAACGGCAGGGTGAAGGGGGCGGGCGCGGCGCCCTGGGGGGCCGGTGCGGGGACGACCCGGCTGGTGTTCGTGGCGGCCGGGGCGAGCGTCGGCGCCGGCCCATCGGCCTTCTGGCCGGGAGGCGCCTGGGTGGGATTGGCGGTGCGCTCCCACACTGCCTCCAGGGCACCGGCCAGCCAGCCGGGGTCGAGGCCGGGGAAGCGCTCCAGGTACTCCTGCGCACCGGGCGCCCGGCCGACACGGTGCCGGTACGCCATGTCGATCAGGAGCAGTTCGCGCGCCAGCTCCGCGCGCCCCTCCGCCGGCGCGGCCGTGAGGTAGTCTTCGAGCCGCGGGGCGGTGTCGCCCGCGCCCGCTGCTTGCCAGGCGGCCTCAAACCGGCCGCAGACCTCGTCCACGAGCAGGACGAGGGGCAACGGCAGTAACTCGAGGCCCTTGTGATTCGCTCCCGTCATCGGCGCACCCCTCTGCAAAGGAGTTTCCAGGGATAAATTGTAAGGTATCAGGTATCAGGAGTCAGGAGTCAGCCGGCGGCGCCCCGGCCGCGGCACGCGGTACCAGAGCCAGCCCGCCGCGGCGAGCGCGACGCCCGCCGGGAGCGCCACCCATTTCACCAGTTGCCCCAGCGGTGTCGGCGTGTCGGCCAGCATCGCCTCCGGGCCCACGGCGGCCGCGGCCGGGGCCACGACGACCGCAGCCTGGGGAGCGTCGAGGACCGGCGGCCGGGTTCTGCCCGCGGGGATCAGGCGCGTCGTGGCCGGTACAGCATTCCTGCCCAGGAGGACTTCCACGAGGTGAACGCTGTCGTCCCCATCGAGCGTGGCGGCCACGATCTGAATGGCCTGCTGCAGCGACTGCTCCTCCGGGTCCGGCAGGGCGCGGCCGGCGCCCAGCACCGCCGGCCGGATCACCAGGCGCGCCTGCACGGCGGACATCGCGCTGACGGGAGGCAGTGCCGGCCCGGCACTGCCGTCGAAGCGCGAGCCGAACGCCAGCGCCCTCTGCGTGCTTGGGGGAGTCAGGGCCCCTTCGTCGTCCGGCAGCCCGCCCCCGACTGTGATCGGGAGGCGTTCCGGGACAGGCGGCACTGCCGCGATGAAGGTTATCGCGGCCTGCAGTCCGGCGCCGAGCACGAGGCCAGGCGACGGCGTTGCCGTGGGCACCGCCGTGGTCAGCACGGCGGTGATGGTAGGCGGGGACGCCACCGGGGGCGGGCTGACGGGCGGCGCGCTCACCGGGGGCAGAATCCCCGGGGGCGGGCTCGCCGAGGGCAAACTCACCGGGGGCGGATTCGCCGATGGGCTGGCCGGCGGGCTGGCCGGCGGCGGAGTTGATGGAGGCGGGCTGACCGTCGGCGGACTGACCGTCGGCGGGCTCGGCGGCGATGGACTTGGTGGAGGCGGGCTAACCGTCGGCGGGCTGGCCATCGGCGGAGTTGGTGGAGGCGGGCTGACCGCCGGCGGGCTGACCGCCGGCGGGCTCGGCGGCGGTGGACTTGGTGGAGGCGGGCTAACCGTCGGCGGGCTGGCCATCGGTGGAGTTGGTGGAGGCGGGCTGACCATCGGCGGGCTGACCATCGGCGGGCTGGCCATCGGCGGAGTTGGTGGAGGCGGGCTGACCGCCGGCGGGCTCGGCGGCGGTGGACTTGGTGGAGGCGGGCTGATTGGGGGTGGGGGGTCGTTGATCGGGGCGGCGGTCACCTCCACCGTCGCGCTGCCGGCGTTGTTGTTCGGGTTGCCGTCCGGCGTGCTCGACGTCACCGCCGCCGTGGTCGTGACTGTGCCGGCGACGGCCGGCGCCACCACCGAGACGGTGATCGTCGAGGTCGCGCCGGCCGCCAGCAACGCGGTCGTCGCTGTGACCACGCCGCCCGCCTGGCTGATCTGCCAGCCGGTCCCGTCCGCGCCGACGAAGATCTCCCCGCCGCCCTGGGCGTCCAGCACCATGACGCCGTCGGCGGCGTCCGGGCCGAGGTTGGTGATCGTCAGCGTGTAGGTCAGCGGACTGTTCACCGAAACGGTCGCGGCGCCCGCCGTCTTGACGATGGCCAGGTCGGCCGCCGGCGGCCGGAGGACGGTGACGGTCGTCGTCGCGTCCGTGAAGCCGCCGTCCTTGTCGAAGATGCGGCCGTAAACGGCAAAGGTGCCGGCCGCGGTGAGTGGGAAGCCCTGGCCGGCGCCCGCGCCCGCCGTCGCGTAACTCGCCGCCAGGTCGGCGGGGCGCAGGGCGAAACTGTAGTGGAGGCCGGCCGCCCTGTCCGCCGACGACGGGTCGGACGGGCCGGTGAAGGAGACGGTGGCCGTGCCGCCCGCGGTGATTGGGCCGTCATTGCCCAGGGTCGCCGTGGGGGCCACGTTCGCCACCGTTACGAGGAGCGTGCGCGTCGTGGCGGCGGTCTCCCCGGTCGCCAGCAGGGTGGCCGTCGCCGTCACGGTCAGGGTAGCGGTGAAGTTGTCCGCGGTTTTCAGAGTCAGCCCGTTCAGCTGCGCTGGGGTCAGCGCCCAGACGCCGTTGCCGTTGTCGGTGCCCGCGGACAGCGTGGCCTTGGCCGGCACGCCGCTGACCCGCAGCGCCAGCCCCTCCGAGCCGTCCGTGTCCACCGTGGCGGCGCGGACGAGCAGCGGCAGCGCCTGTCCCTCGTTCCCCGACGCATCGCTGACCGCCAGGTCGGGAGGGTTGACCACGTCGATAACCGTGATCGGAACCCTGGAGGTGGCGACGCCGGGGCCGCCCAGCTCCGGGGCCACGAGGTCGTTGGTCGTCCGCGTCACAGTGTCCGCGCCGTCATAGCCCGGCGCCGGTGTGTAGGTCAGCCCCACCCAGGCCGCGTTCAGAGCGGCCAGGGTTCCGGTGTAGGTCAACTGCGACGTGCCGTCGCCCGAACCGGTCAGCCCCGCGAGGGTCGCCAGCGTCAGCGTGCCGTGGCCGACCGTCAGCGTGACCTGCAGCGGGTCGGTGCCGTTGTTGTCCGGGTCGCGGATCGGCGGGCCCGTGCCGGCATCGACCGCGATCGGGACGTTCTCCCGGGTCATCTGCGGCCCCGGAACGTCGTTGACCGGCGGCAGGTCCCGGCCGGAGAACTCGGACGTGTTCCCCGCGGCGCCGGTGGCCGTGGACGTCAGGAACGGGCGCGCGGGGTCCGCGGTGTAGGTGAAGCTGAATGTCGCCTGGCCGGCGGCGTCGGTGGCGACGTCCACGGAGCCGAGGAAGACCTGGCCCTGGCCGTAACCGGACGGGTCGTAGGCGGCGTTGGCGAAGAACTCGACCCGGAACGTCGTGCCGGGCGTGCTGTCCAGGCGGCCGAAGACCGTGCGGCTGCCGCCGGCGGCGGTGACCTGCGTCAGGACGGGGAAGTTCTGGAAGTTGTTGGGCCCGGTGTGGCCGAGCGCGTCGTTGGGCGTGACGCCATCGCCGCCGAGGTCGATGCCCGGGCCGGAATTGGCGAAGACCGCGTTGCCCAGGATGCTGTTGCCGGTCGTCGTGCTATCGAGGAGCAGGACGCCGGTACGGTTGAAGGCGATGGCATTGCCCGCCCCGGCCGCGGTCCCGCCGATGGTGTTGTTCGCGGCCCCGAGAACGAGAAGGACGCCGTCCCCCGCGTTCGGCAGGGCGCCCGTGCCGCCGACATCCGTGCCGATGAAGTTGCCCTGCAGCGCGTTGCCGCCCGCCGCGGCGCCGAACAGGACGCCGGCGCCGCCGTTGCCGGAGATGACGTTGCCCGCCCCCGCGGTCGGGCCGCCGACGGTGTTGCCCGTCCCGCCATCGAGCGAAACGCCGGCGGTCGCATTACCGAGCGGTTTGGTGCCGGTGATGTCGGTGCCGATGAAGTTGCCCAGCACCGCGTTGCCGCTCGGCCCCTGAACTTCGTTGCCGGCAACCGCCTGGCCGAACTGGACGCCGGCGAAAGCGTTGCCGGAGATGAGGTTGCCTGTCCCGGGCGCGGTGCCGCCCACGATGTTGCCCGTGGCACCGGCCAGGGACACCCCGCCGCCGCCGTTGCCGAGGGCAGCGGTGCCGGTGATGTCGGTGCCGATGAAGTTGCCCGACACCACGTTGCCGCCGGCCCCGGCGCCTAGTTCGACGCCGAAGAAGGCGTTGCCCGAGATGACGTTGCGTGCGCCCGCCGTGGTGCCGCCGACCGTGGTGCCCTTCGCGCCGAACAGCAGCACGCCGTCGCCGCCGTTGGCGAGGGCGGCGGTGCCCGTAACGTCAGTGCCGATGAGGTTGCCCTGCACCACGTTGCCCACGGTGCTGTCCCCGAGCTCGACGCCGTTGAGGCGGTTGCCGGAGATGAGGTTGCCTGTCCCGGGCGCGGTGCCGCCCACGATGTTGCTGCCGGCGCCGAGCAGGAGGCCGACGCCGTCCGCGCCGTTGCCGACGGCTTTGCGGCCGGTGATGTCGGTGCCGATGAAGTTGCCTTCGATGAGGTTCCCGGTGGCCTTCGCGCCGGTAAGGAGGATGCCGAACTGGTCGAAGCGGTTGATCGCCAGGCCGCGGACGGTCGAGCCGGGGGCCGTGAGGGTGAGGCCGCTGACGCCCCGCTTGGCCGCGGCGCCGCTTAATTCGATGGCCAGGACGGCGCCGGTGCCGGCCGGCGGGTTGGCCGGGCGGGCGCCCGGCTGCGTGTAGCCGTCGATGAGGACGGCATCGGTGAGGGCCGGCAGGGCGGAGGTCAGGTCGATCGTGTGGACGCCGTTCTTGGGAATGTTGAACTGGATCGTGTCGAGGCCGGGGGTGGCGTTGGCCTGGGTGATGCAATAGCGCAAGTCGCCGACGGGGCCGACGCCGGTGCCGCTGTCGCGGGGGTCGATCACCGTGAAGACGGCCGGGGCGAGGCGGTCTTCCAGGAGGTCGAGGGACGGCCGGTAACGGCACGCGCGGACCGGCACAACTCTGGGGAGACGAGGAAGCGTCCGCAGGTGGTACCAGGTCATGAGTGATCCCTCCGGAACAGGGGGCGGCAGAAAAGGGTTTCCCCTCTTGCGCCACGAGCCACTGGCCACCGGCTTTTTTTACTGAGACCGGGAGTCCGTTCCGGCCCCGTTCTGTTCGCAGATGCCTTTCGGGGACCGGTGCGAGGTGGGGACGAATTGCCGGGGTGGCGGCATGGCGCTATACGGTTTACTCGCATTCGTCCGGACGCTAATGTCACGCTCCCTTTATACCACATGCCCGAAACCCTGCACAGCCCCGCACGCCGGACCGGATTTGTTCCGCCCCGCTTGCCGCCCGGCGCCGCCGGCGCTGGCTGCCGGTCGCGACGGGGGCTACAATCAGCCCCGGACTTTTTTCAACGACCCGCTCCCAGGCGAAGGTGGGGCGTTGACCTTTTCCCCCTCTCTTTGCAAGGGACCCCCGCAATGACGACCCCCGGTTCGGTGAGCGGCTGGATCGACCAGGCCCGCCGCGGCGATGACCAGGCGGCGGGCAAGTTGTGGCAGCGCTACTTCGAGCGCCTGGTCGAGCTGGCGCGCGCGACCCTCCGGGGCACGCCGCGCCGGGCGGCCGACGAGGAGGACGTGGCCCTGAGCGCCTTCGACAGCTTCTGCCGCGGCGCGGAGCAGGGGCGTTTCCCCGACCTGGACGACAGGGACGGCCTGTGGCGCGTCCTCGTGGTGCTCACGCGGCGCAAGGCCGCGCACCTCAAGCGCGACGAGCGCCGGCAGAAGCGCGGGGGCGGCGTCGTCCTGGACGAGGCCGCCCTCGCCGGGGCCGCGGGCCGCGACGAGGGACAGGACGAGCTCGCGTGGGCCGTCGCCGAGGAGCCCTCCCCGGCCTTCGCGGCGCAGGTCGCCGAGGAGTGTGAGCGCCTGCTGCGGCGGCTGGACGACCCCGGCCTGCGGACGCTCGCCGTGTGGAAGATGGAGGGGTACACCAACCAGGAAATCGCCGGCCGGCTCGGCTGCTGCCTGAGCACGGTCGAGCGCCGGCTCCAGGTGATTCGCCGCCTCTGGGCGGAGGAGGAGCCCGCCCCCGCGGGCGGGCGGCAGGAGGTGTGAAACCCCGAAGCTCGGCCCCCTCTCCCAACCTGGGCACCCCAAGCACGAGCGCCTCTTGGTCCCGCCCGAGCTGCTTACCACGCCCCCTCACGATTACCTCCCGGAGATCTGCCCGGACTGTGGCCTTGGCCTGCGACCAGCGGGCGATGACGTGCGCGTCGTCCAGCAG